>JACPRB010000042.1 GCA_016190155.1 Planctomycetota bacterium
GACAACCAGCTCGGCCTCAAGCGGTTGTGTCCGTTCTCGAAAGGAATCTCTGTTGTGCTCATCGATCAAAACTTTGTGCTACGACAAGATTTTTCATGAACCTCCAGGCCAGTCGCCTGAGTATCTCTGAGGAAGGCGGGAAACCAGGAAAGAAAGTCGGTCGTCCTATCCTTCGGTCTTCCTCCTGGCTTCCTGGCTTCCTCAGAGTATTCTCCGGACGGAAAACGGAGGATCCCCGAGTTCGGTTGCGGTCGCCGCGCTGGGTCTTCCACGCGCCCCATGCCCGGTTTTCTTGCCCGCGCCCACCCCACCCCCTATAATTCCCAACCTATGCCGACGTACGACTACGAGTGCGGCGCGTGCGGAAACGTGTTCGAAGTCTTCGAGAGGATCCACGCGGACGGGGCGAAGCCTTGCCCGAAGTGCGGCAAGAAGCGCGCCAAGCGCCGCATCACGCCGCCCGCGGGCCTCATCTTCAAGGGCAGCGGCTTCTACGTCACGGACTCGAAGGGCGCCCCGGCGCCGTCCGACGGCCACAAGAAGAAAACCGAGCACAAGGCGACAGGGAAGACGGAGACCAAGTCTGATAAGACGGAGAAGAAATGAGAGAGCTCAAGGGAGATTGGCGGGATCTGTTCAACGGGTTCATGCTGGCGTTGGATCCGCGCAAGATGTTCCTGGCGCTCTGCGCCATCCTCCTGACCGTGTTCGGCCCCCTGGCCGTCACCTGCCTCGTCGCCAATCAGATCGACCCGGCGGCCGTCCAAAGACCCATGTCGTTCGCGCTGCACGATATCTGGAACACGATCGTTCAAGCGTGGAAGGTCCTCTACGTAGGCACCGCCGATCATCCCGCCCATTGGACGATCTTCGTCCCCTACACGATCCTCTTCCTCGTCGCCGTCTTCGCAATCTGGGCGTACCTCGGCGGCGCCATCGCCCGCATCGCCGCTTACGAGATCGCCAAGGACGGAGAGCGCATCGAAACCGCCCGCGCGGAGCGCTTCGGCCGCAAGAAGTTCTGGTCGTTCTTCATGTCCCCGTGGATCTGCGCGATCGGCTTCCTCTTCTTCGCCTTCTGCAACTTCGCCGGCGGAATCGTGGGACGAGCGCTTGACTTCGGGTACGTGGGCGCCCCGATCGTGGCGATCTTGCTGCCCTTGGCGTTGGTCGCCGGATTCATCATGGCGTTGATCCTCCTCGGAACACTGGCGGGTTTCCCCTTGTTCGGCCCCGCCATCGCGACCGAAGGAACCGACGCGTTCGACGCCGTCAGCCGCGGCTTCAGCTACGTCTACTCTCGACCCTGGCACTATCTCTGGTATCAATTCGTCTCGTCCGCTTACGGCATCGTCTGCATCGCCTTCGTCATCCTCTTCGCGATCCTCCTGTGCCACCTGGGCTTGCAGGCCGGCGCCGTGGGGTTCGATTCCTTCGGCGTCCAAGGACCGCCGGCGCCTCCATCGGCGGACGCCCCGAAACCGGAGTGGGACAAGTACTACGCGGACAAGCAGCAGAATCCCACGAAATACGAGAAACACTACGATCGCTTCCAAGACGTCGCCAACAGCGCTTGGTCGATGATCCTGAGCGAACGGCACAGCGTCAGGAACTACGGTTGGACGCCGCGGGCCTTTGCGACCGATCCCCACCCCTATGGACGGATGATGGCGCTCTCTAAGGAAATCGTCCAGCCGGATTACTCCGTCGACATACAGCGTCTCGATACCAAGTGGCACAAAGCGGCGGCCTACATCGTCATCGCGTGGCTGGTCATCGCCTTGGGCATGGCCCTGGGATACGCCCCGTCTTACGTCATCTCGCAACAAACGCTCATCTACTACCTGCTGCGCAAGAAGGTCGACGGCATCGAGATGAACGAGGTGTTCGAGGAACCGGAGGAGGAGGGCCTCCCCGAACCGGCCCCGGCCATGTCCGAGAAACCCGCGCCGGAAAAGCAAGGCGAGAAGCCTCAGGAGCCTGCCCAGGAGAAACCCCCGGGTTAAGCGTTCACCGGTTCGCCAATTCATCCGTTCGTTCGTTCCGGGCTTGCCGTCAACGGGAGCCTCCATGTGGAGCGCACGAACGTGGCAAGTCCGGAACAGGTGAACGGAAGAACCTACGAACGGGTGAACGGTTGCCGGCCGAGTTAACCCTGCCGCTCCCCGACCACCAGGACGGAAAGCCCGAAGCTCATCGGCAGGGCATCGACGGCGTCGAGCAGCGGCACTATCCGCGAGAACAGGCGCATCTGGGAGGAGGGCAAGACCCGACGCCCCATGACGCGACCGTTCACGAACCACCCGATCGCGCCGAGCTTGTTCAGATACCGGCTCTCCACGACGCTCAACCCCGCCCCGCGCAGGAGCGCCTCAACCCCCTCCCGCGTGTACCGCCGATGATGCCCGAGATGGCGATCGAGACCGCAGTGCAGGCTCGGATGCGCCGGCACCAGCATGACGACCCGCCCGCCCGGCCGCAGCAACTCCGCGACATTCGCCAGCGCCTTCTCGTGATCCCGCACGTGCTCCACCACGTTGAGCGCGACGATCGCGTCGAATCGACCCAGGTCCTTCGCCCCCTGTTCCACATCGAAGCGGCGGACGGTGATGTTGCCCCAGCCGGCGAAAACCGTCTCGAGCTCCTCCAGGAATCGCGGCTCGATGTCCGTCGCCGTCACCTCCGGACAGTGCGCCAGGAATCGCGTGATGTTGCCCAGCCCCGACCCCACCTCCAGCACGCGGCCACGCACATGCGCGCGAATCTTTTCGAAAAGCCACCGGTTGTACGCCGTCGCGCGCTGCATCACCTTCAGCGTGTAGCTCTCCACATCCACGGGCCCGAGGTCGTCGATCAACCAGAACTTGAAGATGACCCAGAGCGCCTCCACCCCGTCCCAGAATCCGATCTTCTTCCCCTCGTACCCGCTGCGCCCGTGATAGGCAACCGGAACCTCATACACCCGGCAGCCCAGCCGCGCTACCTTGGCCGTGATCTCGGGCTCGAAGCCGAACCGGTCGGACCGAAGCGACAACCCCTTCAGGATCGCCGTCTTGAAGGCCTTGTACCCCGTCTCCATGTCGGTCAGGTTGAGATTCGTGGCGACGTTCGACAACGTCGTCAGCACTCGATTGGCCATCTCGTGCCAGAACCGAAGCACGCGTCGCGGATAGCCCGAGAAGCGCGATCCGTACACGACGTCCGCCTGACCCTCCAGGATCGGCGCGATGAGCTTGGCGTAATCCGCCGGATCGTACTCGAGGTCCGCATCCTGGACGATCGTGAGGGGCGCCGTCACCTCCGCGAAGGCGCGCCTCAACGCCGCGCCCTTTCCCCTGTTGCGGGGCTGTCGCAGGAGCCGCACCCGCACCCGACCCGAATAGGCGCCGACCACCTCCTGCAGCACCTCCCACGTGCCGTCCGTCGAGGCGTCGTCCACGATGACGAGCTCGTCGACGACGTCGGACGCGGTCACGCGGCGGAAGATCTCCCGGATCGTCCACAGTTCGTTGTAGGCGGGCATCGCGACGGCCACGCGCGAACGGCGGTCCTTCTCCACGCTCACGTTCGCTCCGCGGACGCCGTCTCCCACGCGCGCGCCATCACGCGCCCCAGGACGACGGCCACCGGCACGATCGCCGCGGACGCCACCAAGTCCACGACGTAGTGGTATCTGAGGTAAAGGGTCGACGCGATGAGGCCTAGCGCCACCGGCAGCAACGCCCAAAGGAGTCCCCGCGCGTGCCGCCAAGCCAGGACCACGACGAGCATCGCGATCAACGCGTGGCCGCTGGGAAAGGCGTCCGGCATCTCCCACTCCAGTTCCGCGATCACGCGGTGCACGCGACCGGCCCAAAGCCACCCCTCCAACGCCGGCTCCCGGATCCCGTCGATCACGCGATACGGTCCCAAGGCGGGGACGGCGAAATACCCCAGATACGATAGAAACCAGCCGACGCACAGGACCGCCGCGGACTCGCGAAGCCGATCGAATCTCCCGCGCGCGTACAGGAACCCGCCCAGCACGATCGGCAGGATGTAGTAGGACACATAGCACAGCGCCATGAGGTCCGCGCCGGCACGCGAGGCGATCGTGCGACAAAACGCCTCGACATCTCCGAACCAGCGACGGTCCAGCCCGTCCAACGCGTAGTCGAAACGGCGGTCGGCAAAGGAGTGCACCTGCGGGATCAAGTACTGAAGCTCCTGAAAGGCCGTCAGCACGACCCCCACGGGCAGCCAGTAATGGACGAACCGCCAGAAGCGGTTGTCGAACCGGCGATCCGCCCACGCGACCGCGATGAGCGTACCGATGACCAAGAGGTGAAAGGCGGTGAAGCCCAACGGCCGGCGCATCCAGCCCCACCGCGCCAGGACAACCAGCGTCAGGATCCCGAAATAAGCGATCACCACCCAATCGGCGGGGAAGAGAAGGGGACGGCGCCCGGCCCTGCCGTCAAGCGGCCGGGTCAAGCGCATGAACAAAGGCTCCATACGCGTCCCCATGGGCGTTGGAGGGTAGCATGCAGGCTGTGCGCAAGCAACTCCATGGTGAAAGAGGAAGAGAGGGAACGCTATAATGAGCCCCCTCATGCCGTGCCGGAGACGTTTGCGCCGCACCGTCATCGCCCTCCTTTATCCGGCGATCGCCATCCCGGTCCTTTGGCTGTCCCTCCTTCCCGCCGCCCTCCGCGCGGGATTCCTTCGGGACACGATCGAAGCCAAGCTGAGCCAAAGCCTGGGAATGCCCGTTCACATCGGCGCCCTCGATCTGCCCAACGGATGCGAGCTCACCGCTCGCCACCTGAAACTCCGGCCCAACGCCCCCGGCCTCGGCCCGATCGAGATCGACACCGCGCTCATCCGATTCCGCACCCTGGCCCCCTTCGGTACCGTCCGCGAGGTCCTCCTGGACGGGGTGCGCGCGTCGATCGACTTGTCCCCGGACCAGCTGCGCGAATGGACTCGTCCCGCCGCGCCGCAACCCGGCAGCGAGGCGCCGTCGAGGTTCCGCCTCGCGGGCCCCCTGCCCCTGCCGCCCATTCGCGCCTCTCGAATCGAACTGAGCGGGCGCGTAGGAGGGGACCCCTACGACGTACGGGACCTCGAGATCCGGATCGACCCGGCGACCGACTTCGTGATTTCCTTCGGCGCGAAAGGGCTGTTGACGACCTCGCCGGATCCCAAAATCGACGTCCGCGGCGCGCTGGAGTTGACGACCTCCTCCGGCCGGGTCCGCTTGGACCGATTCAAGATCGGAACGCTGGCCGCCAAGGCGGGATTCGAGGTGCCGCGCGAAAGCTCCGCGGCCGCCAGCGTCCAAGTCGACTCCTTCAGCCTGCCGCACGCGCTCGTCTCCCTCCTGGAAGCCCTGACCGGGATGAAGGCGCACGGGCTCCTGACCTCGCACTGCACGCTCTCTCTGGAGAACAACAGCCTGTCGAGCATCGAGTTCGAGGGCGAGCTGACGGATTACGAGGTGTCGGGCCAAGACGTGCGCTTCCGGCATCGTACGGGACGCACGCGGCTGTCCCTATCCGTCGCGCCTCATCCGGAGGGCGGATGGAAGGCGCGCGGACGCGTGGCGGACCTGGAGATGAACCTCGGCGCCGGCGCCGTCCTCCATTTTCCATCCGCCGCCTACGAGGCGCGCATCGACGGCGCGCGGTCCGTCGGCACCGTCCGCTTCGAAGACGCCTTCGTCGCGCACGACGACTTCGAATCGTCTCAAGGAACCGGCCAGATCGCGTTCGACGTCACCCGCGACGGCAACAACCGGGTCTTCACCGGCTTCGTCCAGCTCACGCTCTCTCATGCGGAGATGTTGAAGGGCGCGCTCTATCACCTCCTCGACCGGGCGGACGCCCTGTCGTTGACGCTGGCCGGCCGCCTCGATCTCGAGGCCGGCGAGACGCAATTCAAGGGTTCCGGAATCTCCGTCGGCGGATTGGGCCGACTCTCCGTCGACGGCACCATCCGCCGGACTCCGGCCGGATTGACCTATGACGTTTCGTTGGAAACCGGCGAGATGGACGCCGGCTCACTGACGGAACAGCTGCGCGAGCTCGAACTGGTCGACGGGCTGGCGGCGCAGGGGCGGGTGCGGGCAAGGGCGCGCTTCGCGGGAGACGCCGGCGCTTTCCGGGTGGAGGGCCGTCTGTTCCTGTCGGACCTCACGATTCGATGGGGCGGCCTCAGCGCGGTTCGTCTTAACGCAGAGGTACCCCTGCTCCTCAGTCGCGGCGAGACGCTCAATCGCGCGGAGCGCGGTTGGATCGCGTTCGAGGACCTGATTCCCTGTCCGGCGGTCTCCTTGGGCGCGCGGCGGCTGGAGGTCGTGGCCGGCGAGAACTCCCTGCGGCTTCCCGAGTCGTTCGCCTTCGCTCTATGGGGCGGACAGGCGCGGCTGGGGGAGATCGCGATGTGGAATCTGATGGACGATCTCCACACCGAACTGCATTTCGGCGTAGACGGCCTCGATTTCGCGCGCGTCGCGGCGGTCTACGGAATCACGCGACCGCTCTCGGGACGGGCGTCGCTGCCGTGGGGGACGCTGCTCATCTCCGGCCCGCAGATCACGGTGGCCCAGAACGCGCGCATCGGCATATTCGAAGGCGAGATCGCCCTGCAGCATCTGCGGATCCTCAATCCGTTCGATCGGATACGCCGGGCGTACCGATTCGGATTCGACATGACGGCGATCCGGCTGCGCGAGGTCTGCCGGACGCTCACGGAGTTCGGCCTCATCGACGGGGTGGCGGAGGCCGCCGGTCAGATCGAGCTGCATGCCAGCGGGCTGCCCAATTGGTTCGATGTGCGCTTGCGCACCGTCCGGCGTCGCGACGTCACCCAGGAGTGCGACCTGCAGGCGGTGCGGGCGCTGGCCATGCTCATCGGAGGTCCGGATGTCGCGCGGCAGATCGCCCGGATCCCGGCGGAACGCCTCTCGTACAAGAAATTCGGTTTCTACGCCTTCATGGACGTGGATTTCACGTTCTACCCGCGCGGACTCTACTTCCAGCGGGCCGACGGCGAGGTCGTCCTTCAGGACGTCGCGGACCTGCGCAAGGGTCGGCGTCCGAGCGAGCCCGGCCGCGAGTTCATCATGATCGGCGCCGGCATGAGGCGCGTGAACATCGACATCGTCAACCCCGGCGGAGGCCTCGATTTCAACGACATCATCGACCGGTTCAATAAGGTGAAGAAATAGTGCGACGGCGTCGTGTATAATTCCGACCCGCTTGCAAGGAGAACCTTCATGAAGCGCCTGCTCGCCCTTGTCTTGGCGACATCCCTGTCCGCGTCGTGCATCCCCGTGACCGTCAATCTGACCTTCGCGTTCCCTCCCAAGGAGATGGAGCAGAAGCTGATCGACATGGAGAACAAGCTGCACGAAGAGGGGCAGCCCAAGGGACAGGCCGCGGCTTTCGATCCCGTGATGGATCTGCAGGACGCCGTCAATATCACCGTCGAGACCCCCGCGATCAAGGAGATCAACGAGCGTCGCAAGAAACGCCTCTCCGAAGTCGAGGCTCACCTCGGCGCCGGCCGTGTCGGCGAAGGCAACGATGCGCGCCTTCAGGAGCGCGAAGTCGGCAACCTGGCGGGGAAGGAGAAGGCGGCCTTTCGAAAGCTCGTCAACGCCGAGAATGAGGATCGAGAGAGCCTGCTCCGGGAGATCCTGAAGGCCAACAAGCTCGCCGACGACCAGATGGACAACGTTCGCCGGGTGTACGCCCGGGCACGAATGAAGGTGGCCCAGGTCGGCTGGTGGATCCAGACCGCCAAGGGGACATGGGTCAAGAAGACCGAGGAGCACAAGAAGAAGCTCGACAAGGACGAGGAAATCGACGAATAGAGAGGCCTCCGCGGTGTTTACCTTGATAGGGGAGCGGCCATAAGGAGATTGGCGCGATGTTGAGATTCACGGTGATGATCGTTGGTCTCGCCCTGGCCGGCGCTGCCTCCGCGCAGGACGATCCGAAGAAGGCGGAGAAGGAAGCCGAGGCGAGCGCGAAGAAGCGTATCGAGGAGTTTCGGACCGCCGTCAGGAAATGCAGATCCAACGAGGATTTCGTCAGCGCCTTGGACGGATTGGGAGACCAGCCTCATCCGCTCATCCTGGCCGAGCTCAAGTCGTGGCTGGCCAAGCCGGCGCCGGAGGTGAGGCAAGAGGCCGCCGACGAAATCGGCAAGTTCAAGAACGACGAGAAGGCGGCTTCGGCGCTCCTCTCGCTGGCCAGAAGCGACCGGCTCCCGGACGTCGCCGTGAAGGCCCTGAAGGAAGTAGGCGACATCGGCTGCAAGAAAGTGGCCCGCAACCTCACCGGATTCTTCTCGCATCGGGAAGTGGACATCGCCAAGGAGGCGATCGACACGGCGGGCACGCTCGGCAGCAAGGACTCGATCGATCCGCTCATCACGCTGGTGGATCAGCTGGAACTGGACAAGGAGCGCGGCCAGAACAGCTCGTACAGTGGAGGAGGGCCCGGCGCATCGCCGCCCGACGGCCGGACCTTCCCGGGCCAGTCGAATCAGAATCAACAAGACGAGCGCAAGAAGCGCGCGGAGGATCTCCTGCCCCGAGCAATCCAGGCGCTCAAGGACATCACCGGAGAGAAGGCCTGCAACACGGCCGGCGAATGGAAACGGTGGTGGGCCAAGAACCGCGCGTTCTTCAAGGACGATAAGGAAGAGGCGCAAAAGAAGGCGGACTGACCGCTTCCTTGCCCTTCTTGAAACTCACCACTTCCAGTCGGACATGGAACCGCACCGGCCCCTCCGTCCCGGCCACGAGCTTCACCAATCCGCCGGGCACCTCGCGCGAGAACCACACCTGTGCCACCCGTTTGGCGTCGCCGCAATCGATCGTCCTTTCGATGAACCGGCACATCACCTCTCGTTCGCCCACGCGCAGCTTCTCCTCGCCTTCCCGGACTTGCATGACCCATTCCTGTCCGTCCGCCGGCTTCTCGGGCAGCGGCTCCCGACCATCCAGGGACGGCTTCTTGACGCGCAGCTTCGCCGGGATCTCTCGCCGCCCCACGGCCAACACCCGCCCTTTCCCTTCGGGCGCGAGACTCACCGTCCTGGATTCGACGAAGACCCGTTCGCGCGTCACCTTCACGAGGGTATGCGTGGTCTCCATCTCGACGCGCCTCTCGCCATCGTCGATCGTCTGACGAAGGGTGACGCAAGCGCCGGCGGGGAAGTCGGACCAGCTGCGGTACTCCGGATTGTCGACGGCAGGCTCGTCCTGCGCGCCGAGAAGGACCGCCGTCCACATCAATGACAGCACCATAACCTCTCCTTCCTCGTTTCCGGCACGGACAGCCCTGTGAGAAGAGGGTCGCCGTAAGTGTTCACACGTTCTCCCGTTCAGAAGTCCCGTTTCGGCGGCCGGCTTCTCGGAACGACTGAACGGACGAACCTTGGAACGGCTTTTCAGGCGGCCTCGTCGGATTCGTCCTTGATCGCCCGCGCCTCGGCGTCGATCTTCGCCATGCGACGCCGGTATTCACGGGCGATGTCGTCGAAATGGAAGTCGATCAAGTACGGGATCATCTCCGCCAATCGGCTGCGTTCTTCGGTCAGCGCGCGCAGCCTCTCTCGTCGCGCGGCGTCGCGCGCCTCGAGCGACTGAGGCTCGGCCCTGGCGGACCCGAACGCGCGCAGGAGGGCGTAAACCAATCGGTTCATAGGCGCGGCCTCCGTCTAGGATTTGCTCAGCAGGGGGACATCCGCAGCCAGCTTGTCCCTCAGGACGGCCCGAGCCCGGTGTGAAAGCGCGCGGGCGGCGCCGGGGGTGATATCGAGAAGACTGGCCACCTGCTCGTACGCCAGATCCTCCACGTAGTGCAAGACAAACACCTCCCGTTGAGGCGGTGTCAGGTACCCCAACGCCAATGCCAGGCGCCGGGAGCGTTCCCGGCGCAGGACGCTGGTGAGAACGCCTCGAGGGCGCGGCCCGAGCCGCCGCCCCCGCTCGAGCGTCTCCGGTTCGGCCGGCTCCGCCTGCGAATTCTCGTCGCGCAGGGTGTGGCGACAGACGTTGAGGGCGATCGAGTAGAACCACGCCTGAGGCTCCGCCTCTCCCCGGTACGTCTCGATCCGCGCCAGCCCGCGCGTGAACGTCTCCTGGACGGCGTCGTCCGCCGCGGGAGCGCTGTGTACCAGCAGATACGACATCCGCCAGATGCCGTCGGCGTGGCGTCGAAACAGAATCCCGTACGCGGCGCGGTTTCCTTGCATGGCGCGCGCCATCAGCTCCCGATCCGGCAACTCTTCGAGTGAAGGCCCCGCTTCCGTGACGATCGTTTGCGCGGCGCGGGGCTCCGTCATGTCGTGCGGCGTGCTAGGGATGCTCATAGGGTTTCTCCTCAAACGCGCGGCGAACATACAGAGTCGGCCGCAGCCGGAACGCGCCCCCTTCTCCCCGGAAATCGCTCGCCCGCCGTGCCCGGACGGTGGTCGGAGGAAGCGACCTTTCGTGAAGTACCCGCCATTCCAGGCGCGCAACGCTCCCGCCCGCTCCGGCATGATGCGACCGTCTGCACATCATCCCGGGCGCTCGGTCCTTTGGCATCCCCGGGGTCTGCGGACGGTCGCTATTTCAAAGTAGCCCACCGTCCTGGGCTTTCAAGGGGATCCGGCTTCGCGGGAGATTTCCCCAGATGCCCGAAAGAGACCTGGGGAGATGGCGAGATCCGGAGATTGGGTTCCTAACGCCTTGTTTCTTCGCGCCACGAGAAGATACTCCGGCGGCAACGCGCGAATGCATTGGGTTCCTATCAGCCGGATTCTTGTTCTCTTGAGAAGATTCTCATGCGACTCTCCGAAGCTGTTCGAGCATGCCCCCCCTGGGCCTCAAGAGATGTCACCGGAGTACCTCTGAGGAAGGCAGGAAACCAGGAAAGGAAGGCGACACCTCCGATGGAAGAGGCATCCTCACC
>JACPRB010000001.1 GCA_016190155.1 Planctomycetota bacterium
ACGACCTGACGCAGATGACGATGGGACTGTCGCGCGACGACGCTGGGCGCTTCCTGCCGGACTACGTGGATCGGGACAAGACGGGGATCTTCCCTGAGGATCCGTTCCAATCGCTCGATCGAGAGGGCGTGGGGCAACTCGTCCGCTGGGCCGTGGAGCGCGGGCGGGCCACGCAGAGGAACTTGAAGATCGGCGTATGCGGAGAACATGGCGGGGAGGCGCGCAGCGTGAAGTTTTTCCACAAGGTCGGATTGAATTACGTGTCGTGCTCGCCCTATCGGGTGCCGATCGCGAGGCTGGCGGCTGCTCAGGCCGTGGTCGAGGACGGGAAGGCGAAGTCGCGGCGCTGAGATGAACGAGGTGATTCGATGATAGGGAAGATGGAGACGAGGGAGATCGAGCAGGCGGCCGCGGAGGCGCGGGGACATGCCCGGCGCTGGACGCGCAATCCGGTGACTCTGCCGGCGGTGCTGGAGATCCGGCTTGAGAACGGGGAGAGATTCGGCGGCGGGACGGCGATTGTCCGGGACATCGGCTTCGGCGGCGCGCGCCTGGGGAAGATCGTGTTGGAGAAACAGGCGCTGCCGGCGGAGAGCTTCCGGGTGATGCTGACGTTCTGCTCGGAGCCGTATCGCGGCATCGGGGCGGTGGGCCGCCCGGTGCGGTTCGGCAGGGGGGACGAATTCGAGCTGGCGGTCGAGTTCGAGGACATCTGGGCGAGCGAGGAGCTGTAAGCGGGAAATTCCAACTCCCAAGCCCCAGCGCGGCGGCGGCAACCGAAAGGGCCGCAAGCGCAGGCCACGCAGAAGGCCAACCACGGATTACACGGATTTCGCGGATTATCGACGAAGAAGGCACAGGACCTGTCGGACAAGGATGTAATGAGGGCGAGGCTCTTCCATGAGGGAGGAGTCTCTTGCAGCCGACATCCGCGAAATCCGTGGTTACTCTCTTGAGAGGCTATTCTGAACGCTTGCAGAGAATCTTCTCGAAACACGAAGATTCCGGGCGTTAGGAACCCAGCCAGAAGCGCCTCCGTGATTTCCTCCTTGGGGGTTTGGATTTTCGCGGCGGCAGCCCCCGCCCTTCGGCCGCCGCGTTGGGTGAATGAACCGTCGAACGGATGAACGGTCGAAGTGTTGAACGATTCCTAGCCGCCGTTGCTTTCCCGCCCGGGCGCCCCTAGAATCCTCGGTCTCATGATCGTGATGAAGTTCGGCGGCAGCTCGGTGTCCGACGCCGAGCGGATCCGCGACGTGCTCGAGATCGTGCGGGCTCGTCTGGACCGGGCGCCGATCGTCGTGATCAGCGCCTTCCGCGGCGTCACGGACGATCTCTTCGCCCTGGCCGAAGAGGCGCTTCGATCCGACTTCAGCCGGCTCGAGAAGGTGCGCGCGCGCCATCACGAGGCTGCCGACGCCCTGGGCGTCGACCGCGACCTCCTGAGGGAGAATCTGGAGGAGCTCTCGGTCCTGCTCAAGGGCATCTCGCTGGTCAAGGAGCTCACTCCGCGGACGCTCGACTATGTCGTGAGCTTCGGGGAGCGTCTTTCGACGCGCCTGATCGCGGCCGCCTTCACCCGGGTGGGCGTGCCGGCGGAGCAGCACGACGCGTTCGACATCGGTCTGCTCACGGATGACCACTTCGGCGGGGCCCAGCCCCTGCCTGAAGCGGAGCCGGAGATCAAGCGGCACGTCGGACGCATGGCGAAGCTGCCCGTCATTACGGGGTACATCGGCAAGACCCGAGACGGCGACATCACGACGTTGGGGCGCAACGGTTCCGACTTCACCGCCACGATCATCGGCGCGGCCGTCGGGGCGGAAGAGGTGCAGATCTGGAGCGACACGGACGGCATCATGACCGCCGATCCGCGCTTGGTTCCGGAAGCCAGGCCGATCGAGCAGCTCACGTTCGAAGAGGCCAGCGAGCTGGCCTACTACGGCGGGAAGGTGCTGCATCCGGCGACCATCGTGCCGGCCATCCTCAAGAGGATTCCGGTGCGCGCGCTCAACACGTTCAAGCCCGACCACAAGGGAACGACCATCCTGCCGAGCATCGAAAACCACCCGACGGGAGTGAAATCGATCGCCCACCACTTGGGGAACTACGTCGTCAACATCACATCGTCGCGGATGCTCATGGGTCACGGCTTCCTGGCGCGCATCTTCGAGATCTTCGCCCGGCACAAGATCGTCGTCAACATGGTGGCGACGAGCGAGGTGAGCGTCTCCGTCACCACCGACAGCCCGCGCCACCTCGATCGCGCGGCCAAGGAGCTCGAGGCGATCGGCGAAGTCTCGGTCGAGAAGAACTGCGCGATCGTGTGCGTGGTGGGAGAGGGGCTCAAGTTCATGGCCGGCATCGCCGGCGACGTCTTCTGGGCCTTGCGGGAGGCGGGGGTGAACGTCCTGATGATCTCGCAGGGGGCTTCCAAGATCAACGTGGCGTTCGTCGTGAAGGACGAAGATGTGCATCGCGCGGTGCGGGCGCTGCACCGGAAGTTCTTCTGACGCAAATCTGTTGATGGAGGCTCCGGACAGCCTTTAAGATCGCCCTCCGCAGGGAGTACGGGGATCGGCACGTCCTCAATATCTGGGAGGTCTGATGAAGACGTTCGCGGCGGTCGTGTCCGTGCTGGGCGTAGGGGCGTTCTTCGCGGGATGCGGCAGTGTCGAGGTCTATCCGGAAACCGACGTCGTGGAGCCCGGCGGGTTTCGCTTGGTCACGGCCGGAGGGTTCGAGCCCGCGGGGGAAGGCCGGTTGCAGAGAGGGACGATCGAGTACGAAGGTCAGGGAGACCTCGTCCAGACGTTCCGCGAATGGATGGCGGCGATGTCCGATCTGGGATGGAATCGCGCGACGGAGAACGTCGTACAGGACAAGGCGACCGCCACGCTGCGTCGGGATTCGCGGACCTGCACCGTCGAATTCGCGTCCGTGCAGGGAAAGTTGAAGGCCTTGATCAAAGTGGCTCCGATCCAGTAGGAGGCAACATGCGGCTCTGGCTTGCGCTGGCGTTGACCGCGGCGATCGCGGGATGCGGGCCACCGAGATACGTGGAACCCTCGCCGGAGCCGGTGGAGCCGTTGCCGCGCCCGCCGGAGATCGTGCTGCGCGTGCCGCCGGAGTTCCGCTTCGTCGACTATCCGACCGGCAAGGAGTTCCTCTTCCGGCGATATACCGCTCGGACTCCGACCGATACGGTCGACGAGGCGTTCTTGAGCGGGAGCCGGACGGATATCACCGAAGTGCGGGAGCGCGGCGAGATCCGCCTCGAGGTGGTGACCGTGATCGACCCTGCGGGGGGCGGCGAGCGCGTCGCGACGGAGACGGAACGCGCGTACGCGCTGGGAATCCTGCAAGAGGAATGGGTTCAACGGGGGCGAGGCGAGCTTCTGGCGTATCATCGGGATGTCGCCGAGCGCGAACGTCGCATGCGGGCCGATCTGCTGGACGAGCGCATCCACTACCTCGAACGGGCGATCGCAGATTCCGGCGAAGAACGGTTTGCCCTCCAGGCGGACCTGGAGTCAAGCCGCGAGACGTCCGGCTATGCGGCGCCGGAGGGGCATCTGGAATGGCTCGAACGCGAGATCGCCCGGCACGATGCGAGCCTGGAGGAGATGACCGCCGCTTGCGAGATGCTGAAATACGAGCGCCGGTTGCGGAACGGCCGGATGCTGCGCTCTTCGGCGTCCTTCGTCGTGCGGGAGTGGTTGCCGGTGGAGGACTTGGTGGCGGAAGGGTCTTCCGCGGAGGATCTCGTCGCGGAGGTGAAGGCGAACGTGGAGCGCGGTTCCTGGGAGCGACCGGAGGTATCGGTGCGGTACTCCTGCGGACATCTCGAGGTCGCGCACATTCGCGCGGTCGTCGAGCGGGTCCGCGACTACTTGGACGGGCGGCGCGCCGGGGCGCGGAAGTGAAGAAGAATCTCAAGCGGATCATCGGCTGGGCGGCGCTGGCGCTGCTGGTGGTTTTCGTGGTCATCAACTGGGCGTCGGTGGACGTCAATCTGCTGTTCGTCGCCCGCGTCAAGGCGCCGCTCTCGCTGGTCATTTTGGGAGCGGCGGTGTTGGGGGCCGGCGCGGCACGCTTCGTTCGCCGGCTGCCCCCGCGCGGGTGAGCGGAGGATTCGCTTCCGGTCCTTCCCTCTGGTTTTGGGGGTATCATAACAACGGTGTTCAGCTGGAGGGGAGCCCGCTCGAGGACATCATGTCTTCGCCACCGTTGCCGGATTCCAAGCCGCCGCGAGAGCCGACCCAGGGGAAGGCCACGGCCGACGCCTCCCCGGGAGGGCGAAGCGCCCCGCTGTCTCCATCTCCGATCAAGCGGACTCGCTCGAGCGTGGCGCCTGCCTTGCCTCCCTCGCCGATCAAACGTCCGTCAAGCCACACGGGATCGACGACTTCCGCGGAGGGCGGCCGGGACCTCCTGGAAGGCGCGACGTTCGGCAAGGTGAAGCTGCTGCGGCGCATCGGCCACGGAGGCATGGGCGACGTCTATCTCGGGGAGCATTCGCTGCTGCAGCGGCAAGTCGCGGTCAAGGTCCTCCCCAAGGAGTTCACGCGGGAGGAAGAGCTGCTCGCGCGGTTTCGCCGGGAGGCCATCGCGTGCGCGAAGCTGGAGCACCCCAACATCGTGCAGGTGTACGACATCGGCAACGAGGGCGAGGCCTGGTACATCGTCTTGTCGTACGTCGACGGCCGATCCCTCCAGGAGCTCTTGGACGAAGCGCGCGGGCCGATGGATCTGAAGGAGGCCGTCCGGATCGGGGCCGGCGTGGCCCGGGGGCTGCAGGCGGCGCATGAGGCGGGTATCGTCCATCGCGACGTCAAGCCGGCGAACATCCTCGTCAGCAAGAAGGGGGAGGTCAAGATCACGGATTTCGGCCTGGCGTACGATCAGGAGAACAAGTCGCTGGTGACGATGCCGGGCACGATGATGGGGACGCCGCACTTTATGTCGCCCGAGCAGGCGGGAGGGCGCCGGGCGGACGCGCGTTCGGACATCTATTCGCTGGGGGTGATGCTCTACTACGCCGTGACGGGACATCGCCCGTTCGTGGGCGACAGCCACATGGTGGTGCTTTTCAAGCACCAGAACGAGACGCCGCAGCCTGTGCGCAAGCTCAATCCTCAAGTGCCGGAATACGTCGCGCGGATCATCGCCCGGTGCATGTCGAAGCGCCCGGAACAGCGATATCAATCGTGCGCGGACTTGGCCAAGGATCTGGAGGGGACACTCGACGGCGCGCACGCCAGGCAGGCGACGCCGCCGGCGGTGCCTGCCGCGCAGGCGCCGCTGCGTCCCGTTCGGCCGGTCTCCACAAGCCGGCACCTCGTGACGGAGAATCAGATGGGGACGGCCCGGCGCAAGAAAGCGCCGCGGTTGGCGGTCTTCGCCCTGTCGCTGGCGGCCATGGTCGCGTTGATCGGCTTGCTCATTTACGCGATCGCGCTGCAGAATCGGGAGCACGACCGCAGGCCGTCGGAGGAAAGGAAGGGGGCGACGGCGTCCGTTTCCGTTTCGCCGAAGAACGCGCCCGCGCCTCAACCGGATCCGGAGCCGGGGTTC
>JACPRB010000045.1 GCA_016190155.1 Planctomycetota bacterium
GACCACCGGAGAGCCCATGTTCCCGGGCCGGAAGTAGAACTTCTCCCAGAACCCCATGACATGGGGGATGTGGTTCTTGCGGTACTTGCCGAGAAAGGTGCCGTCGGCATCGATGACGGCGGCGGTGTTGTAGTAGACTCCCGTCATCTCCTCTTCATACACGGGCACGACGAGCACCATGCGGTTCTTGCGGGCGATCTCCGACATGAGCTTGATCGTCGGCCCGTCGGGCACGCGCTCGCTCGTCTTGTACCAGCGAGGGTTCTCCTCCGCGGGGAAGTACGGGCCGTAGAAGATCTCCTGGAGGCACAGGACCTGGACGTCCTTGTGCGCGGCCTCCGAGATCATCTTGAGGTGCTTCTCGATCATCGCTTCCTTCTGTTTCTCGAGGGGCTCGGTCCCGGACAGCGGGGGGCACGCTTGGGTCACGGCGGCTCGAACGGTTCTGGGCATGGGACGCCTCCTTGAAATCAGCGGAGTTTCTGCCATAGGCGCCGGGCTTGGGCCCGCGCGCCGTCCATAATAGCGGAAGGAAACCTGCGCTCGCGCAGGACGAAATCGCCCTCCACAAGGACGCTCGACACGTGCCGCGCGTCCATCCCGAACAGCAGGTGGCCCGCGAGGTTCTCGGCCGTCAGCGGCGTGGGCGGGTCGTAGTCGAGGATGGCGAGATCGGCGACGCTTCCGGGGGCGAGCGTCCCGAACGGGCGACCGAAGTACTCGGAGGCCAGCTCGTGGCCGGCCTGGAGCATCCGCAGCACGCGCTCCGGAGGGACGTCCGCGCCCGCGTCGCGCGCCTTGAAGGCGGCGAAGCGTGCCTCGGCGAACATGTCCGCGCCGATCCCGTCGGTACCCAGGGCCGTCCTCGCCGGAAATTGCGCCACGGGCGCGTACCCGACGTGATTGTTCATGTTCGATCGCGGGTTGTGGACGAACCAACAGCCCGCCTCGCTCGCCGCGCGCAGCTCGTCCGCCGATAGATGCACCGCGTGCGCCAGAATCGTGCGCGGACCGTAGATACGAGTCGGAGCCGTGTCCAGCGGATCCTCCGCGACGTGGATGTGCACTCCGGTATCCAGCTCGCGCGCCAGCTCGCCGCACTGGGCGAGGGTCGACTCCTCGAGCGTGAAGGACGCGTGCGCGCCGACGGCGAGTCGGAATCGCGCGTCGGGCAGGAATGCGCGATGCTCGGCGAGGCCGCGTCGCGCTTCGTCCGGTCCGCCGCGGTCGGTGACTTCGTAGCACAGCACCGCACGGGCGCCGGCGCGTGTGATGCCGCGTCGCAGTCGCTCAAGCGAGCCTTCGATCGCGGAAGGTGAGGCGTGATGGTCGAAGAGCGTGGTCGTGCCGCACGCGACGGCATCGAGCGCGCCCGTCGCGGCGCTCGCTTCCACCATGTCGAGATCAAGCGCGCGGTCCACGCGCCACCAAATCGTCTCGAGGATCTCGCGGAAGTTCTGCGGCGGGCGAGGCGGAGGCGGCATGCCGCGGGCGAGGGTGGAATACAGATGCGTGTGCGCGCAGACCATGCCCGCGATCACGACGCGGCCTTCGAGGTCGATGACGGTTTCGCCGCGGGGGGAGAGCTTCGGGGCGCGCTCGACGATCGTGTCGCCGTCGATGCGCAGGTCCACGGGTTCGACGGACGCGGGGTGCCACCGGACGGCGACGGCGTTTCGCAGGAGCAAGGCGGTCATAACGAGAGCGCCTCCGCGAGGGCCGCGAGGTCCGGCTTGATGGTGAGGGCCGGGCCCGTCGCCTCGATGGCGGTGCGCACGTCCTTGAGGCCGTTGCCGGTGATGGCGACGAGCGCGGAATCGCCGGCCGTGAGCGTGCCGTTCTCGCGCGCGGCGAAGACGCCGGCGAGCGCGGCGGCCGCCGCGGGTTCGCCGAAGACGCCGCCGAGTCGGGCGCACGCGCGCATCGCGTCGAGGATGCGATCGTCGGGCACCGCGACGAATGTGCCGCCGGATTCCGTGACGGCCGCGAGCGCCTTGCGCCAGTTGCGGGGATGGCCGACGGAGATGCTGTCGGCGATCGAGTGGGCGGGGCCGGGCACGAGCGGGCGGCGGGTGCGGAAGGCCTCGACGATGGGCTGCGCGCCTTGGGCTTGCACGCCGAGCATGCGCGGCAGGCGATCGACGAGGCCGAGGCGCTTCATCTCCTTGAGGCCCTTCCATGTGCCGGCGATCGTGCAGCCGTCGCCCACGGAGAAGGCGACCCAATCGGGCATGGCGTCGCGGCACTGTTCGGCGATCTCGAGGCCGGCGGTCTTCTTGCCTTCGATGAGGTACGGATTGACGGCGCAGTTGCGGTTGTACCAGCCCCATCGCGCGCAGGCTTGTTGGCAGAGTTCCCAGGCTTGCGCGTAATCGCCGGCGACCTTCACGACGGTGGCGCCGAAGATGAGCAGCTGGGCGACCTTCGGATCGGGCGCGCGTTCCGGCACGAAGATGACGGCCTTCAGGCCGACGGCGGCGGCGAAACCGGCGAGGCTGGAGGCGGCGTTGCCGGTAGAGGCGCACGCGATGGTGTCGCGGGCGAACTCGCGGGCCTTGACGACGCCGACGGAGCTGGCGCGGTCTTTGAAGGAGGCGGTGGGATTGCGTCCGTCGTCCTTGAGGAGGACCCGTCGCAGGCCGGTGGCGCGGGCGAGTCGCGGGGCGTCGTAGATCGGGGTCCATCCGACGTGCAGCGGGGGCAGCGGGCTTTCGGGGGCGATCGGGAGGAGTTCGCGGTAGCGCCAGTGGTCGAGTGGTCGCGCGGCCAGGGCGTCGCGGGTGAGGGTGCGGGCGGCGCGGTCGTAGTCGATCTCGACGTCGAGGATGCCTTCGACGCCGCAGGACGGGCAGGTGAACAGGACGTCAGGGCCGTACGTGCGGCCGCAGACGACGCATCGGAGGCCGGTGATGAGGGACGGCGGCACGGGGGGCGATTCTATGCGGGGGGAACGAAATAGTCCAACACCTTGGGGGGGCTTGTGGGTCGGTTACCGACGTTATATCATGAGGTAGTATTGGAGGCCGAAGATGCCCACAAGAACGACTTTCCCGGTCTTCGAGAAGCCTCCCGTTGCGGAAGTCGTTCTAGGGATGCAGTTCTCACCGTTGACGACACTGCGTGTCGCACACTACGGTCTTCTCTGGACGCGCTTTCGCGGCGACTTCACTCGCGCAGAGGAGCAGCCCCCGCTGGCCCATTTCGTTGAGACATTCGGGAAACCCCAGGGCCCGTCGCTTGAGGTTCGGATCGAGACGATCCCTCCGGTACCGCGGTGCTGGTTTCTCAACAAGGAGGGCACCGAGTTGATTCAGGTTCAGCAGGATCGCTTCGTCCACAATTGGCGGAAGCTGGCCACCGACGCTGCGTATCCGCGCTACGCAGCCCTTCGGGAGACATTCGCCAAGAACCTGAACGCGTTCCGCGAATTCGTAGATGACGAGAAACTTGGCGAGATCGTGGCCGATCAGTGCGAACTGACGTACATCAATCACATCGAGCAGTCCGGCATCTGGATGCGACATTCGGAAATTGAGAAGGTCATGCGCCTCTGGAACGCGGGTCCGCGCGAGGCGGGACAGCCTGAGAACGTCCGCTTCGAGGTCAAGTACATCATCTCAGATGGCAAGGATATGCCCATCGGGAGGCTCAACGTCCAGCTGATCCCGGCCTTTCGTAGGGCGGATGGTCAGCCCATTTTCGTGATGGAATCGATTGCGCGGGGTAGTCCTATGGGTGAGGGCACGGACGGCGTATTGGCTTTCCTCGATCTGGCGCATGAGAGGCAGATCAGGACGTTCATCGCCGTTACCACGGACGAGATGCACAAAGCCTGGAGGATGCGAAATGCCTAGCGTGTTGGACTATCAAGCGGCTCTCAGCAGCCAGGACGTCTGGACCGCGGAGCCCGTGCAGGCTGGGCCGTCTGCGTCTAGGGTCATACCTCTCCCTGGCGGCATTAGCATTCTTGTGGAAGGCCCCCCACCCCCATGGCTGGCCTCTTGCATCGAGTCCTTCACGAGTCTGATGGCCCTTCCAGCGAATTGGGATACGTACGGCTCGCGCGTCATCGATCCGCGAGTGGTCTACCATGCGCTGATGCTCCTGGCGCAAACCATGGGCACCCGCACGCCGCCTCCACAGGTGGTTCCCACGTCGCGGGGCCACATTCAGCTCGAGTGGCACCGGCGGGGCATCGATCTCCAGATCGAAGTCACCCCTTCTGGGCGGTTCATCGCTGCCTTTGAACGTAGCGAAGGTGCTACGGAGGCGGTCGGCGTCATCTCTCAGACGAAACCGATTGCAGATTTCATCCGCGAGCTGGAGCAATAGGGATAGGGGGGAAGCGGGGGATGCTGGCGGCCGATTACCAGGATGATCCCGCTCTACCGGACACTGCGGTACTGTGGCGTCGCGTTCATCCCAAATGGATCGTTGCGGACGAGTCTCCCCGAGGATACAGGCTCTCGACGGCGGCCTTCGACGACGATCCTGAAGGCGGCCCAACATCGGTCATCTTGGCTGATGACATAATAGCGGCAGGCGGGTCGCCCGCGAATGCGTTGCTCAGACATCCCGAACATGCTCTCGTGTCGATAACGGCAGGAGACGCGCGCAAGGCAGGCCAGAAGGTCGCACGCGAGCCCCTCGCCGATCAACCCTCGCACGCGGTCATCGTGGGGAACAAGACCTACTCGGTCAAGAGATCGCTTGCGCGCGCCGCTCGCTGGGTCTTCGTACCGCCCGAGATCCTCGCGCGCTTCCATCGAATAGGTGAGTGACCTCCGCCTGGAGGGTGGAGCCGTTGGCCATGCGCGCTTGATCACGCTCGCACCCTGGGTCTTGGGCGGCCTGTCACTCGATCTTCGTTGACCCGCGGTTGACTCCACGGCGTGTCCCGCGTATCCTCTCGGCCGCATGAGCGTCGAGACGTCCATCGGCGGGGAGAACGTGCGTTTTCAGCCCACGCTGTGGACGGCGGTTCTTCGGGCGAAGGAGGGGTCGCGCGAGAGCCTCGATAAGCTCATCTCGCTCTACTGGAAGCCGGTGTACTTTTTCATTCGCCGGCGTGGGGCTGCGATCGAGGACGCGAAGGACCTCACGCAGGGGTATTTCGCGGTCTTTCTGGAGAAAGACTACCTGGGCAAGGTGGCGCGGGAGCGCGGGAGGTTCCGTTCGTTCGTCCTGACGACGCTCGGTCACTTTCTCGCCAACGAACACGAGCGGGCGCATGCGCGCAAGCGCGGCGGCGATTTCGATTTCGTGCAGGCGGAGACGGACATCCAGGCGGCCCATCCCGATCCGGAGAAGGCGTTCCTCAAGCAGTGGGCGCGCGAGACCCTGGCGCGGGCGATGGATCGGCTGCGGGCGGAGAATTCGCCGGAGGACGTGGCGCTGCTGGCGGGCGAGGGAGGCGTGGACAAGAATCGCGCGCATCGCATGCGCCGGCGCTTGCGGGAGTGCCTACGCCAGGAGATCCTCCAGTCGGTCGAGAGCGAGGGCGAGGTGGAGGAGGAGTTGCGAGAGATTCTTGCGATTCTGAGTTGAGTTTGGGGGTGGGATTCGGGGAGTGACAGAGGACCCCGATAAGAATGTAACACCAGAGGACGCAGAGGACCCAGAGAATGGGGCTTTTTCTCTACTTCTCTGTGTCCTCTGGTGTTTGAAGAACTTGCCGCAACTGTTACCCATGTTTGAACCATGCCGGAATTTGTGAAACCGCCGCTCGTTTTTCCTGGTGATAGCGGCAGAGGGCTTGAAAGATGGATTGTTCACGTTGTCACGCGGAGACCTCTGAGGCGGATCTGCGCCGGTATGGCGGCCTGTGCGCGCGTTGTCTGGCGGGTGTGGCGGTCGGTCCGGAGGGCGACGGCGCCGATGTGCCGTCGATTCAGCCCGGCGACATGTTTCACGGTTTCACGATCGTCAGGCGCCTGGGGCAGGGCGGGATGGGGGTCGTATTCGAGGCTCGTCAGGTCGAGCTGGACCGCCCGGTCGCGCTCAAGGTCCTGTCGCCGAAGCTGGCGTCGGAGCCTGAATTCGCGCAGCGATTCTCGCGTGAGGCGAAGGCGTTGGCGGCGCTCAATCATCCGAACATCGTCCAGGTTTTCGATTTCGGCAGGGACGGCGATCTCTACTTCCTGTCGATGGAATACGTCGACGGCGTTTCGTTGCGGGAGTTGATGGCCGGGAAGCGCACACGGCCGGAGGAGGCGTTGCGGATCGTGCCGCAGATCTGCGACGCGCTGGAATACGCGCACGCGCAGGGCGTCGTCCACCGCGACATCAAGCCCGAGAACGTGCTGGTCGGGAAGGACGGGCGGGTGAAGATCGCGGACTTCGGATTGGCGAAGATAACGGCAAAGGAGCAGGGCACGCTGACGCGGACGAGCGTGGCGATGGGCACGCCGCAGTACATGGCGCCGGAGCAGGTCGAGCGGATGAAGGACGTGGATCATCGGGCGGACATCTATTCGCTGGGCGTGGTTTTCTACGAGATGCTGACGGGGGAGCTGCCGGTGGGGCATTTCCAGGCGCCGTCGCGGAAGGTCCAAGTGGACGTGCGGCTGGACGAGGTCGTTCTGAAGGCGCTGGCGAAGGAGCCGGAGCGGCGGTATCAAAGTGCGGCCGCGGTGAAGACCGACATCGAGACGGTGACGCGGGAGGGATCGCTGCCGTCGAGAGTGAAAGCGGAGGTGGCGGATGCGGTGTGGGGCGGACGGCTGGCGGGAAAGGATGACCCTCAAGTAGATCCACACGTGTTCATTTGCCCAGGCGGCTTGCTTTCGTTGATCGGGTTTGTCATTGCCCTGGCATGCGCAGGCGTTTTCCTGTGGGTTGAACTCACGCCGGGCGGGTACAGCTTCCTCAAGCCCGTCGTGGCTCTGGGTCCCTACGTGGGGAAGTTTTCGGACTTTAGCGAGGTCCAGCTTTCGATCAACCGGACTCCTCCAGTGAGCTGGATCATGCTTCAGACGCTGGGGCTTGTGTTGGCGGTCGCTTTGGGGTTCTTCGCACTCGCTCGAACTCGGGGCGTCGCGAGGCCGCCGTGGAGCGCCCACTCAGCCGCGTGCGCGATCACGATGGCCGCCATGCTCCTGCCGTGTGTCTTGCCTTTTGCGGTGGGAAGGGTGATCGCGGGATTGGTTTTGCTCGTCTGTCTCCTGGCGGTCGGGCGTATGTACATCGCCAGGAGCGAAAGTCGGATCAAGCACATTGTCCTGCCGCTCATGGTCTTGTGCCTCTTCGCCACGGGAGGCGGTCTTCTGGGGGCAACGGGCGGTGACGTTGAGAGGCTTGGGTTCGTAATTGGCTTTGGGTGTGGAGGGATGGCACTCGCGATGCTGCTCGGGCTCGTGATTGGGGGAGTGGCAGGGACGAAGGGGAGTGTCGGCGCGCTTCTCTTCGCTCCAGTTGTCGCGTGCGTTGTGTCGGGTGGTGTTCTTGCGCTGGCGATCGCGCCAAAGTCCCCGCAGATTCGCATCGTGCCCGGGTGGAAAGTCGAGGGCAAGGAGCTCAAAGGAGTTCGCGTATTCGCCGTCGAACTGGAGGGCCGCTTCGACGAAGACGAGGCCTGCAATGTTCTGTTCGATCGGGAACTGCTCGAACGCGCGCTCGTAGCCGTGCACGGCAAGGAGGAGGGGTACTACGAGAATGAAAACTCGCGCATCGTTGCGGATCTCATGACGCACATCAGTCCGCAGTACCTCAATTGCAAGAAGCCCTTCGTCCTTCGCCACGGCAATTTCGGGACCGAGATGCAGCCGGGGACGCTCATCTTCTTCGTCCCCGACTACGGCGACGAGGATGTCATGGCTGCTCGTGGCCGTGTGCAGCGCGAAGCGATCGGCCGTAAGATCGTGGAGCTTGCGAAAGATCGATGGAAGGCACGGGGGGTTGAACGGATCCACCTGCGGTTGGTCGTGGGACCTGTCGCACGAGACCAGGTGGGAGCAGAACCGCAACGGTAGAGGAAGTCTGCCGCCCTCTTATCCCTTGACACCCGCGGCGGGGCGCGGTACATGCCAACCATGATCTTCGGCCCTACTTTCGAAGAAATGCTCCACCCGGAGCGACTGCCCCGCGACCTGCGCCAGAGGGCGCTGGCGGCCCTGGAGACGGCCCCGCTGGACCCCGTCAACCTCTACAACATCACGTGGAAGGACGCGGCGGGCGCGGTGCGCCATCTCGTCGTGCCGCGCGAATTGACGGGGACGGAGGCGACGATCGTCCTCATGACGGGGTGCCGGTTCCCCAGCGGCAGCCATAAGGTCGGCGCCGTCTACTCGATCCTCATCGAAAAGCAGCTCCTCGGCGAGGTCGTGCCCGGACGGGACACGCTCGTGTGCCCGTCCACCGGCAACTACGGCATCGGCGGCGCTTGGGTCGGGCCGCGCATGAACTACCGCTCGCTCGTCGTCCTGCCCGAGGAAATGAGCGCGGAGCGCTTCGAGAAGATCCGATCGTACGGCGCGGACCTCATCAAGACGCCCGGCTGCGAGAGCAACGTCAAGGAGATCTTCGACAAGGTCAAGGAGCTCCGGCGCGACCCCAAGAACAAGATCCTCGAACAGTTCTCCGAGTTCGGGAACTATCGCTTCCACTATTACGTGACCGGCAACAGCGCCGTCGAGCTCGCCAAAGGCCTCGGCAACGGCCGCGTGGCGGCGTTCGTCTCCGCCATGGGATCCGCCGGCACCCTCGCGGCGGGAGATCGCATCAAGCAGGTCTTCCCGGACGCGCGCATCGTGGGCGTGGAGCCGATCCAGTGCCCGACGCTCTTCAACGCCGGCTTCGGCGGACATCGCATCGAGGGCATCGGCGACAAGCACGTCACGTGGATTCACAACGTGCTCAACATGGATCTCCTGTGCTGCGTGGACGACCTCGAGTGTCTGAAGGGGCTTCAGCTCATCCAGGAAGGGGACGTCGCCGTCTCCCTGCGCGGCATGATCGGCATCTCCGGAGTCTGCAACATCCTGGGCGCGATCAAGGCGGCGCGGTATCTGGGATTGCGGCGCGGCGACGTCGTCATCACGGTGGCGACGGACGGCTTCGATCGCTATCCCTCCGTGCTGCGGCGGCTCAGCGAGGAGTGCGGGCCGATGGACCGCGAGGAAGCGCGGCGGCGCGTGGAGATCTTCCGCGGCCAGAAGGCCGACTGGATCCTCGAAGGGTCGCGCGAGACCCGGTGGCGGTGGCACAATCAGAAGTACTACACTTGGGTGGAGCAGCAGGGGAAGTCGGTGGCGGAGCTGCGGGCCCAGGAGGATCCGGTGTTCTGGCTCGCGCAACAGGAGAAAGTCGCGGAGCTGGACGGCCGACTTACGGCGCATCGGAGCCGGTAGGATCCGCGCCCGCCTGCGCGGCCCATCGAGTGGCTGCGCGATAGATGGATTCGAGGCGCTTGAGGCGGTCGCCCTTGAGAAACGCCGGTTCGCCGAGACGGCGCAGGATCGCCAAGTCGACGGACGGCGGGGCGGGCGGCGCCACGACGACGTTCGCGAAGCCCGGACCAAGCGTTTGGAATCGGTCCGGCGAGAGCGGCTCGGCCGGCGCTTCCTTCGGTGTCGCGGACGTCGGGGCGACCTTGAGCGCGGCGAGGATCTCGTCGCGGGCGCGGCCTCGCAGCGCGAACAGCATGAAGGGATCGCGATCGAACTGCTCCGCGAGCAGGTAGTGTACGGCGGCGATGTGCTTGCAGCAGTCGGCCGAGTCGGGACAGGAGCAGTCGGCGTCGAAATCGCGGCCGGATCGGGGGAAGAGGGGCACGTCGGCGGCCTTGAAGACGTCCTCAGCCTCCGGCGGAAGCGTGCCGGCGAGGAGCTTCGCGGCGAAGGAGGCCTTCGCGCCCATGGCGGCCACCACCGCGTCCCACTGCTTGGCGGTGAGTTGCTTGAGCTTGATCTCGACGTCGTAGGGGTCGGGACGAGAGCCCTGGACGTCGGCCGTCACGCGGCCGGCCTCGATCTTGAAGTCGAGGACCTGGCCGCGGCGCGCGTAGCTGCGACCGCGCGCGAGGCGATTGGTCCAGCCGAAGGAGTCGAGGACCTGGAGCCAGCGCTGCGACCACCAAGTCGAGCCGATCCGGCCCGCGCGGCTGCGCGCCTTGATGCCTCCCTTCGCCTCGCGAGGTCGGGACGGCGCATACCATTCGCGATATTCCCAACTCATGAGGCCTCCACCGCGCTCGCGCGCAGCTTGAAGAGATCGCGCAGTTCGCCCGTCGAGAGCTCCGTGAGCCAACCTTCCCCGGCGCCGACGACCATGCCGGCCAGCGCTTTCTTCGATTCGATGAGCGCGTCGATGCGTTCCTCCAGCGTGCCGCGACAGACGAACTTGTGGACCTGCACGCAGCGGGTCTGGCCGATGCGGAACGCGCGGTCGGTGGCCTGGTTCTCCACCGCCGGATTCCACCACCGGTCGACGTGAAAGACGTGGTTCGCGGCGGTCAGGTTGAGGCCGGTGCCGCCCGCCTTGAGCGACAGCACGAAGAGCGGCGCTCCGTCCGGCGATTGGAAGCGCGCGACCATCTCGCGCCGGGCCTTGGCGGTTACGCCGCCGTGCAGATAGAGGACGTCGCGGCCGAAACGACGGCGGAGGTACGGCACGAGCAGGGCCGCGAACTCGGTGAACTGCGTGAAGAGGAGCGCGCGACCCGATTCGGCGAGGATCTCCTCGATCAGCTCCTCGAGGCGCGCGATCTTGCCGGAGCGGCCTTCGAAGGCGCTCGCGTCCTTCAGGAAATGCGCCGGGTGATTGCAGACCTGCTTGAGCTTCGACAGGGCGGCGAGCACCTGGCCGCGACGCTCGATCCCTTCGGCCTGCTCGATCTTCTCGATCATCTCGTCGACGACCGCCTGATAGAGCGTCGCCTGCTCGCGCGTCAGGGGGCAGAACTCCTTGGTCTCGATCTTGTCCGGCAGGTCGTCGATGACCTTCGGGTCCGTTTTCACGCGACGCAGGATGAAGGGTTGCACGAGCCGGCGGAGCGACTCGGCGCGCTCGCGATCCTGGTAACGCTCGACGGGAATCGCCCAGATGCGGCGGAACGTCTGGGCGGGGCCGAGATAGCCGGGGTTGAGGAATTCGAAGATCGACCAGAGGTCGGCGAGCCTGTTCTCGACGGGCGTGCCGGTGAGCGCGACGCGGAACCGGGCAGGGAAGGACCGGATGGCGCGCGCCTGTTTGGTCTCGGCGTTCTTGATGTTCTGCGCCTCGTCGCCGATCAGCGTGTCCCATTCCGCGCGCGCCAGTTTCTCCTGGTCGCGCAGGGCGGTGCCGTAGCTCGTGAGCACCACGCCGGCGTCGGCGAAGTCTCCGTCGCGGTCGGAGCCGTGATGCGTGACGCACGCCAGGGACGGCGCGAAGCGCGCGATCTCCTGTTCCCAGTTGCCCAGGACGGAGGTCGGGCAGACGACCAGCGCCGGTCCGTGTCGGTCTGCCGCCAGGAGCGCGGCGAGCATCTGGACCGTCTTGCCCAGACCCATGTCGTCGGCGAGGCAGGCGCCGAGGCCGGCGCGCTGCATGAAGCTCAGCCACGCGAGGCCGCGTCGCTGATACGGCCGCAGCTCCGCCTTGAGGGCGGGCGGCGCCGGGATCTCTTCGAAGCGCGCGTCGAGGAGATCGGCGACCCATCCGCGAGCCTCGATCTGGAGGACCGGCAGGCCGGAGTCGGGAGCGGCGGCGAGGCGAAGCGCATCGCCGAGGCGCATCTGGCCGTTGCGGAGGGCTTCGAGCGTGCGGTCGATGTCTTCGCGGCGCAATTCCACCCATCGTCCGCGCACGCGCACGAGCGGCTGCTTCATGCCCGCGAGGCGTTCGAATTCCTCGCGCGTGAGCGTCACGTTGCCGATCGCCGCCTGCCAATCGAAGGCGACGACGGAATCGAGGCCGAAGAGGCTCTTCTGCGCGGCGCGTCCGGGCTGGATCGTGGCGCGGATGCCGAGACGCGGGGCGTCCTTCGAGCGCCACCATGGCGGTACGAGGATGCCGAACCCGCTCTCGAGGAGGAGATCGGATGAGTTGCTGAGAAAGTCATACGCTTGGTCCGTCGAGAGGGCGCAGCGTTCCGGCTTCGGTTCGAGCAGGGCGTGGTCGATCGGGACGAAGAGGCGGGCGGCGCGGCCGAGATCGGCGAGGAGGCGTTCGGCGGCGCCCGGCCAGGCGCGCCCGCCGCGCCAGACCTTGGAAGCGGGGATGTGAAGGCTCAAGTCGTCGGTCTTTTGAAGGTCGAAGTCGAGAAGCCAGGGTTCATCGTCGTCGTCCTCCGGTTCGCGCAGGGCGAAGCAGGTGCGATAGGGGCCGGAGGCGGGGCCGAGATGCGAGGTCCACGCCTCGGTTTCGTCGCGAAGGACGCGCATCTGGGCGGCGCTGCCCTTGACGCGCGCATTCTTGTGCGTGAGGGCGGAGATCCAGCGATCGACGGAGTCGTCGGGACGCTCCTGGGGCTCGTCGCACGCGGCGCGGATCGCGGCGTCCATCGTCGTGGCGATGAAGTCGAGGAGGAGCGTTCGGTGGCCGACGTCGGGCGCGGCGGCGCGGCAGGCGTCGGGCATCGAGTCGGCGAGGAGGCGGATTCGCTCCGCGTCGCGCGGGTCGTCGAGGACGGGGGTCCAACGAGCCTCGTCGTCGCGGAGTGTCGGGATGAAGCGCTGGCGGGCGACGAGTTCGAGCGCGAGCTTCGCGGTGCGGGACCAGAACTTGAGGTCGACGCCGACGCGCGGATCGTCGGATTCGGGCTGTCGCGCGAGGAAGGCGAGGGCTTCGAGCGGCGGCAGGCTTTCGCCGGCGACGTCGTGTTGGGAGAACCCGCCGTCGGCGGGGAGGGCGAGTGTTCGACGCGCGCCCGCGTGGTGGCCGCCCCACAGGAAGAGAGAGCGATCGGTCCAGGCGGCGTGGGTGGTGGTTTCGGCAAGCATGGGCTCTCTTCCGGCGGTAGTGTAGCGGCGGCGTGGGGGGAGGTCCAATGTTGCGGGGGCTCGATCACCTGCACGGGCCTCAGCCGGAGCCGACCTACGCGATGGAGTACGGTATCGACAACGGGGGCCTCGGGATGCAACATTACTGGAGAGGCAACCGTGCTCACGATCGACGGTTCGTTCGGTGAAGGCGGCGGGCAGATCCTGCGGACGGCGCTCGGGCTGTCGCTCGTGACGGGAACGCCCTTTCGCATCGAGAAAATCCGAGCGCGACGGAAGAATCCCGGGCTGCTCCGCCAGCACCTCACCGCCGTGCAGGCTGCGGTCGAAGTCGGGAAGGCCGACGTCGCAGGCGCGACCATCGGCTCCAAGGAACTCGCGTTCAAACCCGCAAAGGTTTCGCCCGGCTCGTACGCGTTCGCCGTCGGAACGGCGGGGAGCGCGACGCTCGTACTGCAGACCGTGCTCCCGCCCCTGCTGGTGGCTCCGGGGCCGTCTACGCTGACCCTCGAGGGCGGCACGCACAATCCTTGGGCGCCCCCGTATGACTTCATCGAGAAGGCATTCGCGCCCCTCCTGGGACGGATGGGGCCGAAGATCTCCATGACTCTCCAGCGGCGTGGATTCTATCCGGCGGGAGGGGGGAAGTTCACCGTGACCGTCGAGCCTGTGTCGAAACTCTCGCGAGTCGAACTTCTGAAACGCGGCGAAGTGCGGGCCAAGCGCGCCCGGGCCATCGTGGCGTCGCTGCCGTCCGGCATCGCCGGACGGGAGTTGGCCGTCGTGCAGCGCGCGCTCTCGATCGATCGCGACTTTCTCCACGTCGAGGAAGACCGTAGCTCGCGCGGCCCTGGAAACGTCCTCATGATCGAGATCGCTTGCGAGCACGTTACGGAGATGTTCACGGGTTTCGGCGAAGTCGGCGTTCCGGCGGAAGCGGTCGCGGACAAGGTTGTGGAAGAGGTGCGACGGTACCTGGAGGCGGAGGCGGCGGTGGGGCCGTATCTCGCGGATCAGCTGCTGATCCCGATGGCGCTGGCCGGTGGAGGCGCGTTCACGACGGTCGGTCCGACATCGCACTCGACGACCAACATCGAGATCATCGCGCAATTCCTCGGGAAGCGGATCGAGATGCGACCGGTGACGGACATGGTCCATCGCGTGGAGGTCTGACCGCGGGGCGGTTTGCTTGGCGCGCGCCATCCCGCTCTATTAGGGCATGGCGAAAGGGCCGTTTGAACCGGGTGACGCCCTGCTCATCGTGGACGTGCAGAATGATTTCTGTCCGGGGGGCGCGTTGCCGGTGCCTCACGGCGATGAGGTGATCCCGGAGCTCAATGGGTGGATCGCTGCGGCGCGCGAGGCGGGCATTCCGGTGTTCGCGTCGCGCGATTGGCATCCCGCGGATCACGCCAGCTTCCGCGCCACAGGCGGTCAGTGGCCGCCTCATTGCATCCAGGGCACGGCGGGAGCGGAGTTTCATCAAGACCTTCATTTTCCTTCCGACGTCGCCGTGATCAGCAAAGGGACCTCGCCGGATCGCGACGGCTATTCGGCGTTCGGGGGCACGAACCTGGCCGAGCGACTGCGCCACGCGGGTATCCGGCGGCTGTGGGTCGGGGGGCTTGCGCTGGATTACTGCGTGCGCGCCAGCGTGCTGGACGCGCTTGCGACCGGATTGGGAGTCCACGTGATTCGCGCCGGCACGCGGGCGGTGGACGTTCATCCGGGAGACGGGGAGAGAGCGGTCGCGGAGATGGCTCGCGCGGGCGCCGTGATCGAGGAAGAGGCGTGGGTATGAGGCGCGAGGACGCCGCTCTCTTCACGGATCTCTATGAGCTGACGATGCTGCAGTCGTATCTCGAGAACGACATGCGCGGGCGCGCGGTGTTCGACCTCTTCGTGAGGCGATTGCCCGCGCGGCGCAACTATCTGCTCGCGTGCGGCTTGGACGACGTGTTGGACTATCTCGAGGACCTGCGCTTCTCGGCGGAATCGATCGATTACCTCGCCGGGCTTGGGATGTTCTCAGGGGCGTTTCTGGAGTTCCTGAGGGATTTGCGGTTCCGGGGAAACATCTACGCGATGCCGGAAGGTACGCCGGTTTTCGCCTTGGAGCCGATCGTCCAGGTCGAGGCGTCGCTGCCGGAGGCGCAGTTGGTCGAAACGTATGTCATGAACCAGATCCATTTCCAGACGCTGGCGGCGTCGAAGGCGTCGCGGGTGGTGGCGGCCGCGCGCGGTCGGACGGTCGTGGACTTCGGCGCCCGCCGGATGCATGGGACGGATGCGGCGCTCAAGGCGGCGCGGGCTTTCGCCATCGCGGGCGTTCACGCGACCTCCAATGTGCTGGCGGGCGGCGTGGTCGGCCTTCCGGTGGCCGGGACGATGGCGCACAGCTACGTGCAGGCGCATGACAGCGAGCTCGAAGCCTTTCGACGGTTCGCCGGGAGTTTTCCGCAGACGACGCTGCTGGTGGACACGTACGACACCCTCGCCGGGATCGAGAACGTGATCCGGCTGAGTCGGGAGCTGGGAAGAGACTTTCGGGTCCGGGCGGTGCGTTTGGATTCGGGCGATCTGGCGGCCTTGGCCCACGAAGCGCGTCGAAGGCTCGATGACGCGGGTCTGCGTGACGTTCAGATCTTCGCCAGCAGCAGTCTGGACGAGGAGGTCATCGACGAGCTTCTGAGCAAGGGCGCGCCGATCGATGGGTTCGGCGTCGGCAGCAAGATGGGCGTGTCGAGCGACGCGCCGTATCTCGACATGGCGTACAAGCTCTCGCACTACGAGGGCCGGGGCCGCATGAAGCTGTCGGAAGGCAAATCGAACCTGCCGGGCCGAAAGCAGGTCTTCCGATGCGGCAGCGGTGATGTCATTGCGCTGGACGGCGAGCGTGTCGAGGGCCGTCCGTTATTGATCGACGTCATGCGCGAAGGACGGCGACTCGGGCGCGTTCCGTTGGCCGAGTCGCGCGCGACCGCGCAGCGGGAACTCGGCCGGCTGCCGGAGCGGTATCGGGCGATAAAGCCGGCGACGCCGCCTTACGACGTTGCGCTGAGTCCCGGGCTCGAGGGCGAGATCGAGCGAGTCCGGCGCGTGTTGAGGGGAGGAGCCGGTGCGAGGTAGGACTCACGGCCTCCTCGGTCCCGCCGTCCGCTCCTCCACGTATTCCGTCGGGAGCTTGTCCAGGCCGACTTCCTTCCTACAGTGCCCGAAATCTTGACGAATTCTCCTGGCGTGCTAACCTCTGCCCCCGTTTGGGAGTTGGGAGGGGAAACAGCCTTTCGAGATTCGGGGCTCCGTCCATGGGGGACGAAGCCATAGTCTTATTGTGAGGAGGAACGTATGAGTCGTATCCTGTCACTGCTCGCGGTGATCGGCCTGCTGGCCGCCCCGAGCGCGCTCGCCTTCCAGCAGGACAAGCAGGAATGCAAGAAGGTCGAGACGGGAACCAAGGAGGAGTGGACCAAGCAGCAAGCGGACAAGAAGGCGGAGCTCAAGAACACGCCCGCGCCGCCCAAGGACAGCCTGGCCGCGCAGTCCAAGGACAAGATCGCGGATTTCACCAAGGCTCTCGAAGCGACGCTCAAGGTCGAGGCCAAGCTCGAGGCGTACTTCCAGAAGACGGCCAAGGAGAACGCCGCCGCGTTCGAACCGACGACCAAGATCTTCAACAAGATCAAGGAGACCCTCGTCAACAAGCAGAAGGAAACCAACCCGGATGTCCTCTTCGAGGGCCTGATCGACACGGTTCTCGAACTGAACGCCACCGTGGACGGGCTGCAGACGACCATCGACACGCTTTGCGCGCAGTCGAAGGAACAGAAGAACAAGGAGCTCTGCGGTCTTCTGTGCGAGCTGGACAAGACGACGGAAGAGTGCGAGCAGAACCTGCAGGAGCTGGGCTACACTCTGGCCTATCTCGTCCTCGACAACGACGAGAAGTTCAACGAGCTGTGCGAGATCGACGATTGGGATGACGAGGTGTAGTTTCTGACGCAAGATCATGGGAGCCCCCGAAGTCCGGGGGCTCCTATTCTTTCCCGGATGCCTCCAGATCGGGTGGTCGTCGTCACCGGCGCCTCCTCCGGCATCGGATGCGCCACGGCGCGCGCCTTCGCGCGAGATGGGGCGCGCGTCGTCCTGGCGGCCCGCCGTCGAGAACCTCTCGACCGGATCGCGGCCGAGATCCGCAACGCGGGGGGGCAGGCGCTGGCGGTTCCGACGGACGTTACGAATCGCGGCCAGGTTGCCGCTCTGGTGAAGGTCGCGGTCGACGCGTTCGGAGCCGTCCACATCCTGGTCAACAACGCCGGACGCGGTCTTTATGCGGCCGTGGAGGACCTGCGCGAGGAGGACCTCGACGCGCTCCTCCGGCTCAATCTGTACGGGCCGCTCTGCGCCATCCAGGAGGTCCTGCCGATCATGAAACGGCAGCGCGGCGGACAGATCATCAACATCTCATCGACCCTCGGACGCGTTTCCATCCCGCTCATGGCCGCTTACTGCATGTCGAAGTTCGCGCTCGAGGCGCTGAGCGAGAGCCTGCGCGTCGAGGTCAAGCCCTACGGGATCGGCGTGATCGTTGTAGGCCCGGGGCTCACCGCGACCGATTTCCAGACGAATGCGGCGTTGGTCGGATTCGAGGAGAGCCCGGCGGTCGGCAACGAGAAGGGGGTGCCGGCCGAGAAGGTGGCGCGCGCGATCCTGCGGGCGTCACGAAGGCGTCTTCGCCACGTTTATCTCAACGCCGACGCGAAGTTCCTGCTCTTCATGCACCGGTTGTTTCCGAAGCTGACGGACATCGGCATGGGCCGATGGATGAAGCGGACGCTCCGGAGAGCGGCCTCATCGCCTCGACGGCCGCCCGCAGATTGACCGCGCGGAAGCCCCATGGATGCACGACGGTCGTCGTCCACCGGCAGAGCGTCGCGTCCCACGGATTGCGGATCGGTGCCACGACGAAGTGCGGACAAGCCACCTGCAACGCCAGGAGCAGATCGCGCTGTCGCTCATACCGCATGACGTCGAACGCGAAGAACGCGACCGTTCGCTCGATCAGCTGCGGAGCCAGCTCGTAGGCCATGTCCTGAGGCGGTTCCACGGGAACTTCGAGGACCTCCACGCCCGCCAGACGGCGCACCAAGTCCGCCGGCCGCCCCAGTTCCTTCTCGAAGACATACTGGCCCGTCAACGTTTCGTAGCTCGGCATCACGATGACGGCGTCCTTCCGGAGCGGGAGATTGCCCATGGGATCGCGTTCGATCCGAACCGCCGCGCGGGCGATCCGCAGCGCTGCCTCGTCCCCGTCCTCCCGTGCCGCCGCCGGACGCTCCTCGAGCAGCTTCTCGATCCGCGCGACCGCGCGTTCCCATGTCGAGTCTCTGTTCCACTGTTTGGCGAATGTCGCCTCCGCCCCGCGAGATACCAGCAGGATGTCGTGTCCGGCCTGAGCTGCGCGCAGGGCCGCTTCGGCGGCGGTCGAGCGCTCCGTGATGGCGCCCATGCACAGATCGTCGGTGATGAGGGCCCCGTCGAATCGGAACTCCTGTCGCAGGAAACTCACGACCCGCGGCGAGAAGGTGGCCGGAATCGGCGTTCCAGGATCGAAGACCGGGTAGTGCACGTGCGACGACATGACGAGATCGACGCCCGCCTTGACGGCTTCCGCGAACGGCACGAGTTCCCGGTGGCGCAGGTCGTCGAGCGAGGACTCCACGACCGGCAGCGTTTCGTGGGGATCATGGCGCGCCGCGCCCACGCCGGGGTAGTGTTTGGCGGTGGCATGCACGCCCGCGTCCTGCAGCGCGCGAATCAAGGCGGTTCCGGCCTCGGCCACCGCGTTCGGGGAATTGCCGAGCGACCGTATCGTCACGGCCGGACTTGGATCGGGCCCCGCGATGTCCAGCACCGGCGCCAGGTTGACGTTGACGCCGCAGGCGCGCAGCTGGCTCCCCATGATTCGTCCCTGCACGGTCGCGGCTTGCGGCCACCGGCCGACCGCGTGGCCCAACGCCATATTGCCGGGGAAGGGCGTCAGCCCCTGCGCGAAGCGCGTAACCCACCCGCCCTCGTGGTCCATCGCCCACAGGAGTCGCCGATCGAGCGCGCGCTCGTATCCGTCGATCAAGGCGCGGACCTGTTCCGGGGTCTGGATGTTGCGACTCAGGAGGAGCACGCCGCACGCGCCGGTCTGGCGCAGCAGTTCGAGGCCCGCCGGGTCCACCCCCGTGCCTTCGATGCCGAGCATGAACACGAATCCGGGCGGTTTGGACATGTCCGCGCAGTATAGCGAAATTCCGGGCGCAGCGAATGCGTTGTCGATACAAGTCACCATGGAGCGGCGCGCATACACCAATCGTCTGGCCCGCGAGAAGAGTCCCTATCTTCTCCAGCACGCGCATAATCCCGTCGACTGGTATCCCTGGGGCGACGAGGCTTTCGAGAAGGCCCGCCGGGAGAACAAGCCCATCTTCCTCTCGATCGGGTACTCCACCTGCCACTGGTGTCACGTCATGGAGCGCGAGTCGTTCGAGAACGAGGAGATCGCCGGGTTGCTCAACGAGCACTTCGTCGCCGTCAAAGTGGATCGCGAGGAGCGGCCGGACGTGGATCAGGTCTACATGGCGGCGGTGCAGGCGATGGGGGAACAGGGCGGATGGCCGCTGTCGGTCTTTCTCACGCCGGATCGCCGGCCTTTCTCCGGCGGCACGTACTTTCCTCCTGAAGACCGCTGGGGCCGGATCGGGTTTCCGACGCTTCTTCGGCGCGTGGCTCAAGCATGGAAGGAGAGGAACAAAGCGGTGATCGACGACGCGCGGGTCGTCGCGACGGCGATCTCGACCGAACCGGTGCGTCGACAGGGAGCGCTCGGCCGCGTTGCGGTCCAACGTGCGGTCGAGCAGTTCGAGGCCTCGTACGATCCTGTATGGGGCGGTTTCGGGCACGCGCCCAAGTTCCCGCGTTCGGTGGCGCTCGAGTTCCTTATGCGCCGGGGCGCGTTCGAGATGGTCGAGCATACGTTGGTCCAGATGGCGCAGGGAGGGCTCTACGATCTGGTCGGCGGAGGATTCCATCGCTACTCGACGGACGAGAAATGGCTCGTGCCGCATTTCGAGAAGATGCTCTACGACAACGCCTTACTGGCGCGCGCGTATGTGCAGGCGTGGCAGATTACGAAGGATCCGTTCCACGAGCGGATCGCGCGGGAGACGCTCGGGTACATCCTGCGCGACCTCGTGGCGCCGGAGGGGGCGTTCTATTGTGCCGAGGATGCCGACAGCGAGGGGGTCGAGGGGAAGTTCTATGTGTGGGATCCTCGCGAGGTCGGGAACGAGGGGATCCTACGCGTGGCCCCCCGGACCACCCTCGACGGGGAATGGAAGAAGAAGCTCTTCGAGGCGCGGTCCAGGCGCGTGCGTCCGCATCGTGACGACAAGATCCTCGCGGAGTGGAACGCGCTGGCGATCGGCGCGCTGGCCTGTGCGGGGGCGGCGTTGGACGAGCCATCGTATGTCGCGGCTGCGGAACGCGCCGCGAGGTTCATCCTCACGACGCTTCGTCGGCCGGACGGGCGATTGCTCCGGCGTTATCGCGAGGGCGAGGCGGCCATTCCGGCGTATCTCGACGACTACGCCGCGCTGGCGGACGCATTGGTGGATCTGTACCAGGCGACGTTCAAGGTCGAGTACGTCGAGGAAGCGGTGCGGGTGGCGGAGGACATGATCGCGTTGTTCGTCGATCCCAACGGCGGGTTCTGGCTCACCGCCAAGGACGGTGAGTCGCTCGTGGCGCGCCCGAAGGAGATCTATGATGGGGCGCTGCCGTCGGGCAACGCGGTGGCGCTGCACGCGCTGGCGCGTCTGGCGGATTTGACGTCGCGCGAGGACTTCCGCACGGTTGCGGAGGCGGCGGTGCGCGCCTTCGCTTCGATCGTTGAGCTCTACCCTGCGGGCTATCCGCATCTGCTGAGTGCGGTGGACCGTCTCGATGGGCCCTCTCGTCAGATCGTGCTCGCCGGCGATGCGCCCGAGATGGTTCGGGTCGTGCGCGGGGCGTATTTGCCTGATGCGGTGGTGGTGTGGGTGCCGGAGGAGGGTCCGGACGATCGGACGCGACGGGCGATTCCCATCACGAAGGAGCGGAAGGCGATTCAAGGCAAGGCGGCGGCGTATCTTTGCGAGGGAAGCGCGTGTGGCTTGCCGTTGACAGACGTGCGGGAACTGGAGAAACTGCTCGCTCTGCGTCGTTAGCCGGGATTATTCACGTCCCAGGCGAGATCATCGACACATTGTTGAAGCGTTGCCTGTGTTCGTGAATAGATCGGGTTAGAGAGCCATGACACTCGCGCTGCTGCTGATCCTGGCCGTGCAGGAAGAGGCTCCCAATCGATGGGAGGGGTTTCGCTGGCAGGGGTTTCCCGAGGGGAGTTCCGTGGTGCTTCGCGTCAGCGACACCGAGCGGTCGATCTTGATGCGTTTCACGGTGGCGAAAGTCGGAGCGGACGCGATTGCGGTCAAGCGCGAGCTGCCGGGTCGGAGTCAGGAATTCACGGAGTCGCTTCGGGACGCCGCGTTGCGGCAGGTCGGCACGGAGGACGTGGACATCGACGGCAAGACGTTCACGTGCGCCGTTTATGAGAAGGCGGGCGAGGAAGGGAAGGTGCGCGTCGCCGAGCGCCATTGGATGACGAAGGACGTCCCCGGGCGGGTGGCGAAGGTGGAGATCACGATGAAAGGCGAGACGGGCGAGGCGTGCACGACGGGTCGGCTGACGCATCTCAACCAGCGCATCGAGATCGGCGGCAAGACGATTCCCTACGCCGTCTTCGAGCTGACGGGTCGGATGGAGGACGGGCGCGAAGGCACGATGGTGCGGTGGGTTTCCGAGCGGGTGCCGGGCTTCATCGTGCGGCAGGAGTTGCGCAGGGGTCGCGAGGGCGCTTCGCGGGAGGATCTGTCGGTCACGGAGCTGGTGGAGTTCGAGGTGAAGTGAGCGCGATGCGCGCGGCGTGCTTGACGATGGCCGGGGTCGCGGCTATAATCCGCCCGCTTTAGAGTGACGACAACGCGGGGTGGAGCAGCCTGGTAGCTCGTCGGGCTCATAACCCGGAGGTCGCAGGTTCAAATCCTGCCCCCGCTACCATACTGATTCGCGTCCTTGACTGGACGCCTTCAGATACGAGGGCCCGGGTAGGCATCCGCAGGAAGCCTATCCGGGCCTTTCCGTTTTTCGGGTCAACGTCGATGCGGCCGATGTAGGTCCGCAGGATCGCTTTCACCTCCGCGATGCTCCCCGCTTCCAGGACCTGCTCCAGACGCGCCAGGTTGCCCAGGATCTCGCGCGAAACGGCTTCAACGCTCACATGTACCGACTTGCGCTGTCTCGCATGCGCCAGGTCGGTTTCCAGGGCCTTCTTCTCCCGAGCCAGATCGTTCAGTTTGGAAACGCCCTGCTCGATGTCGAGTCCCTTGTCGATCGCCGTCTGCCAATGCCGGTGGTGCTCTTCGATTTCGTTGAGACGGTGGCGAATGTTCTCTTCTTCGTCACGAAACGTTGCCTGTTCGTCGAGGAGCGCCTTCACCTGCTCGCGGATGTTCTCGACGCGCCCGAAGGCTTTGATGCGCCGGTTGAAGGCGGCCAGGATCGGCCCTTCGACGAGTTCCTTGGGAAGAAGGTAGCGCTCACAGACGGTCCGCCCCTTCATCGCATAACCGCCGCAGACGTAGTAGTGATACTTGCGGTAGCCCTTCAGCTTGCCGTTCTTCTTCGTGTGACCCTGAAGGTGATTCCCGCAGGCGCAGACCGCGAGGCCGGAGAGGTAGTACGGTGCTGTGATCGCCTTGCCGCGCGTGAACGGGGTGTTCCGACTGCGTCGCCTCTCCTGAGCCAGATCGAAGAGTTCCTTCGAGACGATCGCCGGAAAGCCATGCTTCTCGTCGGCCACGATCCAGTGCTTGGGATCGTTGAATCGGACGCTGCGCCCGTCGTGCTCGTGGGGGACCGGGCTTCCGTTCACGATCAGGTGGTACTTGGACATGCTGCGGACGTTCCAGACATTCGC
>JACPRB010000046.1 GCA_016190155.1 Planctomycetota bacterium
AGCGAAGGAGGCCATCCCCGAGCTTTGCGGCCTCTTGAAGTATCATGACGCCGGGGTTCGCTGGTGCGCTGTGGATTTGTTAGGGGATCTCCAAGCGCATAGCGCAGTCGCACAGCTCCTGCCAGTAGTGGGGGATGGCGATGAGGAGGTCGCCCGCCGGACGATTTATGTGCTGGATGAACTGGGGGCGAGGATGGCCGTGCCCCAGCTGCGTCTTCTGGTGAACAGTCGATCGGCGGATATTCGTGACGCGGCGGCGCGCCTATCGATCTCGCGAGGAAATCGGGAGATCGTTCCCGATCTGATCGCCATGCTGTCCGATCCGGAGAGGCGCGGAACGGCCGTATGGGCGTTGGGGAGTTTCCGATCGAAAGAGGCGGTCGGCAAGCTGGTCGGGCTTCTCGAGGATCCGGAGCCGAGCATTCGCGGATCGGCGGCATGGTCTTTGGCGGAAATCGGAGCGAAGGAAACCGTGCCCCAGATTGCGGCGAAGCTGAAGGATCCTTCCGCTGACGTTCGCCGCCGGGTCCTCGATGCGTTGGCGGAGTTGCAGGCGAACGGGAGGGAAGAGGAGATCGCGGGTTGCTTGCGGGACGAGAATCGCCGTGTTCGCGAAGATGCGATCGATGCCTTGGAAGAGCTTCAAGCGCGGTCGATGGCGGGGCGAATCGGCGAGCTTCTGCGTGATCAGGAGAGGTCCGTGCGGGAGGCGGCTGCCGGCGTGTTGGTGAACTGGGGCGTGGGGGAGCCGATCGAGGAGTTGGTAAGGGTCGTGTACGAGCGGAAGTGGGGAAACGTCGACCTGCGGAAGGTGCAACGCGGGGCCTCGATATCAAAGGTTCGGCTGATGCTCGGCGCCCCCGACGCGACGGTTCGCGCGGCGGGTGCCACGGCGTTGGGAGAGATGGAAGTCTGCGAAGCGATCCCCGAGTTGATGACCCTGCTGGAGGATAAGGAGTCGAAGGTTCGTGCGTCGGCGATTAGGGCGTTGGCGGCGCTTGGGGCGGGAGAGGCGAGATCGAAGGTTGCGATGTTGCTGGGCGACGCGGATTCTGAGGTTCGATTACGAGTGGTGTGGGCCCTTCCGAAGCTCGGCGGAACCGAGGCGGTTCGTGAGCTGGAGAAAGCGCTCGGAGATCAAGACGGCAGGGTTCGTCAGGCGGCTCTCTGGGGATTGCAATCCATTAGGGCATTCGATTCTATCCCAGCGATCCGGCGTCTGATCGACGAGTCGCTGGAACGTCATGATGCGCTCCGCGCGCTTGCGGAGTTGGACGCTCGGGAAACCGTTCGAGAGCTTCTTGAGAGGCTCGATAGCAGGGACATTCGCTGCGTGTGGAAGGTGCTCGATGCTCACGAGGCGTTACCGGCACTCCTGGAAGGCATGCGGGAAGGGGTCTTGGAGACCCGGCAGGATTGTGCCTACGCCCTTCGCCAGCTTCGCAGTCCCGAAGCCGTGCCGGAGCTTCGCAAGCTGCTGGCGCATCCCGCGGCTCCGGTGCGGGCGCTTGCGGCTCGGGCGCTGGGATACCCAGAGGCGAAGGGGGCGGCGGAGGCCGTGTCCGAGCTGCTGAAGGATCGAGATCCGGAAGTGCGGCAGGAGGCGGTCATGGCGCTGGGGAGGATGGGCGCGCGCGAGCACGTTTCACGCATCGTGGAGTCGCTGGAGGATCCGGATACGAGGGAGTACGCGGCCCAGGCACTGGGAGAGCTGGGATCGGCGGAGACGGTCCCGCACTTGATCCCCTTGCTGCGGGACCGGGACGACGATGTGTGCGAGGCGGCGGCCGAGGTACTGGGGAAGATCGGCGCCGTCGAGGCGGTCGCGGAGTTGGTTCTGCTGTTGGGACGCGAGGATTTCGTGAGCGGTATACGTCGAAACGCGCTGGCCGCGCTGGGCAGACTGCGGGCCAGGGGGGCGGGGTCGAGTATCGTGCCGCTCTTGAACGATCCCGAGGAGGACGTGCGGGAGGAAGCGGCGCGGACGTTGGGACAATTGGGAGATCGCTCGGCGGCTCCCGCTCTCGTGAAGCGCCTTTGCGACGAGGATCACGACGCGCGCGGCGCGGCCGTCGAGGCGCTGGGTCGCCTGAAGGCCGTGGAGGTGCATCCCGAACTCCTCGCGTTGGCGAAGGAAGGGCCGCTGTGGATTCGCAGGGCGGCGCTGGAGGCGATCTGGAGGATCGACGCGCCGGAGGCGGCACGCGACGTGGCGCCGCTGCTGTCGGATCCCGAGGCGCGGGTGCGGATCGCGGCGGCGCGCTGTCTGGCGCGGCTGGGGTCGAAGGAGGGCGCGGGCATCCTCATCGAGGCGGCGGAGAAGGGGCAGGGGATGCATTTGGAGAGTCTCAACGCGGTCCGGCAGCCCGAACTGTGGCGGCGGTTGCAGGAGAAGACGCTGGCGCACGAGCTCGTAGGTCGTGCCGCGGAGATCCGGGCGGGATGGGACCTTCCGCTGGAGGGCCTGAGGGATCAGCGCCGGACGATTCCGGCCGGGTTGACGCTGTGGGAGGCGCTGGAGGAGATCGGGCGGCGGGATGGGACGACGATCATCCTGGAGGCGGATCGGGTGCGGTTCGTGGCGAAGCCCGAGGCGCCGGCGTTTTGGAAGGCCTGGCGGGAGTGATCCTCGTTCGAACGAGAAATATATGACATTTGTATGACTATCTCTTAGTGTCCGAAGAATGAAGGTGCTCCGGCCCGTCCCCGCGAGCCGGGCCATCCTCGAGAAGATCGAGGAGAAATATGGAGTCAGTTTTGAAGAGATGGAGGCGCTGTTCCAGCGGCCGCATCTGGTGCTTCGCGGAAGCGTGGACCCGTACGGCGAGCGGAGGTACGCCTCGCTGGGTCAGGACAGCGCTGGGCGATTCCTCCTCGTCTATGTCGTGCCCGAGCCCTGTGTGGCGCGGGTCATTACGGCGCGGGAGATGACGGCCCGCGAGCGGGGCAGCTTCCGCCGGAAGTTTCGCGGGAGGAAGAAATGAGAAAAGCAAAGACGGGCGGCAAGCTTCCCCGATTCCGCACGGTCGAAGAGGAGAGCGCTTTTTGGGATACCCACAGCCCGCTGGAGTTCGGGGAGTGGGAGGCGGTGCCGTACGAGACGGTGTGCGAGGAGCTCGGGGCGCGCGAAGGAGCCAAACGCGCGGTCACGCTGCGACTCGAACGGGAGCTCGTGGAACGTCTGAAGCGCGTTGCGCGCCGCTCCGGCCTGAAATATCAGGCGCTGGCCCGCGAGATCCTCTGGCAAAGCCTGATGCGGCGGGCGGAATAGATGCGGGAAACTTGTGAAGATCCGACGCGCAACGTCGAATAGGGCATTGCCAACTCGCCAGGAGCATTTATGAGACCATTTGCCCTCTTTGCGTTTGCCGTATTGTGCGTCGCGTCGCTCGCCGGCTGTCACGAGCGATGGAATCAGTTGGGAACGGGGGCGTTGGGACGGTATCCGACGCCGGCCGACACGTTTTTCGTCGTCCGCGACGCCGATACATGGTCGTTCCTTTGGAAATGGACTACGGGGGAGAGCCCGGCACCGAACGTGAACTTCTCCAACGGTTTCACGGGAGACGTCGTGGCGGCGGCCCTGCTGGGTCCGAGAAATACGTCGGGCTACGCGGCGGCGTTCACGAACGTGACGTGGCAGATGGAGTCGGCGACGGCCCACGTTCAGGAGACGACGCCGGCGCCGACGGACATCGTTCTGCAGATGATCACGCGTCCGTGGACCTTCGCCCGGCTCACTCGGCCATCGGGCTCAGTGCCGGGCGCCGACGGTCCCCTGTACTTCGTCAAGGACGGCGGCGCGCCGATTCTCGCCGAGGAAGCGACGTTCGAGGGGTTGATCAACCAGCATTTCGCGAACGTGTCGACGCCCCAAGACACCTCGGTCCCTTCGAATCACGTGCCCGCGCTGGAATCTGGCGTCTGTCCGCTGCACGGCGATGCGTTGGTCTCCGCCGCGCTCAACGTGAATCTGTCCGGACAGGACGTTTCCAATACGGCGTATTACTGCGCTCAGAGCGGTCGATACTGGGTCAGGCACGTTCAGGGCGCCTTTGTGGGGACCATCACCGCCTGGTACGGTCCGTTCGAGCCGGGTTCCTGAGCACGGTCGCCGAGAGCCGGAGGCGCTGATCCGGGAGGCGGGATTCAAGATCGGCTGGCCGTAAGGGGCGGGCTCTACGGGTCGCGCAACCAAGCGGGCGGTTCATCCGCGTCTTTGGTCGCGCTTTCGACGAGCGTCTTGCGCATTTCGGGATGAAGGCCTTCCCACCACTTCGAGAGTTCGGCTCGGGTTCCTCCCCGTCGGATTGGCCGCTGGAGCGTCCGCCGGGCGGCGTCGCGAACGATCGGGGCTTCGTCGTCGAGCATGGCCAGGGCCAGTTCGATCTGAGGGAACTCGCCGAAGATCCCCTCAGGTTACAGAGAATCGCCCGCTCTTGCGAAGAGCTTGCGTTTCCGAGGGTAACGGCCTGTTACCCGCTTTGTTACTGCCGGTACCGCGCTACCTCAGACTGGGTTTTTCTATATGTAACACATTGCAGGTAAAGATGTTGTGTTTGACGCTCTTGGCATACCCCTTGCGCTACCTGCTTGCATGATGCGGACGTGGCTGAAACGCGGGAAGATGGCGCTGAGATTCTTCATCTTCATGGCAATCCCATACCTGCCTTTGGTGTCGATGGCGGTGCCTGCGGGTCCGACCCTTGCGATCTCCTCCGACGGTTCCCCTGCGGGCGCACGGGTCTCCTCCACATGGCCTGTCGGGGACGATCTCCCCGACAGGCTTTCCTCTCTGTTCACCCAAGCGGCCATCCGCGAGCGTGCGCGTGGATGGGACGTGAAGCGACTGGAGAGCTCCGGCTGGCGAGTGCTCCAGAGCCGGCGATGTACGATCCTCGGAAACGTACCGATCGACGATCTACGCGCCGCCGGCGTGTACGCCGACGCCTTCCTGGAAGTGCTGGAGGACGCCCTGGAGAGGGACTTTCCGGACCGGCATCTTGCCGTGCGGGTCTTCCGGGATCAGGAGGCGTTCGAGGTCTACGCCTCGATCGCCGGGGCCAAAGGGGCCGCTTCGTTCTATGACCCGCGCTCGGCGGAAGTCGTCTTGCGTTGGCCGTCCCAAGGACACCCGTGGCGACTTCTCATGCACGAACTCACGCACGCCCACCTCGATCTGGCGTTCAAGCGACGTGAGCCCCTTTGGATCATGGAGGGACTCGCCGAGTATTTCGCCGGTTACGACGTGGGACACGGCCGGTTCATCATGCCGGGCGGGGCAAGTCCCGAGGCGGAAGAGCGGATCCGCAGGGCCTTGGAGGATGGATCTTACGTGCCACTGGATCGGCTATTGGCGGCGGGCCGGGACGCCTTCTACGGAGAAGCACACGATGTCTACTACGCGCAAGCCTGGTCGCTCGTGAAGTTCGTCGCCGAAAACCAATACGAAGATTGGCCCAACGCCTTGGCGGAGTTGGCGCGGGGCGGGGGCCTGGATGATCTTGGGGACCTTTCCGATTTCGAAAAACGTTGGCTCGAGTCCATTCGATATTCGCATTGAGGTGTACCGTGAACGAGGCCCCGTGGTTCGCCGCGGGGCGCAACATTGACCGCGTCCATGGTGGGCGTCGGCCGAAGGACGCCCACCAGGAGGGTGCGGCCGCACGCTTGCGGACGCGGTTTGACACACCGGCGGTCCCACGCAGGCGGGATGGGGTTCAACTCCACCACCCTCCGTCCTTGCGTTGTGACTGCCTCAGGAGGCGGTTATCAACAAGACAGCTTGTCAGACTGCGCAACCGTGCCGGTTGCACTCGCCACGCCGCAAGGCGTGGTTTTCTTATTGAGCGGAGAACGTTCGGCTCGACAACCGCTTCACTCTCCTCGTGAGAGACGCGCATCGGGCGTTTTGACGTGCTGCTTCATCGACGACGATCGAGTTTGATGCTCACGTCAATCGCCAAGGTGATCGACTCTCTGAAGAACGCCGTCGCGGGCCGGCAAGTTCACCGACCCGCGATTCATCCATCCGTAAGAAAGCTCCTGTAGACGTTCGCCGCCATAGAGCGTCAGGGCTTGGTTGACGATCTCGATGGCGCCGATCATCAATGCCTGAGGACCTGTTCCCCGGACGAGTCGAAGCGCCAGCCACGCCCCGGGTTTGGCCGTGATGGCTCGAACGGCCGCTCCCGACATCAAATACGACCCTGTCGAGAGCCCCACATTGGTCCATGAAAAATTATGGGATGCGAGGTCGACCGCCGTCGTCCCAGCGGCCAGAGATAGAGCCGATCGAACGGTGCTCTTGCCGAACCCGGGACCGGCGATCCTGTTGCCCAGCGCCAGATGCAGCACTCGATCGGCGCTCCAGGATCCGGCGCTGAAAATGCCGAAGGTCTTCCAAAACTCCGGTTTCCTCACTTCGGAAACGGAGGCTCGGAAGCGCTTCGCGTCCAACGTCTCCGCCGCGCGGAAGGTCTCCTTCAGGATCCAGGCGGCTCCGAAGCCCGCAGGGCCGCGGATCGCACCGAAGCCTCGGGCCGCGAGCCAGTGTGCGTCCGAGGAATAGACCCCTCGCTTGCCCTTGTACCCCGGGTATCGCTCTTCGATCAGACGGCGGAGCTGTTTGTCGTCGAGAGACTCGATCTCCTCCGGCCGGAAATTCTTGGGAGGGACTCCCGCGACCTGCGCCCACGCGACCTGCGCCCTGTACGCCTGCATCTCGGAACCGCCTTTCACGTGTTCCCACTCGTGACGAAGGGTCCGAGCCAACTCGGCCGTCTCCGGAGCCGCTTCGGAGCGATGAATGTAGATGTCGCGGCCGACCGTGAACGGATTCTCGGGAAACTCGGGGGAACCAAACCAGAAGACACGGGCCTTTCCTTGCCGAAGTGCCTGGACCATGCCGGTCTCGCCGGACTGCTCGAGAAGGTCGAGCGCCGCGCGTAATCTCACATCCTTCGCGGCATCCGCCCTGATAACAGGCGCAAGAAAAGCCCGGTATAGCCAAGAGGAAAGAAAGCTCTCCGCCCGCACGTTCCAGGGAATGGCCTCGGAGAGTCGAGTTCTCGTATCCCCGCCAGATCGAACCACGGGCATGGGAAGGGAAACGCCGTCCGGTGCCGGAGCGTAGGCCCGCCCCATCGTCCTGGCGAGCCACGATTCGTTGCGACGGTCGCCACCGAGACCGATGCGTTTGTATAGGTGAGGAGAGATATTCGCCTGCTCAGCCCACTTGTAAACGGCGTATGTCAACAAATCGCCGTACTCGAAGGGACGATTCCCTTCGCCGGTCAGGGGGCCCTTCGCGTCGCGCCGCGCTTGCACGGAGATGGTCGTGACCATATCGACGAACCATTCCCTTGCCTCCCGAATCCGCGCCTTTTGGTGCTCCGACGGGACGAGCGATTCCCAGTCCGCCATCGGCGTGGCCACGCGGTAGTCCAATCGACGCCCGTTTCGAGAATCTTTGGCCTTCGCAAGGAGTTCGCCGATCGGATAGGCATCCTCGGGCGACTTGAACATTTCCTTGAGTTTCGCGCGCATCGCCTCGTCCAAACGTTCCAGCGAGAACTCCATAGGGCGGTTCGGATCACCTGCTCCATCCCAGCGGCCGCTCTCGAGATTCTGCACGAGGCGAACCGCGATATCCTCCGCCTGCTGCATTGAGTACGCCCCGCGGACCTCGAAGCCCACCCGGCCGGCGGGCTGGCCGTCGGCCGTGAGATAGAGCTTGCGTCCCGCCCGCACGCCGATCAAATGCCATTTCTCGTCGGCACTTCCTTGAAGACCTGCCAGGATCTTCACAGCCCGATCGACTTCTGGCGGCGTGAAGGGCCGCAGAAGGCCGTTCGTAAGCCCGTCGGACCCCCGTTCCAGCCCCTCCGCATGCAAGGCAGAGTCCAGAACGTGAATGTACCCCGCGATTTCGCCGGCGTTTCGAAGGCCGTTCGGCTTGAAACTGACGTGAATGTGAACCCAGTCGGACTGCAGCTTCCGAGACGCCGTTTCCAGGAGGGAGAAAAGCTCCGCGGGTTTCGTCACATAGCCATCGACGCTGATCTCCCACACCGTCAAAGGTCCGCCTCGCTCCCAGCGCAGCTCCTTGCTCAAACCCTGCAGAGAGGCGTCCCGAAGGTACAGCGTCGGCAACGTGGCCTGATCCCCCTCGACCGCTTGCCGGTTCGCGAACAGCTCCCGCAGGTACTCGTCACGGCCCTCGAGAGTCAGATCGTCCCACGTGATCCTCTCGACCAGTTGTTCAGGAGTGGGGCGGTCCCGCAAGACCTCCCGAGCGGAGGGGTTGATGCCCCAGGAGAGGTCCGTCGTCCTGAAAGGAGACGCCTCAAGCTTGCCCCCGGCAGGACCGTAATAAGCGAAAATCGCCTCCGATTTTCCCTCCAACTCGAAGCTGAGTTGGATCTCCTCCCCATAGGCATAGTGAACGCGATCAAGGTCGAGAGGTTGAGCAGCCTCGTCTGCCGACTGCGGAACCGCCCCCCATAAAGGGGCGGCCAACAGGCAGAGAAGCCATCCCGTGAGGACGACTTTGGTTTGAGGAATCCGCACTCTCTCCCTTGATTAGACTTTTCGCGGATTCCCTTCAACGCTTGGCCTTATTCCTCGATCCGCTCGAGAATCTCCTTGGCCCGTTCCGCCCGTTCCTGGTCGCCGAGCGCCTTTCGAAGCGCCGGCACGGCGGCTCGACCGAAGAGCTCCAGCTCCATCGCGGCCGCCTCGCGCACCTCGTCGTCGTCGGCCGCCAACTCCGTGATCAGCGTCGCGATGCGCGCCTCGCGCATCCTGGCCGCCTCGGCGAGGAGCTCCTGCGGCACGCCTTCGCGGCGTTCGACTGCCTCCAGGATCGCCGGGTCCAGCCCGATCTCTTTCTTGGACGTCTTCTCGATGAAATGCATCGCGTAGGTCGCGTTGTAATCCAGGACCGTCACGTCGGCGTCGTATCGGACGATCTGCCCCTTGATGTTGGGATCGGCGCTGGCGAGTTCGGCGGAGGTCGAAATCCGCCAGATCAGGCCGTCCGCCGCCCCGACATACGCCTTGGCCTGAGCCGAGGAGTTCATCCAATCGAAGGACGCGTCCTGGGCCTGATCCTTCATCATCTTCTCGATGTCGGCGCCCGCCAGCCGGACTTCAACGACATCGCAAGCTTGGCCTCCCACGGCCGCCGGAGCGCCGAAGACGGCGCCCTTCAAATGATCGACCAGGACGGCCAGCATCTCGTCGGGATTCTGGACACCGCGCCCGGCGCCGTCCATGCCGACCTGCTCCGGGGGGACCCACTCCTCGCCCATCTCGTGGTAGATCCACGCCCGATCGCCGACGCGGACGATGCGTTTGTGCTCTCCGCCGCTGGCGCGGTAGTCGATGAAGAGGATGCCGCCGGCCACCCACAGTCCCTCGCCTTTCAGCTCCAGGGCGTCCGTGTCGGGGGCCTTGATCTTCGCGGTGAACTCCGTGCGGTAGCTCTTCTGACGGCGGACGTTCTCGATGGCCGTCTTCGCGCGCTGCGCGGCCTCCTGAGGAGCCGCCTGCGCGGCGATCAGCAGCATCAGGGCGATCTTCATGGATGTCATCCTAGTGGTCTAACGACGAATCCTCAACGAGAGATGAACCGGCCGAGCCTCTGTTTCAGATTCTCCTTGGCGCGGAAGAGCACCGATTTCACCGCCTCCAGCGATAGCCCCATCGCCTCTCCGATCTCCTCGTACGACAGATCTTCGAACCTCGCCAGGATCACCGCGACGCGCTGGTTCTCCGGCAACGCGTCGATCGCCTCTTTTACGGCACGCTGGAGGTCCGTTTGGTTCATCTGATCGTCGGGGGAATGCGCGACCGGCTCCTGGAGAAGATCGTCCATCGGGATCGGGCCAGGGCGGCGCGCCCGCACCTCGTTCAAGCAATGGTTCACCGCGATCCGGTACAGCCAGGTCGAGAACTTCGCCTGCGGCCGGTACGAACGGCGCGCCCGGTACACCTTCAGGAAGATGTCCTGCGCGGCGTCCTCCGCTTGCGCCCGGTCGCCCAAGGCGCGATAGACGACGTTGAGGATCCGTTTCTGATGCTTGAGGACGAGTTCCTCGAACGCCCGTTCATCCCCGGCCTGGAACCGCAGCATCAACTCGATGTCGGGATCATCGAATCGGCCGGCGTCCGCTGTCTGGTTCATTCTTGAGCACGCGCTTGTTCTCGACGCGGACGGTGAATCCTACGTCGTCGAGGTACTCCAACAGGGGGATCACGTACTTGCGCGTCGTACCGATCAGGTCGCGCACCTGCGCCGCCTCAATGGCGCCCTGCCGGCGGATCGCCTCCGCAATCACTCGCTTGGCCTCCTCGACGGTGTCGCGGTGGAAGAGGACGCCGTCCTTGAGCTGCACGATCGCGCCTTTGTCCACAAGCAGGCCCAAGACGCGGTCGATCCGCTCCTTGTTGTATTTGAACCGTCCGTGGATCTCGTCGAGGCGCGGCGTGTTGAACGCCGTCTCGCGCACCAGGCGCTCCACCTCGGCCGCGGCGTCCGCGTCCTCGCGGGAGAGCCGCACGGAGAAGCTCGCGGCGCGCGCCTTGTTGTTTTCGATCGCGAGCACCCCGCGCTTGACGAGCTCCTCGCTGGCCCGCCGGAAGACGTCCTCCCCGAGTTTCGATTCGGTCCGGAACACGAGCATGTCCCAGCCGGCGCGCAGGGGGTGCTTCACGTGGAACTGGTTGATCATGCCCTTCAGCCGCTGCATCGTGCCTTCGAAGGCGTCGGCGTGCATGAAGCGGTTGCCGTCGAACTTCACGAGCTTGCCGGCGGCCTCGAATTGCTTGACCGCGGGCTCGATCGCCGCCGGCGGTTGCTGGGTGGCCACCGAGAGATCCGCGAGCGTTACGGCGCGATCGCCCTGCTGCTTGAGCACGACCTCCACCGCGGCGTGCTGATCGGAGATCGCCGCCTCCTTCTCGACGAGCTTCATGAGGATCTCGTCCTTGAATCGCTTGATCTTCCCATCGGAAGCCTCGAGCACGCGTCCCCCGCCGATCGTGTACATCGGCGTCTGCAGCCGCACGATGAAGGGGTCGCCGGTGGCGACCACGACGGGCTCGTCGAGCCGGAATTGGACGTAGCACTCCTCGCCGGGGGCGAGCTCCTTCTTGTCGAGCAGCACGATGCGTCCGTCGGCCTCCTTCGTGCCGGCGTGGAACTTGACGGGCATGAGGTTGCGCAGCGGGCGCGGGATGTCCGGCACGTACTTGAAGCGCGCCTCGACGAAGAGGGAGGCCTTGAAGTACCCCGGGGTGCAGGCCACCATGCCGCGCTGGACTTCCTCGTGCGCGATGTCGGTGATGTTGACGGCCGAGCTGTGGCCGGCGCGGATCTCCTGCACCTCCGCCTTGTACGCCTGAAGCGCGCGGACGCGGCCACGCCGGCCCAAGGGCAGGATCTCCAGCGTGTCGCCGATCTTGGCCTGTCCGCTGATGGGGACGCCCGTGATGATGGTGCCGAAGCCTTTCGCGGAGAAGATCCGCTGGATCGGCATGCGGAAGACGCCCTGCGTCTCATGCGTCGGCATCGAGAGCACGATCGAGTTGATCGTCTCGACGAGCAGGTCGATTCCCTGGCCGGTGAAGGCCGAGACCGCGATCATCGGCGCGCCCTCGAGGAAGGTGCCGTGGACGAGCTTCTGGAGGTCGTCCTTGACCAATTCGACGAAGTCGGGATCGGCCTTGTCCGCCTTAGTGATGACGAGGATGCCGCGCTTGAGGCCCAGAAGCTGCATGATGCTCACGTGTTCGCGGGTCTGGATGTTAGGCCCTTCGTCGCCGGCCACCACCAGGAGCACGAGGTCGATCGACGTGGCGCCCGCCACCATGTTCTTGATGAAGCGCTCGTGGCCGGGGACGTCGATGATGCCCACGCGCTGGCCGGTCTTGAGGGTGAACGGCGCGAATCCGAGGTCGATCGTCATCTCCCGCTCTTTCTCCTCGGGCAAACGGTCCGGGTCGATGCCCGTCAGGCGCTTGACGAGCGTGCTCTTGCCGTGGTCGATGTGCCCGGCGGTGCCGATGATGACGTTGTAGATGTCGGACGACTTCAGGGGCGGCGCGGCCATAACGGGATCCCTCGGACGGAGGCCGGCGAAGCAACGGATTCTATCATCCGCGAGTTTGAAGCGGCAAGGCGCGCCACTCGCTTGATCCGCGGCCGCATTTTCATACACTGGCGGTCGATGGACAAGATCATCTCTCAGCGGGTCTCCCTGCGATGCCCGGCCGAGCGAGCGTTCGACCTGTTCACTCGGAGCGAACATCTCACGAAATGGCTCTGCGAGGCGGCGGACGTCGAGGCCCGCCCGGGAGGGAAGTACGAACTCTTCTGGGATCCGGCGCATCCGGAGGAAAACAGCACGCTGGGGTGCCGCGTGCTTGCGCTGGAATCGCCTCATCTGCTGGTCTTCGAGTGGAAAGGGCCGGTCCATTTGAGCCGCGTCATGAACGAGCGCCGTCCGCTCACGACGGTCAGCGTTTTCGTCGTGCCTCGTGCGCAGGGAAGCGAGGTCCATCTCGTCCATACCGGCTGGGGAGAGACGCCACCGTGGGAGGAGGCGCGGGAGTGGTTTGTCCGCGCGTGGGATGAGGCCTTGCGTCGGCTTCAGGAGTATGTGGGCGCTTAAGGCCGCTCGATCCCGGCCGTTCGAATGAAGGCGTCCTCCATCTGCTGTCGCAATCCGTGGCGAGGGAAACCTCGATCCAGGAGTTCCGCGCCCGCGAGCACCGCGGCGAGCTTGGCGGTGCGAAGAGCGAATCGCGCGACGCGGCCGGCGGGAACCCAGGGCACCATCAGATCGATCGCGAGCCCGAGGGTCAGGAACGTGCTCGTGGAAACCAGGAGTTCCTTGCCGGAGACGCGGCCCGAGGCGAGCTGCGTGGCGAGGACGCCGGCGCCGAGCGGCAGCCAGGCCCGCGCCGACCGCACCACGAACGGTGAGAGCGCTTTCGATCCGAAAGGACGCAGCAGGAGATCTGCGCCGAGCGAGCCCGCGGTGAAAACCCCGTAGGACTTCCAGAAGTCGGGATGGATCACGGCGAGCGATCCCCGCTTCACGCGGTCCGCGTCCCAGGAAAGGAGCGCGAATGTGCTCTCCTTAAGGAGGTAAGCCCCGGCGAAATTGGCCGAACCGTACGCGAGATGGCCGCCGGCGGCGCGCCAGACGGGCGTCGCCTCCGGTTTCGCGGGCCGCGGCGCGTCCTCGATGAGCACCCGCGCTTCTCCGTGCCGGCGAATGAGATGATCGATGCGCTCCAGCACGAGGTCTCGTTTCCGCACGAGCGACTCGACATCTCGTTTCGTCCGTCCCGCCTTGCGGAGAGGAGAGGCGGCCTCGCGCAGGTCATTTGTGGATACGGTCTTCAGTCGCTCGTAGAACGAGCGCCCGATCGTTTGGATGCCCTCCAGTGCGAGCGGCTCGGAGAGCCCGGCCGTCTTCTCGATCACGACGCCGGTGTGGTCGAAGAGGATCAGGCGTTGCGCGCCCGACGGGCCGTTCGCGAGCAGCCAGTTGCCGCCGTGCCGGTCGTCCATCCCGATGAGGTAATCGAAGATGCGGGCGTTGGCCGCGTTGAGCGGCGTGACGGCCTCGCTGGACCAGGGAGGCCCGTTCACGCTACTGAGAAACGACCCTTGCACGCCATCGATGAAGAGCTGAACCGTGCCCCGAACGGTTCGGTAAGGGACGTCCTTGAACGCGTACGGCGCGGTCGGAGGCACCATCCCCAGCCTCAGGAGGCGGTTTACGCGATAGGCCGCGAGGTCTCCCGTTCCGTCGTACGCGCGGAAGACCGCCTTGTCCCCGGCATCCGACCGCAAGATCATCACCGTACCGCTCCACCCGTACGACGAGATGCGGCTGTGGACCAGCCGCTCCAGAACGGCGTCTTCGACGGCTGATCCGTCGGAGGGGGTGGCGTTCAGGGTGAGGCGCGCGAGGCTCCCTGTGGAGGGTTGCCGAAGTTCGGGGCTGTTCTCGTAGGAGCCCAGCCAGCGAGGTTCTTCCTCTTGAGCCGGAGCTTGCCCTGCGGCGAGGAAAACGAGAAACAGTGACCCTGGAGCGTGCAATCTCATGGCGTCGAGCCCTTATTCGACGTTTGGCGGCTCTTCTCGGGAAGCGGTTCGCCGAAAGTGGAGTTACGCCCGCGCGCGGCCCAGCGGTCGAGCAGTCGCCAGTGCGGCCAACAGAACGCCCATCCACACGATTCCCACGCCTGATGCTCCGTGCACGCCTTGCGCGCAGACCGTTTTGTGGATGGACGTATCGCCGTTGTCGTTGTCGCCGCCCAGGCCTGGGATCTTCACCGAGAAGGCGGGTTTGGAGCTGGAACCGTACACTTGCCATTCGGACGCGCGGCCGGTGTTGTCGATCAAGGGCGTTCCGCTCGTGGTGGAGGTGGCGTCGTCTGGCGAACCTTCGAGCGATTAGACGTTTCCTTGTCTCCGGTGGCGAGGTAGAGTACCGAGCCTCATGGGCCCTCGGCTTTGGGGATATGTCTTGTGCGCCTCGACGGGGGCGACCGCGTTGGGGTTGGCGCTGCCGTGGCAGAACACCGTCTTCGGCGCCCGGTGGGCCTTCAGCTCCGTCGAGGGATGGGGAGCATGCGTCGCCTGTGTCGTGGGTCTGGGCGCCGCCGTTCATTCCCTGCTTCCCAAGACGCCTCCGGAGAAGCGGCGCCGGTTGACGGTTCTGTCGGTGCTCTGCTCCGTCCTGGTGCTTGGGTTTGTGGGAGTCTTTGCGGTCCGCATGCTGGCGGCGGACGATCCGGGCGTGGGATCAGGTCCGGGCTCGATCGTTACGGCGATGGCGGACCTGGCGTGGATCTTCGCGGCGGTGCGCCGGCACGCGGAACTGCGGACGCGTTCGAGAAGACCCGGCCGCGTCGCCCGTTGATCAACCCCCCATCGTGTCCGTCGGACCGTTCCTCCCTTTTCGCCTGTGCTCGAAGATGTTGGTCACGCGGGCGTAGTAGTCCGCGCCCAGTCGCCCGACGAACGTCAGGCGGCGCGGATCGACTTGGCCGTCTCGGAGCACGTCATCTCGCACGTGATAGCGGACCACGCGGCCCAGAATCAAAGCCGTCTCCTCGACGTCGATCAACTTGTGGAGCACGCACTCCATGTTGATGGGCGATTCCTGGACGCGCGGCACGCGAACCTTCCGTGATGGTGCCGGAGTCAGCTTCGCCAGCTCCAGCTCGCTCACGTGGGGCGGATGCTCCTGCGCCCCGATGATAACGGCGTCCATGAGCTCCGGAACCGCGACGTTGACGACGAACTCGCCGGTGTCCTCGATGTTGCGCCGCGTATCTTTCCGGCCGGCGCGCTTGGCGCCCACCGCGATCATGACGATGGGGGGGCTGCTGGAGATGCCGTTGAAGTAACTGAACGGCGCCAGGTTGACCACCCCCTCCTTCGAGAGCGTCGTCACGAGGGCGATCGGTCGCGGGATGATGCAGGAGATCTGCAGCAGGTACGCCGATTTGCGATCCAGGGCTGAGGGGTCGATTTCCATGCGAGCCGGATTCTAACAAACCCTCAGCGGTTTTTTGATCAACGAGCCGCGACAACCGACTTTCCGCATACCCCGCCTTCGTTTTCCGCGAATGAGCGCCCCACCCCAATCTGGAGTGGATCGCCAACCGCCGTCGCCTCGACCGCACTGCGGCGGACATGTTGGAGTTGTTCCGGGACATGGCGACGTTGCTCCTACAAAGCCGCGATGCGTTCATCCCCGGATACCCGTTGCGCGGCAGGGACTTGTCGTCGCCTGGAAATTCACGGAGAATAGAGGTGGAATACACGGAAAAACGGCGTGGAGTGAGCTCCAGCGCAAAAAAACGGTGAAAGCTTCGTGGGGATCGCCAGCAGCGTTGCGGCGATCCTTTTCGCATCGCAATTCCCTTTCGGGATCGCCTTCGCAGGCTTCACGCTCGGCTTTTCGCAATGGGTGCTAATCCGTCGCCGCTTCGCCGTGGGTTTTCTTTGGGTGCCGCTGAGCGGAGCGGCCTGGCTCGCGGGCTGTGGGCTTGCGACCGTCGTCGGCGTTACCCCTGTCCTGGACGCCATGATTGCCGGAGTCCTTGTGGGAGGCGCGATTGCCCTTGTTCAGGGCCGGCTTCTTCGCCGGGCTGGAACGAAGGTTCGGTGGGGTCGGTATCTCGGGATCACTGGTTCCTCGGTTGTCATCTTCTTCCTGTCCTTGTGGGTTCTCTTTCTGATCGCAGCGCCGGAGTTGCCGTGGGGCTTTGCGACCTCCCGGGTGTCCGCGCGGTATTGGCTCGGCCATTATGCCGCCATCGCCATTCCGGCCCTACTCCTTGGAGCGGGGTTGGAGATGGCCCTTCCCGCAGCCGATCCCACCGCGCAGCTTCCGCGAAGGACTTTGATTCCAGAAGCGGTCGGCATTCTCGTTCTCGGCTATCTCGGGTGGGACTTGGTGCATCTGCCACAGCGTCCGGAGAACGTTCCTGGGGAGCCCCTCTCGCTTCCGATTCCAGATCTCCTGACATAGCCCCATCGGTTGACCAAGCCTGATTCGCACTTTGGAGCCCTCCCGAGGGCAGCCAAGCCCGTTTTTGCGTTTTCGTGTTGTCCGCCCGCGACCGGCTGGGGTGCGAACCCAAACCTGTCCGCTTTTCGTGCGGCCCGACTATCGTCCCTGCATGGCAAAACCCACTCCGCAGGGCGATCTCTTCCCCGACGCGGGTGTTCCCGAAGGGACCGCGGTGATCAACGATCGCTGCCAGATGCGCACCCAAGGCGGGCATCGCGTGGTCGTCGTCGCCGGCGTCGTGCTCGCGCAGTACGCGATCGGAGACCGCATGGCCGAGGCCCATGCGATGGTCGGCCTGGTGGAGCAAGGGTGGGCCCATCAGAACGACGTCGCGTCCGCGTTCGGGCGCTCCTCGCGGACCCTGCGGCGGCACCAGATCCGGTTCGACGAAGGAGGCTTGGCCGCCTTGGGCCGTGCGGGCGGATATCCCAAGGGGCGTCCGCGCCTGTCGGCGTCGCGCGTGCGCGGCCTGAACCGGCTCAAGGCGCAAGGGATCTCGAACCGCCGGATCGCCGCGCGCCTGGGGATCAGTGAAATGGCGGTGCGCAAACGGCTGCGGCGACTGGGCTGGAAGGACCTTCCGCCGGCTCAGGCCACCCTATCGTTCGAGAGCACACCTGCGAACCCAAACGTGTCCGCTTTTCCACGGCCGCCGCAGGGGACGACGCCTTCGGAACCGGTCGGGAGTGCGAACCCAAACCTGTCCGCTTTTTCGTCTCCCGAGGAGCCCCGGCTCCCCTCGCTCGACCGGGATCCCTCGGACCGGAGATTCGATCGCCTGATGGCCTACCTCGGATTGCTGGACGATGCGGAACCGATCTTCCGGCCCGGCTCTCGCGTCCCCGGCGCGGGCGTACTCCTGGCGATTCCCGCGCTCGTGGCCAGCGGCGTCCTGGAGTGCGCCCGCGAGATCTACGGCACCATCGGACCGGCCTTCTACGGGTTGCGCACGACGATGGTGGCCTTGGTGCTCATGGCGCTCTTGCGGATCAAGCGGCCCGAGGGGCTCAAGGAGCATCCGCCCGACGATCTCGGACGCATTCTCGGTTTGGATCGTGCGCCCGAGGTGAAGACCCTGCGACGCAAACTGGCGCGCCTGTCGGGGCTGGGCGGGGCTGCGCGCTTCGGGCGCGCCCTGGCCGAACGCCGGGTCGCCGCGCGTGGCGCATCGCTGGGGTTCCTCTACGTCGACGGGCACGTGCGCGTCTACCACGGAAAGCACACGATCCCCAAGGCGCATGTCGCACGCATGCGGATCTCCATGCCGGCGACGACCGACTACTGGGTCAACGACGCCGGGGGAGAGCCGCTCTTCGTGGTGACGTCCGAGGCCAATGCGGGTCTGGCGAAGATGCTGCCGCCGATCCTGGACGAGGTGCGCTCCCATGTCGGCGAGCGGCGCGTGACGGTGGTCTTCGACCGCGGAGGCTGGAGTCCGAAGCTTTTCGAGAAGCTCCTCTCGGCGGGCTTCGACCTCCTGACGTATCGCAAGGGCCCGTGCCGCCGCGTTCCGAAGGGGCGCTTCCGGAAGCACGCGGGAAAGATCGCCGGGCGGAAGGTGAGCTACGTTCTGGCGGATCAAGGCGTGCCTCTCTTGGGAGGGAAGCTCCGGCTCCGCCAAGTCACCCGTCGGTCGGAGGACGGCCACCAGACTCCCATCATCACGAGTCGTCGGGATCTGCCGGCTCTGGAGGTCGCGTACCGGATGTTCGAGCGCTGGCGGCAGGAGAACTTCTTCAAGTACCTGCGCGAGGAGTACGCGCTGGACGCGCTCCTGGAATACGCGGTGGAGCCGGACGATCCGGCCCGCGACGTTCCCAACCCCGAATGGCAGGCGGCGGACACGCGGCTTCGGGAGGCGCGCGCGGCGCTCGCCGCACGGAGGGGCGAGTACGGCCTGGCCGCGCTTTCGACCCCCGAGGGCCAGTGTCGGACGATGCGGGGGTTCAAGATCGCGCACGCAAGCCTCGGCCGGGACCTGCGCGCCGCGGTCCAGCTCTGCCTCGCTCTGGAGAAGAAGCGCGCGGCCGTGCCTCGACGCGTCCCCATTCAGCGAATCGTCGGTCCCCGGGTCGTGCGGTTGGCCGCGGAGCGCCAGCACTTGACGAGTCTCTTGAAGATGGTCGCGTATCAGGCGGAGAGCGACCTGGTGCGGCTCGTCCGGCCGCACTACCGCCGCGCCGAGGACGAGGGGCGGACCCTGATCCAGTCGGCTTTGGCCTCGCCCGCGGACATCGAGGTCGGTGAACGAGAGGTGCGCGTGCTTCTCGCGCCGCTGAGTTCAGCACACCGCACGCGCGCCATCGCCGCGGTGTGCGAGGATCTCAACCTACATTCCGCACTTCGCCAGGTGGTCTGCCACGAATATTCCGAGAGGGTAAGCGCTTGACGGCGTAGGGGTTGCGCTACTTGAGCGGCATCGCCCTTTTCCGGATTTGCACCTTCAAAAGCTCCCTCTCCCGGTTCTGTAGGGTCAAGAACTCTCGAAGCGCCTGACGCCAGAGGCGGTAGCGCTCTGCGGCTTCCCGAAGTAATGGGGCGTCGGCCTGGCGAACGAAGCGACAGTAGCGCCGGCCGGCCTTGGTGAAGATCAACAGGGTTTGGCGGTGGGTCGGGCGGCCCGCGCACCGGCACGTGGGGTTTCCGCAACGCCGGAGAGTGTCGTAGACGGATCCGATCAGCAGCGGTTCGTCGGCCAGGAGGATCTTCAGGATCTCCTCCCTCCGGCGCCACACGTCCTCGAGGGATCTCGGCGTTCTTTTTGTTGACGGGTTCATGAAGACTAGTATGATTATATAATATAAATGAATACTAGTCAAGGCCCGATCCACTCGCGACGCTCCACCCCGTCCGGCCCCGCCGAAATCTCCACCCATCTTCTGGGGCCCCATCCCGTCATCGCGCACTACCTCCAGCGCATGAATCTCGAGGCCATCCTGCGCGGGGCGCTGGGGAGCGCCCGACAGGGCGTGCTCGATCACGCGCGCACCCTTACCGTGCTCGTGCACAACCTCCTGGTTTCCCCGGGCCCGCTTTACCGGATCGCCGAATGGGCCGCGCCGTGGGAGCCCCACGTCCTCGGGCTCACGCCCGTCCAGAAAGCGGCCCTCAACGACGACCGCGTGGCCCGGGCGCTCGACGCCCTGGTGTCGGAGCGGGCCCGCGGGATCTGGTTCCGCTTGGCCCTTCGAGTCATCAAGCAGTTCGAGGTCCGGACCGATCGGGTGCATTTCGACACGACCACCGTCACGTTCCACGGGAAGTACGAGGGCTCCGTTTCGGACCCCAAGATCACTCATGGCCACAACAAGGATCACCGGCGTGCGACCAGAATAAAACCTGATGCGTTCAGCAGGAGGTAACTATGCCAGGGTAAGAGCCACAGCCCTGTAGCTTGGGCAGCGAGTGGGAGGGAAACCGAACACTCGGAGCC
>JACPRB010000051.1 GCA_016190155.1 Planctomycetota bacterium
GACCGAAGGATAGGACGACCGACTTCCTTTCCTGGTTTCCTGGCTTCCTCAGAGATACTCCGGCGACTGGCCTGGAGGTTCATGAAAAATCTTGTCGTAGCACAAAGATTTGATCGATTAGCACACCAACCAGCAATGGAACTGCGTTTGTGCGGCTTCGAAACGCACAGGAGCGGGCAAGGGCGTTTGGATTTGGGAGTGGTTCGACATGCTCACCACAAGTTGGGATTTCTTTGGGGCTTTGGATTTGGGATTCGTCATGAATAATCCGGGTTAGTAGCCGGCCTTGAGCTTGGCTTCGCGGTGCATGGCGTCGTAGTGCTGCCGCAGGGACGGTTCCATCGCGAACGCCCTCTCCAGGTCCGCCACGCAGTCGGCGAATTTCTTCTGAAGATATTTGGCCTTGGCGCGCGTGACGTAAGAACCGACCTGTTGCGGCGCTTCGGAGATCAAGGCGTTGACCTCGTCCAAGGCGCGGTCCAGATGGCCTTGCTCGATCCAGATCGACGCGCGGCCCAGCCTGGCCTCGTACGAGCCGGGGAAGATGCGCCTGGCCTGCTCGTAGTGTTCGAGCGCCTCGCCGGTCTTTCCGCGTTCCTGGCAGATCTGGGCCTGTTTGATGTGCGCGCATGCCTGGTAGAGCGGCGAAGAAAAGGTGGGCGGGAGACTCTGGTCCAGGTTGGCGGCTTTGGTGTAATGCTCGAATGCCGTGTCGTGCTGGCCTTGCAGATGGTAGTAGAAGCCGAGGGTCAACTGGGCCGCGGCGGAGGTCGAATCGAGCGACGCGGCCTTCGCGAAGTCCTTGTGCGCTTCTTGGGGCGCGCGGGTGTCCATCAGGACGGATCCTCGGACCAGGTAGGCCGTGACGAAGTTGTGGCGGATCTCGATCGCCTTGGAAAGGTCTTCCAAGGCCCAGTCCAGTTGTTCCTTACGTTCCTGGGGAGAGCCGGCCGTGTGCGCTGCGGCTTGGCGGGCTTCGCCGCGCAGGAGGTAGTGATCCTCCGTGAACAGTCCGGCGTTGATGCACTCGGTGAGGGCCTTGATCGCCCCTTGCGGTTTCTCGCTGACGAGCTCGATGGCGGCTTGGCAAAAGGCCTCCTCGGGGCCCGAGGATCCGTCCAGCTCCGCCGCGCGCCGCAGATCCGCCAGGATCCTGTCCGCGAGCTCCCGCGTCTCGCTTCCGCTCGGCGGCAGGCACAGTCGCCGCCGCGCGAGCAGGGTCTCGGCGCGCACGCGGGCGCGCTCCCGGTAGGCGGCGCCGTAGTTCGCGTTGATCTCCAGCGCGGCCGTCTGATCCCGCTCCGCGCCGTCGAACCGGCCCAGTTCGCGCCGCGCCCGGCCCCGAGCGTGATAGGCCTCCGAGCACTGCGGGTTCAACTCGACGGCGTCGTCGAACCGCTCGATCGCCTGCTCGATATCCGCCTGCATGCGTGTCAGGTCGGCGCCCGCGCGATACAGCACGAGCAGCGCTTCATGGAGGCGGCGTTGCCCTTCCGACAGCAGGGCGATGGAGCGGCCGCGCGCTTCCTCCGCGCTCTTGGCCTGTGCGATGCGAAGGCGCGCTTCCTCGATCTTCCTGGAGAGATCCAGTTGGGGATCGAGCTTGGCGGCGGTCTCGTAGGTCGCCAGCGCGCGCTCCAGATGATTCTCGGCGAGCGCCCGGTCGGCGTCGGCGACCGCCTGGATCGCCTTGGCGCGCCAATCGGCCACGGCGCGCGCCATGAGCATCATCACGGCCAGCACCGTCAGGAGCGCGCCGGCCACGGCCGAAAGCGCGAGCTTGTGCCGCGAGGCGCGCTGAACGAGGCGGCGGAGGGTGGAGGCCTTGCGGGCGCTCACGCTCTCGCCGTCGAGATACCGCTTCAGATCCACCGCGAAGGCGTAGGCGCTGGCGTACCGCCGGCCGCGGTCCTTCTCGATCGCCTTGAGCACGATGTTCTCGAGGTCGGTGGAGACGGAGGCGTTCAACTGGCTCGGCGGGGTCGCATCGCTCTTGAGCACCAGTTCCAGCGTCTCGACGGGGTTCTTGCCGCGGAACGGCGCTCGTCCGCACAGCAGTTCGTAGAGGATCGCGCCCAGCGAGTACACGTCGCTCTGACGGTCGATCTTCAGCGCTTGGCCCTTGGCCTGTTCCGGGGCCATGTAGCTGGGTGTGCCGACGACGGTGCCTTCGGACGTCACGGCGGAGCGGGCGGCGAGGAACTTGGCGAGTCCGAAATCCATGACGTAAGCGCGGCCGTAGCGGTCGACCATGATGTTCGACGGCTTGAGGTCGCGGTGGATGACGCCCTGTTCGTGGGCGTAATCGACGGCCAGGGCGATCTCCCGCACGATCTCGCAGGCGCGCCGCACGGCGATTTTCTGTCCGCCCAGGGGGCGGCCGTCGACGAATTCCATGGCGATGTAGGGGCGGTCGCCGACGCAGTCGACCTCGTAGATGGAAACGATGTGCGGATGCTTGAGCCGGCCGGCGGTTTGGGCTTCGCGCTGGAACCGCCCGAGCTCTTCGTCGCCTCCGCGGCCGAGCAGGATTTTGACGGCGACCCATCGGTGCGTCGAGCTGTCCCAGGCTTGATGGACGGCGCCCATGCCGCCGCGGCCGAGCTCCCGGACCAGGACGAATTTTCCGAAGTGATTCTTCGGATCGGCGGAGGCGATGTGCACCTCTTCGGGCATGGGCATCCCTTCGGGGGCCGCGTGGACGGTCGAGCCCATCGTGCTGCGCGGCCGAAGTCGGGTGTCGCAGTTGTGGCACAGCCACGTGCCGCCGGCCATCGACTGAGGCAAGGCGTAGATGATGTGGCAGACGGAGCAGATGAGGTCGATGGGCGGCTCCATGGGCAGGAACGGCCGCAAGGTCTCAAAGGGGACGGCGCCGTGACGCATGAGGAGATAGGTCAACTGGGGCACGGCGTCGGGTCTGTTTTTGGCCGCATCCTCCTGCTCCTGCAGGGCCGTTCGTACGCGATCCGAATCGACGAGCTTGCGTTTCACGAGCGCGTCGGCCAGGCTGAGGTCTTCGTTCTGGATCTGGGAGTAGGTGCTGGCGCGGACCAGGATGGGGGACACCTCGCGGTGGATGACCAGCAGATCCTGCCGCGCGACGCGGCCGCGGGCGACGAGGACGTTGGTCAGGCGCACGGCGGAGGTGCATTCGGCGAGGGATTCGCCCAGGTCGACCTCCGAGATCAGGCCGCGCTCCACGGCGATCTTCCCGGTCAAGACGTCGATGTCGTTGGGACCGCCCACCCGTTCACCGGTGCATCAGTTCTTCGGTTCTACTGTTCATCCGTTCGACCGCCGACTGGATCTTCGCAGAGTCCTCCGCACAAGCTCGGACGGTCGCAAGACGGCGAAGGAGGGGTCACTGCGATTACTCCTCCGATCGAAGCGCTTCTTCTTCGCTGGTCATCCGAGCCGGGATACGCAGCGCCGTCCCGCAGCGGTAGCACTGAATGGAAGCGCCGGGGCGGAACATGACGACGTTGTACTGCGTGTCGCACTGAGGGCAATAGAGGATGAGGCCGCGCTGCGTGTCCAGGATCTTGCGGACCTGATCGACGGTGAGCACTCCCTTGATGACCATGATATCGCCCAGCCGCATGAATCGGTCCTTGGGGAGCTGCTCCTGCATGACCAGACATTCCGCCAGCTGCTCTTCGCTGCACAGCCCCAGCCGGATGGCGACCTTGCCGAAGAGCGTGTCTTCCCGGACCGCCTTGGCGCGGCTCTCGGCCTGGCTGGCGATCGCCTTCTGCGCCTCGATGATCCTCTCGAGGTCGCGTTCGGACACGTATTTCAGATCCATGAGGATCAATCCGAGAGGCTTGTGCTGGTTGGAGGTCCGCTGCACGGCCAGGGCTTCCTCCAGCTGCTTGCGGGTGATGATCCCCAGCTTCAGCGCAATCTGGCCGAACAGGGCGTCGGCTTTCTTGCGATGTTTATCCTCTGCCATGGGTCATCAGCAGTCCGATCATGGATTTGGCGTCGCGGATGCGGCCTCGACGGACCATGTCCAAGGCCTTGCGGTACGACACGCGCAGCGGCTTGATCACCTCGTCCGCCTCCGGTTCCGCCCGGGTGCGGGTGAGGCCGCGCGCGACGAAGAGCCGCATGAGTTCCGTGCAGAATCCGGGCGCCGCGTAGAATTCGGCGAATTTCTTGAGCGACCGGCAGCGATAGCCGGTTTCCTCGATCAGTTCGCGGCGCGCGGTGGCGGCGGGGGCCTCGCCGGGTTCCAGGGTGCCGGCCGGGATCTCGTACAGGTATCCCTTCGTCGCGAGCCGGAACTGGCGCACCAGGAGGACATCGCCGTTCTCGAAGAGGGGCACGACCGCCACGGCGCCGGGATGCTCGACGATGGAAAAGGTCGTTTCGCGGCCGTTGGGCAGAACGACATCCTGTTCCGTCAATCGGAAGACGCGGCCGCGGTAGATCTCCCGCGCGCGGCGAACGGTGAACCCCACGAGGCAATTCTAACATGAAAACAGTGCCGAGTAGCGAGTAGTGAGTA
>JACPRB010000052.1 GCA_016190155.1 Planctomycetota bacterium
CGAAGGATAGGACGACCGACTTCCTTTCCTGGTTTCCTGCCTTCCTCAGAGATACTCAGGCGACTGGCCTGGAGGTTCATGAAAAATCTTGTCGTAGCACAAAGATTTGATCGATTAGCGCACCAATGCCCAACTCCCAAGTCCCAGCCAGAAGCGCCTCCGTGGTTTCCTCCTTGGGAGTTGGGATTTCCTTGGGGATTGGCGGTTGGGAGTTGGGGCTTGGGGGCTGCCCGCAAGGGCTCCTGGACAATTGCTCAACCTATTCTTGGGCAGCCCCTGACGGATGAACCGCTTCCTGGCCCACCCCGCGGCCTTATTGTAAGATGCCCCTCCATGCCCAAGACCACCGCGCCCGCCCTGCCGAAATTCCCGTTCGAGTACGTCCCTTCCTCTTTCGACGCCGGGGATTGGACGCGGCTCGAAGCGTGCTTCGATGAGCTCGAGACGCGCACCGTCCGGGGCTCCAAGGAGCTCGACCGCTGGCTCCTCGACTTCAGCGAGCTGGCCGCCGTCACGTCGCAGGAAGAAGCGCGGCGGTACATCGACATGACCTGCCATACCGACGACGCCGACCTCGAGGACCGATACCTCAGTTATCAGCGCGACATCGTGCCCAAGCTGAAGCCCCGCTGGCAGGCGCTCAAGCAGCGCTATCTCGATCTGCCCGCGCGACGCAAACTGCCCAAGAAACGCTACGCCGTCCTCGACCGCCTCGTGGCCAACGAAGTCCGGCTCTTCCGCGCGGAGAACGTTCCTCTGGAGACGCGCGACACCGAACTCGCCCAGCAGTACCAGAAGATCATGGGCGCCATGACCGTGACGTACGAGGGCCGCGAACACACGATCCAACAGATGGGTCGCTATCTCGAGGTCCAGGATCCCAAGGTGCGCCGGAACGCCTGGGAACGGATCAGCCGGCGCGTCCTCCAGGATCGCGACGCGATCGACGCCGTCTACGACGAACTCGTGGAGGTGCGCGACCACGTCGCCCACAACGCGGGGTTCGAGAACTTCCGCGACTACGCCTTCCCCATGCGCAATCGTTTCGACTACGGCCCCAAGGAATGCCTGGAGTATCACGCCGCCGTGGAGGCCGTCGTCGTGCCGGAGCTCAAGAAGCTTCACGTCTGGCGCCGCAAGCGGCTCAAGCAGCCGTCCCTCCGACCGTGGGACCTCGGCGTGGACCCCCTCGGGGGCGCGCCGCTCAGGCCGTTCCAGACCGCGGAGCAGCTCTTCCAGGGCGTCCGCGAGATCTACCGCCGCGTCAGCCCGGACCTGGCCGCTTTGTTCCAAGCCATCTGGGACCAGAAGCTGGTCGACCTGGAGAGTCGAAAAGGCAAGGCGCCCGGCGGCTACAACTGTCCGCTCGAAGCGGACCGCATGCCGTTCATCTTCATGAACGCCGCGGGCCTGCACCGCGACGTGCAGACGCTGCTCCACGAGGGCGGGCACGCCTTCCACACGCTGCTCTCCCGAGACGAGCCTCTCGTCGCCTATCGCAACGCTCCGCTGGAGTTCGCCGAAGTGGCCTCGCAAGGCATGGAGATGATCGGCCTCGACCACATGGAGGTCTTCTACTCCAAGGACGACGCCGATCGCGGCCGCCGCAAGCACTTCGAAGACATCGTCTCGATGCTGGCGTGGATCGCCCAGATCGACGCCTTCCAACACTGGGTCTATACGGACCCCAAGCACTCGCGCGTGGACCGCCGCCGCGCGTGGATCGACCTGCGCCTGCGCCTCGTGGGAAACGTCGATTGGGAAGGCCTCGACGAAGCTCACGAGTCCCTCTGGCACCGGCAGCCCCATCTCTTCAGCAGCCCGTTCTACTACATCGAGTACGCCATCTCGCTCATCGGCGCGCTGCAGCTTTGGCTTCACGCGCGCAAAGACCGCGCCGCCGCCGTCCGAAAGTACCGCCGGGCGCTCTCCCTGGGCGGCTCGCGTCCCCTGCCGGAGCTGTTCCACGCCGCCGGATTGAAGTTCGATTTCGGCGAGCGGATCCTCGCGCCGCTGGTGAAGGCGGTGATGAAGGAATTGAATCGGCTGGCGTAACCCCTCCGCGCCGATCCTGGGTTACAATTGATCGGACCTTGACCCTCTTTGCCCGGCGATGCGATGAGCCAATTTCCCCCGCGTCAGCCTGACCCCGCCTCCGAACGCGGGCTGCCGCCGAGACCGGAGCCGCCGGGCTCCACGCCCCACTCCACCAAGCGACGGCGAGTTTCCAGTTCGTCGTCGCAACGCCGGGTGCGCACCGTCCGTCGCCAGGCGCGACCCGCGGCCGTCATCGGTTCGATCTTCGGCTTGATCGTGGTGGCCGCCATCGGAGGCGGCGCCATCTTCTGGCTGGCCAAACCGTCTCTTTCGCCCCCCGTTCTCCCGCCGGATCCTTCGGGCGCGGAGAAGCCTCCGATCTCCGTGAAGCCGAACGAGGCTGAACCGCTCCTGAAAAAAGGTCAGGAACTTCTCGTCTTGATCACCCGCCTGCAGTCGGAAAAGACCGATCAATGGGACCGGATCCGCGCCACCGCCCGGGAAGCGGTCGAGGTGTTCGGAAAGGCCGCGGCCGCCCAACCGGACTCCGACAAGGCCTACCATGGCCGCGCCCGCGCCAAGCTCATCCTCGCCGATCACGCCGGCGCGATCGACGACATCTCCCGCGCGATCGATCTGAGTCCGACGACGGGCTTCCACCACCTGCGCCGCGGCCAGATCCGCGTGGAGCAGTTCATGGTCCGCCACCGCCAGGCGCGCTTGTCGAAGGAACCGGTGCCGGGACCGGACGAGCGGCGTCCGATCGCCGAGGATTTCCGGAAGGCGGAGCGCCACGCCGGACAGGACCTCGACACCCAGTATTGCCGCGCCGCGGCGTTCATGCTGGAGGGGGAATTCGCCCGCGCCAGCGACATCGCCGACCGCGAGATCGCGCGCGACGGCTTCGACGAGTGGTATCGACTGCGGGGCATCATCGCGGAACTCGCGGGCAACGAGGCGGGAGCGACCATCGACTTCGACCGCTGTCTTCAACGCAAGCCGCAGCAGATGGAACTCTATCTGGCCCGCGCGCTGGCGCGCCGGGCCGCGAGGGATTTCGACGGCGCGGAGCGCGACGCCACGACGGTGCTGCGCCTGGCGCCCGACTCCACCGCCGTCCAGCTCCTTCGCGCCGAGGCACGCGCCGCCCGCAGGGAGTACCGCGGCGCGCTCGAGGACTGCCGGGCGGTCCTGGATCGCGCCCCGAAGCTCTTTCGCGCGCGACTCGTCCAGGCTCGATGCTGGCTGGCGACACGGGAGATCCTGGTGAAGGACGGCCAGGAGACGAAGTACTTCGAGAACGCGTCCGCCGCGTTGAAGGCCGTGCTCGAGGCGGAGCCGCAGAATGTGGAGGCCCTGCTCTTGCAAAGCGAGATCCACTCCTGGAAGGGAGAGACGGAGCTCGCGGCGGCGTTCATCGATCGGGCGCTCAAGGCCGATCCCGCCGGCGCCGAAGCGCACGCGGCCCTGTGCGACCTGTACGTCGCCGCGGGCGACCTGGACCGCGCGCTGCAGGCGGCGGAAAAGGCCGTGCGTCTGGCCCCCAGGCACGCCGGCGTGCTGGCCGCGCGCGGCGACGCGCGCCGCTTGAAGGGCGATCACGAGAAGGCGCTCGGCGACTATCGCGACGCCAGGATCTACAACGCCCTCGAGACGCGCGCCCACGCGGGCTTCGTCCGCACGCTGCTGGCGAGCGGGGACGCGCGCGGGGCGTCGGAAGCCGTCGTCCACGCCATGCGGGCGGATCCGCGCAACCCGCAGTATTTCCTCCTGCGCGCCGAGATCCTCCTGCGCGGGACCGAGCTGGGCCAGGCGTTCAATGACGTCGAGACGGCGCTGAGCCTCGACCCGAACAACCCCGAGGCGTACATCATGCGCGCCCTGCTCTGGATCAAGCGCGACAAGCCGGCCTTGATGCTGGAAGATCTCAAGAAGGCCGAACAGCTGCGGCCCGCGGAACGTAAGCGCATCCAAAAGATCATCGAGGAGAACAAACCAAAGCCCGTCGACCCCTCCAAGAAGGAGCCGCCTCAGAAGGTCGAAGACGCCGCGCCGGCACCCCGCAAGCTGCTCAACCCCTGGGCGCGCGTCAAGCCCGGAACGTGGTATCGACTGCGCCGCGTCGGCATGCCGCCCACGCCGAGCTATCTCGACATCGGGGTAAAGGAAGCGGGCGAGACGTTCTTCGTCCAGATGCTCCACGAGCAGGGCTCCTCCGAACGGATCCAGCGATTCGACTTCTCGCAGGACGACGTGACGGGCGAGGAAACCCTCAGGATCGGCGGCAAGGACTATCGTTGCGCCGTCGTCGCGGATGCTCCCAACGGCTCGCGAAGCTGGATCGCCCAAGACGGCCCGTTGGCCGGCCGACTGCGACTCAAGAACGAGGGGCCGAAATTCTCCGTCGTGGTCACGGCCGTCGGAACCGACCGTTTCATGTTCAAGGGCGCGCCGCTCGACGTCGTCACGATCGTCGCCGAGGCCGGCATCGATCAGGGCATCGCCGTTCAAAGGATGTGGGTCGCTCCGGAACTTCCACTGGATTCCGTGAAGTCCGAGCTTCAGGCCGGGGCGGATCGAGTCGTGGTGGAGCTGGTGGACGGCGGAGACGACTGGTCCACACGGCCGCCCTTCCCCAAGTAAGTTCCTCGGGGCAGGATCAATCGCCGCGCTTCTCTTCGATCGCCATCAGCTTCTCGAGCTTCTTTCGAAGATCGGCCACGAAGACGACGCCGGGCTCGTTCGTCTTGGCGATGAGCCGGAGCATCTCGACCGCGCGCGGATCGGCCATCGCGATGACGTCGAAGAGGTGCTGCGCCGTGGCGCCGCCATCCCGCGCGGGCACGGCGGCGAAGTGCGCGTCGATGCACTCCCGGATGGCCGGCAGCGAGCTCGCCCACCATGGCCGGTGGTTCTCGATGAGTCGCTTCATCTGGTCCAAGGCGGGCGCCAGCATCGTGGCGCGTTCGTGATCGCGCAGGCGCGCCCCTTGCAGCACCGCGTCGCGCGCGAGCTGTTCGTTCATGTAGATCGCGCGTCCGACCTCCCACGGCTCGTAGGTTCCCTTTAAATCGGGGAAGATCTCTCGCGCGACGGCGGCCAGGCTCAGCGCGTCCAGTTCCGTGCCGAGATCCTCGATCTCCTTGAGCTCCTCGGCCGAGGGCAACAGGCCGGTCTCCGTCGCGGCGGGAGCGGGCGCGGGAGGCGCAGGCGCCGGCTTCTCTTCCGGAATCGTGACGCCCACGCCCTCCTCCGGCAGCGCCACGCCGGCCTGGATGGGCTCCGATTCCACGACCTCCATGGGCTCGAATTCCACCTCCGCCTTGCGGGCGCGCTCCAGCCGCTTGGCTTCGATCGCCGCCCGGATCTTCGCTTCGAGATCCTCGTGCTCTTGACGCCGGGGCGCCTCCGGCACGGCGACCTTCTTCTCCTGTTCCGCGCCTTGCCGGCGTTGCAGGGCTTCGATGGCCTCGCGACGCCTCTTCCGCATGTAGTCGAGGCCCCCTTCGATGAGACCGGCCATCGCGTCGCCGAGGAACCGGCGGGTGTCCGGCGTGCGACAGATCATGATCTTCTGCATGATTACGATGATCTGCATGCGACGAACGGTCATCTCGAGCACTTCGGCAAGCGCGTCGCGCGCCTCCTGCATGCCGCGGATGGCCGGCACGAAGCGCGACTTGTGGAGCGTCATCGGGATGGATTGTACCCGCGCCCGCGGGGAATGCCAAAAATTCCTCGACGAACGATTCATTCTTGACATAATGTAAATTACATAGTATAAGTTACAGCTAGAGGGGTACCCAGTTACCAAATTAGGAGAGAGGGTTATGCCGCCAATGCCACCGGGAGGTTCGGAGACGGTCCTCGGAGCCGACGTCACGTTCAAAGGCGAGTGCGCCTACGAGGGGGCCATGCGCATCGAAGGGAAGTTCGACGGCAAGATCACCAGTAAAGGGCGCCTGGCGATCGGCAAGACCGCCCACGTTTCCGGAGAAGTTACCGTCGGTCTGGTCAACGTCGAAGGGGTCTTCAAGGGAAACGTCGCCTCCTCGGAGAAGATCGAGCTCGCCGCGTCCGCCCAGATGACCGGCGACGTCCGCGCCCCCAAACTGGTGGTGGCGGAAGGCGCGACCCTCGTGGGCAACGTCGTCGTCAGTCCCGATGCCCTCAAAGGCGCCGGATCCGTGGAGCGCGACGCGATCCTGTCCGGACACGCGCCCCAGCCCGCTCCGGCCGTTCGTCGGTAAACGTCTCGTGATCCAGGGCCGTACGGGGACGAACTCCCCGTACGGCTTTTGCGGCACGGTTGAGGTAACAGAGGGGTGCAGAGGGCCCTGAGCAAATCCCGACACCAAAGAAGAGGGCTTCTCTCTGAGTCCTCTGGTGTTGGTTTCTCTTTCTCTGGGTCCTCTGTTCTCCTCCGGGTCCTCAGATGAGCAAATCGGCCGGGCGACGATCCCTGCTTTGCCCCCGGTGCGACGCGCCGATCGACGTCAGCGCGTCCACGAAGTCCGTGCCTTGTCCCGGATGCCATCGCAACATCCGCACGGAGGACGAGGTCGTCAACGACTACCAGGCGCGCGTCGAGTATTACAACGAGGGCCACGTCGAGGTCGCCAAGAAGGGCATCATCATCGCCGAAGTGCGGGTCCGGAACCTGACGATCAAGGGGGAAGTCAAAGGGCCGGTCCGCGCGCGGGAAAGCGTCCAGATCGCCAAGGGGGGCCGCCTCTACGGCGACGTCGTCGCGCCGACGCTCAGCGTGGAAGAAGGCGCCGTTCTCGTGGGCAGAGTGGAAGTCGGTCCCAAGCGCGCGGCTCCCCTGGATTCGCCCGCGCTGGACGCCGTTCCTCAAGCGGGATAGAATCGTCCCCCGTGGCAGCTCGAATCGTCTATACGCTCGCCCAAGCGGCTCAGATCCTGGAGATGCCCGAACCCCAGGTGCTCGGGTTCATCGAATCCAACCAGCTGACCGCGGAGTTCAACCAAGGCCTGATGAGCTTCATGATCCAGCAGGATCAGCTCCTGGAATTCATGAAGTCCAGGAAGATGTTCGCGCAGATGCAAAAGATCATGATGAGCCGCGTGCTCGTCTGCGACCGCGACACCCAGCTGCAGTTCCTCCTGCGGACCGAGCTGGAACGCGGCGGCAAGGTCGCCGTCAAGATCGCCACCACCTCCAAGGAGGTCGAGATCGCCGTCTCCGAACATCTTCCGGACCTGCTCGTCATGCACGTCGCCGCCGTGCAGCGAGCCACCGACAACCTCGAGGCGGTGCTCCGCCACGCCCGCGAAAGCCGCCCGATCCGCCTGATCCTCTATCATAACGAGCCGGAGATCATCGCCGACACTCGAGAGGACCTGCAGCGCTTGCGCGCGCAGCTCAACGTCGACGCACTCGTGAGCATCGCCGCAGGCACCCGAAAGCTCCTGGCGACCATCGAAGAGCTGCTGGGAATCCGGCGCAACTCGACGCGCACCCTCCCGCCTTCGACCGGGATGAAGCCGCCGCAGCCCCCACGGGCCTAAGGATCATCCCCTCAACCGAAGATAGACGGCGGCGAAGCCGAACAGTAAGACCGCCATCATCGCCGTCACCCAGACGAAGAGCTTCCGTCCACGCCGCCTCGCGAGGATCAGGCACGCCACCCAGAGCGTGACCACCACGCCTCCCACGACGGCCGCTAGAAGGTCCAGCCTCACGGAGCTCAGTCGGGCAGAGACGGCGTCCACTCGTCCTTCCGCGCCGGGCACCCATGTTCGCGTCGCGTATCCCGCGAGCAACGCGACGATCCACGTCAGATGCGCCCACGCCAGGCTGCCGGAAGCGCGCAGATCGCCCGCTCGCCTGCTCCGCTCCTCTTCCGCCCGCGCCGACAGGCGTCCCTGCATCTCCAGCTGCTCCCGCAGCCCGCCGATCTCTTTCTCTCGCTCGTCCAGCAGCGTCTGCAACCGCCTCACCTCCGATTCGAGCTGCTCCCGCTCCTCCTCCTGGGCCACGGCCTCGCGCTGCGCGGTCTGGTGCACGAGCACCTGGACCTCCTTGGCGCGCCTCACCGCACGAAGCGCCTCCTCCTCGGCCCGCTCCTTGGCCTGCTCGGCGTGCCGCGCCTTGGCCTCGGCGAACCGGGCCGCGATGCGCGCCTCGTCCAGCTGCAGCGCCAGCTCGCGCAGCATCGAGTTGCTCGCCGCCTGCGTCGCGGTGTCCGTGCGCTTGGCGGCGACCCGCTGCGCGCCCGCGCGCGCCATCTCCTCGTCGATCGCCCGCCGGATGTCGCCGGGGTCGATCCCGATCCGCTTGCCCTCCTCGACGAGGGAGATCTCCCCCTGCTGCGAAAGCGTGCCGTCCACGAGCATGTGCGAGCAAAGCTTGCGCAGCTGCGCGATGCGCTCGTCCTGGAGTTCCTGGTCGTACTTCCGGCGCCGTTCCGGATCCGTCAGCGTGACCCGCGCCTTCTTGAGCTCGCCTTTGAGGAACTCGATGAACTCCTTGTGTTTCGGGCTCTGGATCGCCTGCAGCTTCACCATCTGGCGCTTGAAGCGCTCTTCGACGAGGTCCTCATCGATGACGACGCGTTCCAGCTCGAGGAGCTGATAGTAATCGGGATCCGAGACCTCCTCGGAAAGCTGCAACAGTTCGTGATAACGCGTATCGGCCATGCGTCAAAGCGGGAAGATCTTCGGTCCGGAGTCGGGCCCGGAAGAGATACTCCATTGTACCCGTTTTCCGCCCTCGGAACCGCCGCCTATCCGAGATCCAATCCCCCGATCGCGGCCTTCGCATCCGTGATCTGCGCCTGCGTCATTCCGGACTTGCGCTGGATCTCGACCTTGGCTTCCTTCCCGGTCGCGCGGTCGCGCGCGGACACTTCCAGGCGGCCGTCCGCGTCGTAGCGGAACGTCACGTCGACCTTCGCCCCGGCGTCCCGACCCGCGGGCAACTCGGACAGGACGCAGGTGCCGATCTCGACGCAGTCCTCGGGATCCTCGCCCTCCCCTTCGACGACCTTGATCTGAACGCTCACCTGATTGGCGGTGGCGGTGCCGTACGTCTTCGTTCGCTCCACCGGAATCGGAGTGTTCCTGGGGATCAGGATGTCGTTGACCATCCGCCCATCCGACTTGCGGATCCCGATGATGCCCAGGCTGTGCGAGTTCACGTTGGTGACTTCGACGCCTTGCAGCAGGCCCCTCGCCTTCGCGTCGATATCCTTGATGAGCGCCCCCGGCGCCGTCCTTTCCCCGTTCAGCCACAACGCGGTCGTCGCTTCCGGCGCCTGGTGCATGCTCAGCACCGCGTTGTAGTAGGCCGCGCCGATCGCCACGCATTCATCGGGATTGACGGACGCGTCGGGCTCGATCCCGGTAATCCGCCGCAGCATCTCCCGGACGGCGGGCATGCGCGTCATGCCCCCCACCGGCAGCACGACGTCAATGTCCTTCCAGGTGAGCTTCGCCTTGGCCAGGACGACGCCCAAGTACGTCTCGGTCTGCTCCAGCTGCGCCTTCGTCATGCGCTCGAATTCGGACCGGGTCAGCTCCACCTTGATCGTCCGCCCCTGGCACTGACACAGGATCCGGACCTTCTCCAGCTTCGACAGCGCGATCTTGGCGTCCTCCGCCTTGGTGCGCAGATCCTGATAGGCGTCCAGGTCGGTCCGAGGATCGATCTGATGCTCCGTCTTGAACTTCTCCGCGACGGTGTTGATGACCTCGTCGTCCCAGTCGATGCCGCCCAGCCGCCGCTCGCCGTCCGTGGCCAGCACGTCGATCTTGGTGCCCTCGATCTGGACGACCGTCACGTCGAGCGTGCCTCCTCCGAGGTCGTAGACGAGGACGCGCTTGCGCTGGCCCAGTCGATCGAGCCCATAGGCCAGTGCGGCCGCGGTCGGCTCGTTCAGCACCGACAGCACGTTGAGCCCCGCGATGATGCCCGCGTCCTGCGTCGCCTTACGTTCGATCTCGTTGAAGTAGGCCGGCACGGTGATGACCACGGAGCCGACCTTGCGTCCCATGACCGTCTCGGCGTCCTGCGCCAGCTTCCTCAGAATGAGCGCGCTGATCATCTCGGGGGTGTATGGCTTGCCGCACAGCGTCTGGGTCCAGCCGTCCTCGCCCATGTGACGCTTGATGAACTGCACGACGCTCTCCGGCGCGGTCACCGCCGAGTTCTTCGCGATCTTGCCGACGACCGCCTCCGCCCCGTCGAACAGGACGACCGAGGGCGTGATGCGCTCGTTGTCCGTATTGGGGATCACCTGCGCCTTCCCGTGATCGTCGATGTAGGCGATGACGCTGTTGGTGGTGCCGAGATCGATGCCGCAGATCATCGGGACTTTCTCGCCGGGCATGAAACCTCCTCCCTGATCGCGAGAATTATAACCCAGCCCAGCGGACTCTTCGCAGCAGAACTTCGGACCCCCTGTTGCCGCTCATCCGCTCGCGTGCTACACTTTATTCGCGTGGCCAACATCCAATTCGACAAACCAAGATCCATCACCCCCGAGGCCATCTGCCGCGAGCTTCGAGAATCCAGGCACTGTAACGGCATGGAGATCCTCCTCTGGGACGAGGAGATCACCGTCGAAGATCGCAAGTCCGGCGCGGAATTGACCATCAAGCTCGAGTCCTCCAAAGTCCAGCTCGAGGCCGGAGCCAGCAAGAAGGACCTCGCGGAGAAGATCGCGACCGCGCTCGTCGGGCTGGGATTGCGCCGGCGAGGCGCCGCGGGCGCCAAAGCCAAGAAGCCGTTCCGTCCCCTCCACCCGCAATCGCCGGCCGCCGCACCGCCGGCGACACCGCCGCCCGCCCCGCCCAAGCCCCCAAGGCCTACGTAGACCCGAAGCGTTCACCCGTTCATCGGTTCGCACGTTTACCCTCCCCCTCCTCCGCTCGCCGAAGGCGAGCTGCAGAGGGCCCTACGCAGCTGCGGCTTCGCCGCAGCGGAGTAGGGGTAGCCTTCCCGATGGCGAAGGAGGGTTCATTCGTTCCGGAAGCTGGACGCCGTAACGGGGTTTTCGAACGGGTGAACGGATGAACTCCTGAACGGCTGAACGGTTACCGTAGACCTATTCCCCGCACGCCTGACAGACGCCCTTCGCCCGCGCACACCCCGCACACAGCTTCATGCCGCCGCTGGAGGTATCGCTCCCGCACGCGACGCACGTCCCGATGTCCGCCGTGAACATCAAATCGCGACACCTCGGACAAAAACCGCCCTTTCGATCCTTCACCGGACGCGCCAGCGTCACGGGATCAGGTAGCGGGACATCCACGATCGGGCGTCCGAGATCCGCCAATCGCGTCCGACCGTCGCCCTGCTTGATCTCGGAGATGTTGCCCACGACGACGATGACGAGCTGATCCGGATGCAGGCGCTCCTCCGCGACACGCCGGACATCCTCGCGCGTCACCGCGGCGATCCTCTCGCGGTAACTCTGGAAGTATCCCTTCGGATAGTCGTGGAGCTCCGCGAACGCGAACGTGCCGGCCGTTCGAGCCGGACCGGGGAAGAAGAGCCCCGGAAAGGCATCGAGGAAATACTGCTTGGCGGCCGCCAGTTCCTCCTCGCTGACGCCTTCCCTGCGGATCCTCTCCATCTCCTCCAGACACGTCTTCAGGGCCAGCGCGCACGTTTCGTTCTTCGATTGAAACGCCATCCGCATCGAGCCTACGTAGAGAATCCCGGGGCGAAGATCGGCATGAACCTCGTAGGCCAGCCCCATCTCCGTGCGCACCCGCTGCACCAAGCGCGAACTGAAACCGCCTCCCCCCAAGATGTACCCCAGCACCCGCAACGGGAATACGTCGGGATGATGCAACTCCACTCCCAAATGCGCGGCGGAGACGCGGCCTTGATTGATGTTCTTGCCGTCCTTGTGGAAACAATAGATCCCCGGCTCGGGCGCGTACGTCACGGGCGGAACTCTCGGGCGCTCCGGAACCGCCTTGGGGATTTCGTACGCCTCCAGCGCCCGATCGAGCTTCTCGATCAACACCGCGCGATCGAAATCCCCGGCTGCCGCGATGATGAAGTTCCACGGCCGGAAGAATCTCGCATGGAACCTCACGAGGTCCTCCCGCGTGATCGACTCGATGGACGCCCCCGTCGAGAGCTTGTTGAGCGGATAATCGCCGTACAGCAGGAGGTTCGTCTCGCGCGCCTCGATCGACGCCGTCGAATCGTTGCGCGATTTGAGACGCTCCATCGTCTGCGCCTTCACGAGATCCAGCTTCTCCGGGTCGAACGCGGGATTGCGAAGCACGTCGAAAAGTATCTCCAGCCCCTTGTCCAGGTCCTTCGACAACACCGAAAGGGATGCCGACCCGCTCGTATCGCCGACCGAGACGTTCAGCTCGGCCGCCAGGAAATCGAGCTCCTCGTCCAGATCGGCCGGCCGGCGCGTCTTCGTGCCTCCCAGACGCATGAGCGTCCCGCAAAGACCCGCCAGCCCTTCCTTCCCCGCGTCTTCCCAGAAAGACCCCGCCCTCACTTGGACGGTGATCTCCACCTTCGGAAGCGAACGATCCTCGATCACGTAGGCGGCGGCGCCGTTGCGCAACGGCGCGCGCATCTTCTCGGCGTCGGGCACGTCGAATTTCAGGGGCGCGTACTTCAGATCTTCCGGCCGCTCGGGGATGTCCTGCGGCGCGACGCACGACAACAGCAGAAGGACCGGCGATAGGTTCATGGTTGCCCCCGACGTCTGATGATCAGGATGTTGCGCCCGGTCGGCGTGCAGATCGCATGGGCCACGCGCGTCACGTCCGCGGCCGTCACCTTCTCGACTTTCTTCACATACTCGAACACGTCGCGCCAGTCGCCGACCACGTCGGACAAGCCCAGCTGGTCGCCGACGCCCATGTTGGTATCGAGCTCGCGCACCAGATTCGCCAGCGACTGGTTCTTCACCTTCTGCAGCTCGCGCTCCGTGACGCCCTTCTCCTGAACGTCCCGCACGACGGCCTCGACGGCGGCCTCCAGCTCCGCGAACTGCTTGGGATCGCGCGGATTGGCGCTCACATACAGCATGCCGCCGTGCTTCAGCGCCCAATAACCCGCGCTCGCCTGAAGGGCGATCCCCTTCTCGTCCACCAGGGTCCGCCATAGCCGTCCCGTCCGGCCGTCCAGAATCATCGCCAGCAGATCGAGCGCCGGCGCGTCGGCATGCACCCCGGCGGGCGCGTGCCAACGGATCGAGATCGACGGCCGCGCATCCGCCTCCGCCTCCATCCGCTGCTCCGCCGCTTGCGCCGGCTCCTGCGTCACGATCGGATCGGGCTGCGTCTCGCGGCGTTGCAGGCGCCCGAAGTATCGCCGCGCCAGTTCCCGGATCTTGATCGGATCCACATCGCCCACGAAGACCGCCGTGCAGTTCTGCGGCTGATAGTATGTGTCGTAGTACCGCTGCGCCTCCGCCACCGTGTAATGGTCGATGTCGCTCATCCAACCGATGACCGGCCAACCGTACGGATGGGCCTGCCAGAACATCGCGTTGAACTGCTGCTGGATGAGGCCCGTGGGCGTGGAATCGGTGCGCATCCGCCGTTCTTCCTTCACCACTTCCCTCTCGGGATAGAACTCGCGCCACACCGGGCCCATGAACGTCTCCGATTCGAGCCAGAAGAACAGCTCCACCTTGTTGGCGGGCAGTTCCACGAAGTAGCGCGTCCAGTCGTTGTACGTGGAGGCGTTGGTGTGCGTGCCTCCGTTCGCGGCGAACAGCTTCGAGATGTGCTCGCCGATGGTGATCTTCTTCTGCTCCTCCTTCAGCGCCTCGAATTGCTTCATCAGATCAGCCCAGCGCGGCTCGTCGGCTTTGGCGATGGTCGAGGAGGACTGGGCGGCGGCCTCCGACATCGGCTTCCCGCGCCGCAGGGCCTCCAGCCCGCGCAGCTTCAGCGCCCGCACTTCCGCCATGATCGCTTCGATCTGCTCGTTGAACTCCGCGTCTCTCTTCCAGTCCGTCGTGCCGAGCTTCTTCGTCCCCTTGAACATCATGTGCTCGAAGAAGTGCGATAGCCCGGTGATGCCGGGGCGCTCGTTGACCGATCCGACCTTCCAGTAGAGCGCGCAGTAGACGCGCGGCACCTGATGACGTTCGACCACGAGCACCTTCATGCCGTTGTCGAGGAAGAACTCTTCGACGGGCAGATGCACGCCGAAGCCGTTCTCGCGGGACTCCTGGGCGGGCGCGCCCGCGCAGGCGGCGAGGAATACGAGCAGACAGAGCGATCGCATGGGAACCCTCCGGTGGACGGCAGGGAATTGTACGGACTTCAGGGGCGTCAGGGAAGGTTACTGCCGCTTCCAGGCGACCACGCCCCGCGGCAAATCGAAGCACACCACGTGATCGCGGAAGAAGTTGTATCCGACGACGCCGTCCACCTCGGGCTGCTGGAAATCAACCAGCACGAACTCCAGGGGGCCCAGTTCCACGCCATCCAGCCGTACGGAATCCGGCGTGTAGAAACCCTGCCGGCCGCGCTTCTCCACGCGCGGCGGCGGAGCCAACCTGGGCCGCAACACCGAATACGTGAACCCCGTGTCCCACACCACGATACGTTCCACGCCATCGAGCGTCATCCGGGAGACGACGCCGTCGCCCCCTACCCGGACCGTCGAGTGCGGCCACCGGCTGACCGCATACTCGGCGGAATCGACGAACGCGCGAGACATCACCACCTTGGAGGCACGATAGTCGATGATGAGACAGGTGTCGCGCAGGATCCCCAGACCGACATAACCGTTGCGAAAGGCCTGAGGCAGATCAGCCCGGTCGTTCAGAGCCTCGTAGCCGCGAACCTTCTTCAACACGAGCGACCCGAGCCGAACTTCCGGCAGCTCGTACTCGCGACTGCGAACCACCCCTCCGAACGCGCGCCCCTGCGTCTTGCTCGCCCCCGTATAGGTTGCCCCGACTTCCTTGACCAAATCGGGCCGAAGCGCGACGGTATCGAATCCGCCCAAGTCCAGGACCACCGGCACACGCCGTGTCCCAACTTCGAGTTCGACCGCCGGAAGGTTCCCATCGATCGCCAGCGGCAGCTCAACCGCAGCCTCGGAGAAACGCGGGGGCGCCTGCGAAAGGCAGCCCACCAGGAGCAACCCGCAGATCGCCGCGCTCCGCATCGTCACCGTCCTCGAGGTGCCCGCACGAACTGCCCGCGCGAGTCGAGCTCGATCGCCCCGTCCCGCAGCAGCGCGTGAATCACGTCGCGCACCTCCGCCTCCGCCTTGCCCTTGAGCGCGCGCGTCACGTGCGGCGGCGCCAGGAAGAGGATCGCCCGCGCCATCTCGTTGATCGAGAATCGTCGGGTCTCCAGCTCGCGCACGCCCATCACGACCGCCTGGCGCAGGACGCCGGCATCCTGGCTGGCGCCCTCGCGAGCCGCCCGGCATCGGTCGCACCCGCCGCACAACCACCCCGCGGGCGGCTGCTCTCCGAAGTACACCAGCATCTCCATCCGGCGGCACCCGCGCGCCTCCGCGTATCGCTCCATCGCGCGCAGCCGCTCCTCCGCCCGTCGCTGCCTCCGCTCGAGGCTCGACACCTCCAGCCGGCTGACGTTCGGCCCGTCCGCCGGCCGCTCATACGCCCCCTCCCCGATCGCCCGAATGAATCCCTGCCCCTCCAAGGCTTCGAGCGCCCCGGCCAGCCCCACGCGCCCCCATCGACGACGCCACTCTTCCAGAGAGGCCCCTCGTGAAATCGCCTCCAGCACTTCGAGAACGCCCTCTCGCCCCGGGTACATGCGCTCGATGAGAGCCAGATGCTCGTCCTTGTCTCCCGTACCATGCAGCAGGACGCACTGCGACGGCTGCCCGTCGCGACCCGCCAGCGCCGCCTCCAGATAGTACTCCTCCAAGGACGCGGGCATCTGCCAATGCACGACGCCCCGAACATCCGGCCGCTTGAGGTCGCGATCCTTCACGGCCACGAGCACGCGCACTCGATTCGCGCGCCACTCCTCCACCGCGCGATTACGATCCGCGACGCCCTCGTACACAGCCGCCGCCGTCAGGCCGGCTTCTCTCAATCGTGCGGCCATGCTCTCCGCGTCCTGCGCCCGCCGCGCGTACACGATCGCCGCCCCGGGCCACTCCGCCAGCACCGTCCTCAGCGCCCCGAACCTGTCCTGAGTCTCGACCACACTCCAGATGAGGTTGCGCCGATCCATCGAAATCGCCTGGACGACCGGCGAGACCAATCCGAGTTTGTCGATGATCTCCCCGCGGATCTGCGGCGTCGCCAGCGGCGCCAAGGCCAGCACCGCGCCGGCCGCCGCGCGATGAACCACGCCCTTCAATCGCACGTACTCCGGCCGGAAATCCGCCGATCCCTCGCAGATGCGCTGCGCGTCGTCGATCACGAACAGCCCCACCTTCGCGCCGTCGAGAAACCCGGGGTCGCCCAGTTTGTCGGGGGCGCCATGGATCAATCGATCGCCGGAAACGGCGCTCGATGAGACGACCACCGTAGAGCCTTCCAGAAGGCGCGTCGCGAACTCCCACAGCAACGATCGGCCGGCGCCCGGCGGCATCACCGCCAGCACGTGCCGGCCTTGCAGGACGGCCTCGATGACCTCCCGCTGGCCCGGCCTGAACTCCTCGAAGCGAAAGTCCGTCTTGAGCTTCTCGATCAAGGGATCCGGCGGCCGCTCTTCCTCGACCTCCGTCTCGCGGGAGACTCGAGGTCTGCGGATCACCGCCTCCTCCGCCCTCGGCAGGAACGTCCTCGGCGACGCCTCGCGCGGTCGCGCCACCGCCATCATCGCCTCCGCCTTCGCCAGGGCCGCTTCCGCCAGGGCGCGATGCCCCTCCGACAGCCGCTCCACGGCATGCGCGTACAGCCGACAGGCATCCTCGACCCGCGCCCGATCGTCCGGCGACTGGAACAGGATCGCTTCAGCGAGATGGTAGGCGATCCAACCATCCCCCGTCTCTTCGAATCCCTGGCGCAGCAGGTCTTCCCCCTGCAAAGCGCGTCCGCTGAGAAGCATGCGGCGCGCCGGGAAGACATAGCGCGTGTTTGCCGCGGACCAATCCACGGCGCGACATTATGCCGCCGACGATCGAGACTCACAAGGGCTTGTCGAGCATCTCCGTGATTTTCCTGTCTCGCGCGCCGCCCGTGACCTGGGACGCGGACAGCGGTGAGCGGCACGCCGATTCACGGGCGGAACTCCGGAGTCGACGCAACAGGCGACCTTTCATGGCAGAAACCTCCGAAGTGAATGGAGAGCCTCTGTCGGCGAGCTCGGCGGCGGACGATTTCTGGCGGGCACGATGAGGAACATCCCGGAACGCCTGGCAACCCTGCGACAGAGCGTCGAACGCGTCATCCGCGGGAAGTCCGAGCCGCTTCGGCTCCTGCTCGTCAGCTTGCTCGCCCGCGGCCACGTCCTCATCGAAGATATCCCCGGCGTCGGGAAGACCACCCTGGCGCGAGCCGTCGCGCAATCCATCTCGTGCACGTTCCGCCGGATCCAGCTCACCAGCGACATGGTGCCGAGCGACGTCTTGGGAGCGGCCATTTACGATCCCCACAAAGACGCCTTCCAGTTCAAGCCCGGGCTCCTGGTCCGCGCGCATCCGTTCTCCGCCGGCCGCACACCCCCTTTCGCAAGGGCCTTCGAGCGCAGGAACGGGTAAACGCAAGAACCGGTGAACGGAGGATCGAATGAACGGCTGAACGGTTACGCCACGCTTAATCCGCTGGAGCACGCCGGCACCTACCCGTTGCCCGATTCGCAGCTCGACCGGTTCCTCCTCTCGTTCGAGATGGGATCCCCTGGCGGACACCAAGCCCATCCTCCGCCAGCGGCGGGGTTACGGCGTCTATTTCGCGACGACCATGGCGGTCCTGCTTCGTTCGCCGGGCATACCCTGCCGGCTCGCCTTCGGCGAGCGGAGGAGGGGGAGGGTGCGTCTGCCGAACGGAAAGGATTCTTACGGCGGACTCAACCGTTTACGCAGGAAGGCTTCAAATCCGTCGCCCCCTGAGATGAGGCCACAAGACCAGGCAAATCACCTTGCGCTCCAAGGCATTACAGTCTCGCCCCAGGATGCATACGGCATGCGCTTTGCTTCCTCCCTGTCATGCAAACGGGCACGACGATCGTGAGGCGCCGTGGCACCGCCGCCTGGGTCGAACCGCAGGAGCTGGCAATCTGGATGGTGGAAGGACGCGCCCCCTTGATCATCGACGTCCGAGAGGCCGACCGGTTCGTCGAAGGGCACATCCCGGGCGCCATCCATCGCCCGGATTCCAATGCCGCGGCCTTGGTCAAGACGCTGCCCCAACAAGGTCATGTGCTCCTCGTCTGCAACGACGGGGCCATGAGCGCGGTGGTCGCCCGAATGCTGGACTACTGCGGTTTCACGAAGGTCGCTTTCCTGAGCGGCGGCCTGGAGGCCTGGCGCGAAGCCGGCTACGAGATCGTGAACGAAAAACCCCAGGCGTCCGCGGAGCCCGCCCCTCCCTCGACCACGCCTGAGCTTCAGCCCTCGCCGCAGGGATGGAGCCTCGTGCCCTTACTCCGCGCCATCAACCACCGCGTCTTTTATGCCGCCATGCTCGGTACCGCCGCGGTCGTGGTGCTCACCCTGATGTGGGTGCATTAGCGCACCACCCCCAGCCTCCTCCCCACCCGCTCGAACGCCTCCAGCGCCCGATCCAAATGCTCCCGTTCGTGCGCGGCGCTGATCTGCACGCGAATCCGCGCCTGCCCCTTCGGCACCACCGGATAGCTGAAACCGATCACATAGATGCCTTCCCGGAGCATTTCGCGCGCGAACTCCTGCGCCAACTTCGCCTCATGAAGCATGATCGGGATGATCGGCGTCTCCCCCGGCCGGATCGTGAATCCCCGCTTCACGATCTCCGCGCGGAAGTACTTCGTGTTCGACTCCAGCTTGTCGCGTAGATCCGTCGTGCGCGACAGGAGATCGAACGCCTTGCGCGCCGCGCCCACGATCGGCGGCGGCAACGTGTTCGAGAAAAGATACGGCCGAGACCGCTGGCGCAACAGTTCGACGATCTCCTTCCGTCCCGTCGTAAAGCCCCCCGCGGCGCCACCCAGCGCCTTCCCGAGCGTGCTCGTGATGATGTCGACCCGTCCCTGAACTTCGTGGTGTTCCGGCGTCCCGCGACCGGTCTTTCCGATGAACCCGGTCGCGTGCGAATCGTCCACCATCACCAACGCTCGATACCGATCCGCCAACTCGCAAATCGCCGGCAGGTTCGCCACGTCGCCGTCCATCGAGAAGACGCCGTCCGTGGCGATGAGGCGAGTCTTCTGCGCCTGCGCCTTCTTGAGGCATTCCTCGAGCTCCTTCATGTCGGCGTGCGCGAAGCGATAGCGCTCGGCCTTGCACAAGCGAACTCCGTCGATGATGGACGCGTGGTTGAGCGCGTCGGAGATGACCGCGTCTCCCTCCCCCAACACCGTCTCGAAGAGCCCGCCGTTGGCGTCGAAGCACGAGGTGTAGAGGATGGCGTCTTCGGCGCCGAAGAACTGCGCGATCGTCCGCTCGAGCTCCTTGTGGATGTCCTGCGTCCCGCAGATGAAGCGGACACTGGAGAGCCCGTAGCCATGGGTGTCGAGCGTGCGATGCGCCGCCGCAATGAGCTCCGGGTGCGAAGAAAGGCCCAGATAGTTGTTCGCGCAGAAGTTCAGGACCTCGCCGCTCGTGACACGCACGCGGGCGCCCTGCGGCCCCAGCAGGATGCGTTCGTCCTTGTAGAGACCGGCCTCCCGGAATTCGTTGAGCGTCCCCTCGAGAATGGGCTTGTTGGTGTAACTCATGAGGTGATCCTCTGCTCAGAGCGCCTATGAACAAGGCGGGTTAGACCGCCCAGAAGAAAGGGCGCAAGGCATTAATGCCTCGGAGACGCCTGGTCGCCAAGAAGATTCCCCTATTATGAAACAACGACCCGACATGAAGTTAAGAACGCGTAAGAAAGGGAGAGGTGGGGAGTCGAATTCTCCGAATTCTTCCATCCGAGAGAGTTCTCTCACTCTCCTGGTCCTTTCCATCTCCCCTTTCCTTACACATTCGTAGCTTTGTCGAGGTTCGTTGTTGTGAAATGCCATGACGCTCCTCACCCTGCTCATCGCCCTCCTCCTGCTCCTCCTGAACGCCTTCTTCGTTCTGGCCGAGTTCGCGGCGGTGAAGATGCGCCCGACGCGCACCGAAGAACTCGCCCGATCGGGCGGCGCGCCCGCGCGCATGCTCAAGCACGTCCAGGAACACATGGACGAATACCTCTCCGTCTGCCAGGTGGGGATCACCCTGGCCAGCATCGGCCTGGGTTTCGTCGGCGAGCCCGCGGCCGCCCGCCTCATCGAGCCCGCGGTGGCGTGGCTCGGGAGCGCCGGTCAAACGGTGGCCCACAGCATCTCCATCACGGTGGCCTATCTGTTGATCTCCTTCCTGCACATTGTGCTCGGTGAACTCGTTCCCAAGTCCGTCGCCATCCGGAGGGTCGAGCGATCGGCCTTGCTGACGGCGCGCCCGTTGCGGGTCTTTCACGCCCTCTTTTTCGTTCCGCTGTGGATCCTCAATCGTTCCGCCAACCTCGTGCTCCAACTCGTCCGGATTCCGGCCCACCTCGAGGATGAGCGCCACTCACGCCAGGAGCTGGGCATCATCTTGGCCCGCTCCCAGGAGCGGGGTCTTCTCTCCCTGCGACGCTTGCTGTTCGTGGAGAACATCTTCGACTTGGAGGGCGTCAGAGTCCGAGATGTGATGCGTCCTCGAGCCAAGGTCGAGGTGCTTCGGACGAGGGCCGACTGGGAGGAGAACTTCCGCACGATCCGCCAAACCCGCTTCTCGCGTTATCCCTTGCTCGAAACCGATGCCGCCCCTCCCGTAGGCATCGTCCACGTGAAGGACCTGCTCTACGGCATGCCCGAGGTGACCGACCTGCGGCGCATCGCCCGGCCGTACGTCAAGACGACTCCCGACGCGACCCTCGAGGACCTTCTCGCCGAACTGCAGCGCAACCGGGTCCATGTCGCCCTCGCGCTCGGCTCCGGCTCGACCTGGGTAGGCATGATCACCATGGAGGACATCATCGAGGAAATCATCGGCACCGTGGAGGACGAATTCGAGGACGAACCCCTCTGGTCCCTCGCGGACGCCCTGACGGCGGACCGGATCGTGCTCGACATCGAAGCCTCCTCCCTGGAGGAAGCGATCCGGACCCTCGTGACTCGGGCGCCGGAATCCGCGCTGCCGGCTCCGCGGCAACGTCTGCTGCTCCTCTTCCTGGAACGCGAGCGCGTGATGAGCACCTACCTCGGAGGCGGCGTCGCGCTGCCGCACGCGCGCCTGGAGGATCTCCGCGGGCCCCAGATCCTCCTGGGCCTTTCCCGCCACGGCATCCCGATCCGGGACGGCCGCGAGCGCGCCTTCATGATCTTCGCGTTGCTGACGCCGGCCGCCTCCCCGCACAGCCATGTGCGCCTCCTGAAGCGGATCGCCGGCATGATCGAGAGCGAATTCATCCTCAGGAAACTCGCGCAGGCGCACACCCCGGAGGAGATTCTCGAGATCATCCAGCAGGCCGAGATCGCCACGATGGGCGCGCCCCGGTGAACATGCTTGGCAGCCGTTCCCCGTTCGCCCGTCCTTCAGTTCAAGCGTCCCGATCCCCGTCCCCCGCTGCCCGGCCTCGCCAAATGCGTGTGGCCCGCCGCCGGCGATCGTTTCTGGGCGTTCAAGACGGAGGAACGTAAGAACGCGTGAACGGATGAACGCTTACGATCTCCCCTCGCAAATGGCCGATACATCTGACGAACCTTTCGCGGGGCAACCGTGAAACTCATCGCCGGCGCCCTGACCTTCCTGCTGCCCGCGATCCTGGCCATCGAAACCCGCGATGAACGCTTCTACATCGGCTCGCTCGGATTCGGCCTCGCCCCCTCAGGCCCCCGACGATCTCCCGTGCCGAGCGACGCCCCGCTTGCTCCCTTTGATGAACTCCACGAACCTTATCGCTTCGGGAACGGCCGCGAACTCCCGGCCGACGCGCGCCAACGCGTCCTCGCGACGCAGCCCGCTCCGGAAGATGATCCGATAGACGCCGCGAAGCGCCTTCACGGTCTCCGCCGGAATCCCCCTGCGCTCCAACCCCACCTCGTTCAACCCGATCAGACGCGCCCTCTCGCCGGAAGCCAGACAGTACGGCGGGACGTCCTGAGCGACGATCGAGCCTCCCCCGATCATCGTCATCGCCCCGACGCGACAAGACTGGTGCACGCCCACGTTTCCGCCGAAGATCGCGAAGTCGTCCGCCTCGACGTGCCCCCCCAGCCTCGCCCCGTTGATCAGCAGCACGCCCTTTCCCAGGACGCAGTCGTGCCCCACATGGGCGTGAGAGAAGAACGTGCACTCGTCGCCGATGATCGTGCGCCCCGTCCCGACCTTGGTCCCGCGGTGCAGGCTGACGTGTTCCCGGATGCTGACGCGCGCCCCGATCATGAGCGCCGTCCCGTCCCCACGATCAGCCAGGTGTCCCGGCATCGAGCCCACCATCGCGAACGGGAAGATCTCCGTGCCCTCGCCCACCGACGTGCGCCCCTCGATCACGACATGAGACCCGATCCGGACCCGGTCCCCGAGCCGCACCTCAGGACCGATCACCGAGTACGGCCCGACCGTCACCTCCCGGCCCAACTCCGCGCATCGATCGACCACGGCGGTCGCATGAATGCTCATGGGCGAGGATGGTACCGCATCCGGGGACGTGAATCACGCGCTTCGCGTCAACGCGGCAGGCGAACCCTGAACGTCGATCCCTTGCCCCGCGCGCTTTGGACCTCGATCGCGCCGCCGTGCGCCTCGACGATCGACCGCGAGATGTAAAGCCCGAGCCCCAGGCCCCCGTATCGGCCAGGCTGCACGCCTCGTTCGAACGGCCTGAACAGACGGCGGAGAAACTCCTCCGACATCCCGATCCCCTGGTCCTGGACGCTCACGAACGCGCTGCGGTCGTCGCTCTCGACGGCGACGATGAAAGGCTTCCCCTCCCCGTACTTGATCGCGTTCGAAACGAGGTTCATGACCACCTGCTCGATCTGGAGGGGATCCCACGTGCCCACGACCGCGCTTCCCAGCCGCCGTTCGACCTTGAGGCCTTTCGCCGAGAACTCTCCCTCGAAGCGGTCCAAGACCTCCTTCACGATCTCCGTCAGATCCACCTCTTGACGCTCCAGGGTGAACCGCCCGGCGACCATCCGCGAGACGTCGAGCAGGCTGTGGATCAGCTTCGCCAGACGGCGGCCCTGCTGCTGAGCCGCCTCGATCCGGCTGAGGAGCACGTCGCACTGCCCCTTCTGCCAGAGCCGCTTGATGCCCTCCAGCGTCAACTGAAGCGCCGCCAACGGCGTCTTGAGCTCGTGCGACGCGATACCCAGGAACTCCTCGCGGACGCGAATCGCCTCTTGCGCCTTCTGATACAATCGCGCGTTCTCGATCGCCAAGCCTACCCGCCGCGCCAGTTCCTCCGCCAGGGCGACATCGGCGGGACCGAAGACCCGCGCCGACGTGGACGACACGAGCGTGATGACCCCAACAGGACGATCCCGGAGCATGATCGGAACGCTCATATAGGACCGGAATCGGCAGGCGCGCAGGAGACGCAACACTTCCTCGTTCGGCGCCGCCCGCACGAGCAAGTCGTCGGTCACCTCCGCCACCAGATCGGGCCTTCCCATCCGCAGGACCTGTTTGATCCCGTGATCGAATTCCTCCGCGAGGGGATGCGCCTGGAGCATCTCCTCCAAGGCCTCCGCCTGTTGCGGCTCCTCGTGCACCACCGCCACGCGGGCGAGCGAGCCGTCGTCCCTCACCAAGTAGACGGCGCACCAATCCGCGATATGCGGCACCGCCAGCTTCGCCACATTGCTCAGCGTCGTTTCGGTGTCGAGCGACGCCGACAAGAGAGACGTCGCCTCGGCCAGGAATCGATGCGCGTCTTCGGTCTGTTTCCGCAGGGTGACGTCCCAGAACGTCACCACGCCCGATAGGATCCGCCCGTTCGCGTCGCGCACGGGCGCCGCGTTTGCGAGCATGACGCCCCGGGTGCCGTCCCCCCGCTGGTAGGTGATCTCTTCCCCGACGACAAGCTCGCCCTTCGTCACCGCCCTGGCCAGCGGCCATTCCTGAGGTTCGTACGGCCGGCCGTCCGGATGGAATCCCTTGTACTGCGTATACTCCGCGATCGAAGCCGCGGGAAGCCAAGGATGGCGCCAGATCCTGGCCACCTCGTCGTTGCTCAACACGAGCTTCCCTGAAGGAGCTTCCGCGATAATGACGCCCGCCGGCATCTGACGCAGAACCGCTTCCAGGCGGCTCCGCTCGGAGGCCGCTTGCTCCAAGAGCCGCCGCCGATCCGTGATGTCCATGGCGACGCCGATGGTGCCGACGACGTGTCCCAGCGCGTCGCGCAGAGGCTCGACCCGTGAATGATACGCGCGTCCGAACCACTCCGCTTCGTACGTGACGCTTTCCCCCGCCAGCGCGCGCCGATGCGCCGCGATCGGCCGGAAATCCGGATCCGTCGTGCCGAAGAACTCGGCGAGCGTCTTTCCCAGGAGCCGTCCGGACTTGACCGGAAGCTCCAGCAGCCCCGTTCCTACGCCGGACGTGAACCGCAGATGCACGTCCGTCGTCCAGCAGATCGCCGGCAATCGATCCGAGGTGAATCGCAGCCACGCCCCATGCCGCTCCGTTTCCTCGCGAAGCCGCACGTTCTCCAGCGCCAGCGCCGCCGCTTCCGTCAGCGCCGCCAGCGCCTCGATCTCCTCCAGGCCGCTCTGATGAGGCGTCACCCAGTGCATGCTCACGACGCCGCAGCCTCCTCCTCCGCAGAGGGGCAGCATGAGCAGGCCGCGGATCACGCCCTCGCGACACGGTTCCGTGGCGCACCGGGGATCCCTTCGGACATCCTCGATCGCCAGCGGCTGCCGGTGCTCCACGCACCATCGCGCCAATTCCGACACGGCCGGAAACGCCGAGCCCCCCTCTTCCAACACCGGCACGAATCCGCCGCCCTCGCGCCAGGCGAATACCACGTGGTCGGCGCCGCTCCACTCGCGCGCCGCATGGAAGACGACGGACGCCACGTCCTCGCGCACGCGCGCCGCCGCGAGTTGTCGCGTCACTTCGGCCGCCGACCGGGTTTGCACCGTATTCATGGAAGTCTCGAGAGGAACGGCAGATGCATCGTGCTCACGGATTCCTTCGGATCCGTTTTGAGACTGTAGGAGCCCCTCCCGGCGAATGCCACCGTCACCGGGACGCCACCGACACCGCCCTCACGACGCCGTCCGTCGTGCCGAACACGATCTCGGGCAGGCCGTCCCCGGTCAGATCCGCCGCCGCTACCGAAGCGGCGATGTTGCCGCCCGCCTGGAAGGTCCATCGCAAGGCACCCGTGCGGCCATCCAGCACGTAGAGCCTCTGATCATCCGCCCCGAAGACCACTTCCGCCGCGGCGTCCCCGTCGACGTCGACCGCGATCGGCATCCCTCGCACCGATTGGTCGGCGCGGAACCGCCAAGCCGGCTCCAGCCCCGCCGCAGCCGTTACGGTCCCGCTCTCATCCACGACGAACGCCGGCGGCGGACTCTCGACCCAGCGCGTCGTTCCGTCGTCGCTCACGACCGCCGTCCGCCCGCCTTCGAGACGTACGCGCCAGGCGACTTCCGGCTCACACGCCTCCTCGATCCCCTGCACCCGCGCCGGCGACGATCCCGCCGCGTCCGCCCTCAACTGGACGATCCATCGCTTCTCGGGCCGCAGAGCGGCCAGAGCGCTCCCGTTCCATCGCGCCACCGTCCCGTCCCATGTGGCGGTCACAACGTCGTCCGTCGGCCCGCACGCGACGAACGTGCGATGGCCCGTCTTCACGAAGTAGCGCACCGCGCCATCCGTGCCCCGCAGGCAAACAAACCCGGTCGCCCCCACGCCCACGTACACGTGTCCGTGACCGACGGCGATGTCCGTCGGGCTCGGCACGCGAGACTCGTGCGACCACAATACGCGACCGTCCGATCCCGACAGCGCGACGACGCGCCCGTCGCGCGTGGCGACAATCACGTCCAGTCCGCCGTCTCCGTTCAGGTCCTCCAGCACGGGGGCGCGATAGACGCCGTCGAGCGCGCGGAACTGCCACCGCTGAGCTTCGCGCAGCGACACGCGACACGCGACGTCCGCCCGATCGTCCACCTTCAGCGTCAACGATTGCAGTTCATACTGCGCGCGAAACACCTCCGCCCGGTATTCCCCCTCCGGCAACGTCAACGTGCCAACCGGCGTCTGCAGCGTGAGGCGCTTGGCGCCCGTCAGGCGCACCTCCGCGGGCGACGGCTCGCTCTCGAGCGTCACGCGACCGGCGCGCTCCTCCAGCTGCTCGCGGCGCAGCTCGCTGCGCCCGCCCGCGACATCGACCTCGAACGCGAGCTCGCGGTAGCCGGGTTTTCTCATCCGGACCGCGTGCCGCCCGCGGGCGAGCTGCGTCTCGACGGGCGTCCGCCCCGCCGGATCGCCGTCGATGAAGACCTCCGCCCCGCCGGGCGTCGTGTGAAGCGTCAGGCGCCCGGGGCGAAAAAAAAGATACAGGACGAAGAACGACAGCAGGACGCCCGCTACCGCCATCGCCGTCGCCGGAGTCGGATGGCGAACCAGCCATCGGCGCGCCCGCCCGGCGAGCGACGGCCCCCGAGCGGAGATAGGCGCTCCCGCCAGGTACCGCTCGAGGTCGCGCGCAAGCTCTCCCGCGCTCGCGTACCGCTCGCGCCGGCCCTTGGCCATGGCCTTGCCGACGATCCACTCCAGAGCGAGATCGATCGTCGGATCGAGCTGTCGAGGAGCGATCGGATCGTCCTCGATCACCCGCCGGAGCACGACCGCCGCGCTCACCTCCGTGAACGGCAGCTTCAACGTCAACGCGTGATAGAGGACGGCGCCCAGCGCGTACACGTCGGTTCGGGCATCCAGGTTGTGCACGTCGCCGGCCGCCTGTTCGGGCGCCATGTAGTAGGGCGTCCCCATGGCCGTCCCGGTGGACGTCAGCATGGTCCCGGAACGGATCTCCCGGGCCAGCCCGAAATCCATCACATGGGGCTCCTTGCACACGTCGATGATGATGTTGCCGGGCTTGACGTCGCGATGAATGACCCCGGCGCGATGGACGTGATGGATCGCCTGCGCGGTCTTCATCATAATGCGGATCTTGTCCTCGCGGGAGAGGCGCAGCCCGCCGGCAAGGCCGCCCACCGACGTGGACTCTTCCACCAGGATGTCGTCCAGCGTGCGCCCTTCGACGAACTCCATCGTGAAATACGGCACGCCTTCGATGAGGCCTGCCTCGTAGATCTCCACCAGATGGGGATGGCGGATGCGGGCGGCCAGCTTGGACTCGCGCCGGAAGCGGTGGACGTCCTCGTCGGAGGCGATGGTCCGGTCGCTGAGCACCTTGAGAGCGACGACGCGGTCGAGCATCATGTCCCGAGTCTTGTAGACGGCCCCCATGCCGCCGCGACCGAGCTCCGCGAGGATCTCGTACCGGCCGAAGCGCGCTCCGACGCCGAGGCGGGCCGACGCGGCCGCCGGAAAGTCCGTCGTGGCGCTCAACGTCGCGACGAGGCTGTCGATCTGCTGCTGCGTGGCGATGCCCCGAAGCAGCATGACCTGCGCCAGGTTCATCGGCACCGCCGCCTGGCTTCCGGCGCGCAGGCAGTCCCCGACTTCTTCCTCCGTCACCAGGCCTCGCGCCACCGCGAGTCTCCCCAACTCGCGGTCGAGCTGAGCAAACATCTTCCCTCTCTCCATGGAGGACCGACGACCGTCGTCCTCCGACATCATTATAATACGCGACGGCGGAGATTGTCCGGCGCCGCGAACCTACCTGTGAATTGCGCCTCGCGGCTCGCGAAACGATCGCTATCATGGTGTGGGTCATGGGCATCTCTGACCGAGATTACCTACGCGACTTCAGACCCCGTCCCGGCCGAGTCGTCCTGTGGATCATCGGCGCGACGGTCGTCGCCTATTTCGTCCAAGGCCTCCTGCTCGGACGGCTTCGAGTGGATGTGATCGAGGTCTTCGGCGTCGTGCCGGCGCGCCTCGTCGAGCGTTTCTGGGTCTGGCAACTGGTCACGCACGCCTTCCTTCACGCTCCGACCGGCATCTGGCATCTCCTCTTCAACATGCTGTTCCTCTATTGGTTCGGCACCGACGTGGCCGAGGTCTACGGCCCGCGCCGATTCCTGCTGCTCTATTTCGGCGGCGCCTCCCTCTGCGCCGTCGCGCACACCGTGGCGGCTTTCGCGATGGGCGCTCCCAATATCCATGCCATCGGCGCCTCCGGCGCCATCCTCGCCGTCTGCGTCGTGGCCGCTCACCTCTTCCCCACACGCCAGGTCCTCATCATGTTCGTCCTGCCCGTGCCGCTGTGGCTGCTGGTGCTCGCCTACGTGGCCATGGATCTCTACTACCCCCTCGTCGGCATGCAGCCCTGGGTGGCTTCCGCCGGACACCTCGGCGGCGCGATCTTCGGCTTCCTCTTCTATCGCCTCCGCATGGGAAGGCCGCGCTTCTCCTGGCTCACCCGCCCCTTCGAAGGCCTGCTCTCCCGAAAGCCGCGCCCCTCGCGCGAAGAAGTCGACCGAATCTTGGACAAGATCAACGCCCAAGGCATCGGAAGCCTGACCGATCGGGAGCGCGATATCCTCAAGCGCGCGTCGGAGTAAGCCCCGCTTGCGCCGTCGTCAAAGCCCGCTCTCACTTGGACGACAGGATGTCCTCGTACCGCTCCGCCGTCACGTCGGCCTTCCGCAGCTCGTCGTCCAGAATCGCGTGCACGTCCGCCGTCAGGCGCTCCAGCGCCTCCCCGGCGCGATTCTGCTTCGCCCCGGCCTTCAACACCCTCCCCCAGAGCGCCAGCGTCTCGTTGGTGATGCGGCGGAGCGAATTGTGCTTCGCCCACTCGGCGGAGATGATCGTCCCCAGATGGGCCAGCTGCGGCGCCAGGATGATGTACTCCTCCGCGGAGATCAGCTTTACCAGCGCCAGCTCATGCACGTGCCAACCGGTGGCGACCATGTATCCCTTGTAGAAGCGAAGCACCCAATCGAAATACTCCTGCGGCGTCTGAAGCTCTCGATTGCGCGCGTCGGCGAGATACGTCCGGGCGTAATACGCTTCCGAAGGGAGGTCCTCCGGCCACTCCCCCTTGGCGTAACGCGGAATGGTGCAGCCCACCATCGCCAGCATCGCGATCCCCCACGCCTCCCTCTTCATCTTCTTTCGCTCCGCAAGACCACCGTGTCCTCCGCGAGACTGAGCGTGTGGTGCAGCTTGAAACCGAAACCCAAATCGAATCGAGTCAACCCCATCACCGCCGTCGTCGACTTGTCGACGATGCACCCGACCCGCCAGATCATCTCCGACAGCGCCCGACGACGCGCGCCCGCGTCCGCCCTCTGCCACGCCTCCTCCGTCTCCGGGCTGACGAAGCAGTTGGACTCCAAGTACGCGCGCACGTTCCGCGTCTTCCCTCGCGAATCCTCCGTGCCGGCGCTCGATATATCCAGAATCTCGTCGAGGTGGCCGCGCTCCTCCGGCGTCAATACCTCCAGAAGTCGTTTCATCGTTGCAGGCATTGTCGGCGAAAGGGGGGCCCACTTTCAACCCTTGAAGAAAAGTCCGGTTGCGCGACGGCTCTTATGCCGTAAAATCTTTAACAGTTGCCCGTGCAGAATCGCTAACCGGGGAGGCGCGTGGCTCAGCTCGTGTTCATCGACGGCGCCCAGATGGGGCGTTCCGTAACCCTGTCGTCAGTCAACACGCTGGGACGGGATGTCGACAATTCCATCGTGCTTGCCGGCGAGGAGATCGAAGGCCATCACGCCGTCATCCGGTACCGAGACGGGGAGTACCGGCTGGCCCGAGCCATGCCCAAGGCGCTGATCATGGTCAACGCCCGGGACATCACCGAGGAGGGCCTGCGGCACGGAGACATCGTCACGCTCGGCCCCGTGACCGTGCTCTTCAGCGACGAGCATTCGTCGCTCCCCAGCGACTATGTGGATCCCGGCCAGGAAGACGTGATGCTGGCGCAATCCGTCATCGAATCGCGCGTGAAACTGCCCACCGATCCGGCGGCGATCCTCTCGACGTTCCAGAAGAACGAGCGCCTGGCCTCGCATCTGGAGACGCTCTACCGGGTTTCCGCCGCCATCAGCGCCACCCTGAAGCTCGACGATCTGTGCAAGGCGCTCATCGACATCCTCTTCAACGTCCTGGCGCCGGACCGCGCGTTCATCCTCCTCTACGACGAACTGGGTAACCTCCGCGTGGCCGGTCAACGAACCAGCGAGCGCAGCGAACTTCGCGGGTTCGTCCGGATCAGCCGCACGATCATCAACGAAGCCGTGCAGAAGCGCGAAGGCATCCTCACGCGCGACGCCTCCGCGGATCAGCGCTTCTCCCACGGCCTGAGCATCGTCGAGCAGAACATCCAATCCGCCATGTGCTCGCCCATCATCAAGCAGGACCGGATCCTGGGCGCCATCCACGTGGACACCCTCAACCAGACGCGCAACTTCACCTCGTTCGACCTGCAACTCCTCGGCGGCATCGCGGCCCAGGCGGCGCTGGCGATCGAGAACGTGCTCAGTTACGAGCGATCCATCGAACGCAGCCACAAGCTCATCGGACTCGGCGAGACGTCGCGGCGGATCAGCTCGTTTCTCTCCAGCGAGATGATCTTCCGCGAGGCCGTCGACAGCGTCGCGCGCATCTTCGACGCCACGAAGGTCTCGCTGCTCATGCTGGATGAGCCCTCCAAGACCCTCAAGGTAGCCTACTCCACGCACCTCCCGCCGGAGGTTCGCGCCTCCGTCTCCATCAAGCCCGGCGAAGGCGCGGCGGGCTTCGTGTTCGCGCAGAACATCCCCATTCGAGTGACCGACGCCGCCACGCCGGAACGCGCTTACGAATCCCGCGCGTGCATGATCGTGCCCATCGTCGCGCGCCGGGAGGGCCTGCGAGGCGAATCCAAACCCGTGGGCGTGCTCTGCGTGACCGACCGCCGCAATCGCCGCTCCTTCGAGGAGGAGGATCAGGAACTCCTCACGATCTTCGCGGCGCAGATCGGGGTCTCGCTGCAGAACGCCCGCTTCTTCGAGAAAGCGACGGTCGACGAGCTGACGCAGCTGTTCACCCGGCAGTACTTCTTCGCGCGGCTCGAAGAGGAAGTGGACGCGCATCGCGCCCAGAAGATGCCGCTGTCGATCCTCATGCTCGACCTCGACCACTTCCACCAGAAGAACCAGGAGTACAAGCACGCCGGAGGCGACGTCCTGCTGGCGGGCACCGCCAAGCTCCTGCGCGATCGCATGGCACCGATGGAAGGCATCGCCGGCCGCTACGGAGGCGAGGAATTCGTCGCGTTCCTTCCGGGTAAAGACCTCGAGGCCGCCAAGGCGGTGGGGGAGCAGATCCGCGCCGCCATCGAGACGACGACTTTCGTCTTTGAGGACCGTAAGATGCTCTGCACGGTGAGCATCGGCGCCGCGGAGCTCGCGGCCTCGGATTCCTTTGCCAAGGTCGTGCAGCGCGCGGACGAGGCCCTCTTCAAGGCCAAAGACGGCGGCCGCAACCGCGTGGTCGCCGCGCCCTCGCCCGCCCCGGAAGACCGACCCGCGGAGGTCAAGGAGCCGGCGCCGTCATAGGGACCTGCCCCGTCGCGCCCGCAACGCCAGCCGGATCGGCACCTCGCGGAAGGGCAGGTACTCGCGCAGCTTCCGCTCCAGAAAGCGCACGTAGTCGGGCGCGAAGCTCCGCGGATCGTTGACGAACACCTGGAAGGTGGGCGGGTGCGCCCGCGATTGGGCGGCATAGTAGATCTTCGGCAGCTTCGCGCCGCTTCGCGTCCCCGGCGAGCGCTCCGCTTGCGCCCGCTGCACCACCCGATTGACGTCCGCCGTCGGGATCTTCACGCCCGCCTGCTGGTGCAGCTCCTCCGCCACCGTCAACACGTCCCACACCCGCGCGCCCTCCTTCGCGGAGATGAACAGGATCGGCACGTAGGAAAGCACCGGCATCGCCCGGTCGATGTACTTCCGGAAATCCCCCGTCCCCATCCCCTCCGGGACCAGGTCCCATTTGTTCAGGACGATCAACGCCGGCTTCTTGCGCTCCTCGATCATCCCGCCGATCCGCTTGTCGATCTCGGTGATCCGCTCCTGCACGTCGATCATCAACACGACCACGTCCGCGCGCCCGATCGCCTCTTCGGCGCGCGCGCGGCTGAAGAACTCCACGGAGTCCGCCACGCGCTGCTTCTTGCGCACGCCCGCCGTGTCGACCAAGATGACGCTCTTCCCCTCGCGGCGCAGATGCACATCCACCGCGTCGCGCGTGGTTCCGGGCTCCTCGCTGACGATCACGCGCTCCTCGCCCGCCAACGCGTTGATGAACGTCGTCTTGCCCCCGTTGAGGTTGCCGACGTTCTCCACGAGCAGAGGTCGCTCCTGGGAGTCGGCCTCTCTCGGAAGGCGCGCGACGTTCTGGTCCATGAGCTCGCCGACGCGCCGCCGGTGCGACGCGCTGACGGCGGCGGGCTCGCCCATGCCCAGCTCCCCGAACTCGATCGCGCGCGTGTCGAGGCCCGCGTGATCCGCCTTGTTGGCGACGATCACCACCGCCTTGCCCGCCCGCCGCAACCGGTCGGCGGCCTGCCGATCCAAGGCCGTCAGCCCTTCCTGAACATCCACGACCAGGAGCGCCAGGTCCGCGCTCTCGATCGCGTACTGAATCTGTCGCTCGACCGGCGCGTGGAAGCGATCCGCGCGCGACAAACCGATGCCCGCCGTGTCGACCAGCTCCAAGGCCGCGCCTTTGAACGACACGATCGCGCTGACCCGATCGCGCGTGACGCCGGGCGTCGCGTCCACGATGGAGAGTCGCCGCCCGGCCAACGCGTTGAGCAGCGACGATTTCCCCACGTTCTGCCGGCCGACGATCGCCACGATCGGAAGTCGTTCCATGAGAAGACCCGCCTCCTGCGACAGGGGTGTTACTCTAGAATCCGCAGGTCGCGGGCTCTACTGGTTTCGGCGTGAATCACGAGAGGCGCTGCAACGTCAGCCTGGTGCCGTTCGCGCACTTCACGTACCAGTCGACCCCCAGGAAGTGAACCACCGAGCCGAGGCACACTTCGGATCGCGCCCTTTTGAGCTCGATCTCCAGAAGATGCCGCGCCACGACCTTCTCCGAAGCGATCTCGTCCTTGGAGAAATCGCTCTGGACCGGACGTCCGGCGGCCACCTCGATGAGCCGCCTCAGCGTGCGGTCGGAGAACCCGGAGTTCTCCTCCCTCAGCCGGTCCAAGATCTTGGCCTCGGACCACCCTCCCTGCAGGAGTCTTCTCGCGATCCCCACGATGTCGACGATGGCCTGCTTGGTGAAGGCGATCGCGAGGTCCGTGAATCCCCCGGACGGCCGTTTGACTTCTTCGCCGGCCACTACTGGAAGTCTACCCGACCGCCGCGAAGCCGCAACACCACGTCCTCAAACAATTCGCTTGCGCAACTCCTCGATCGGATAATGCGTACCCCGCCAAATCACCCCGCCTTGCCGATACGTCACCGCCATCGAACGGAGAATGATGTACACCATGATCATCGCTCCGATCGGATAGCAAAGCCCGGTCAGTCGGGACGTCCGTCGCGACAGACGACCGGTCCAAGAAAACCAAAGCATCAGCGCGAATACCGCGGCGCACAGCCCGCGCGCTCCGAGCGGCCCGAACCACAATCCCACGACGGGCCAGACGCCCATGATCAAGAGCCCCACCACGGCCGCCGCGGCCAGCAACGGATTGTAATGGAACCCCGCGAACATGTTCTTCGTCAGCCCGTGGATGAGGCCCCGCACGCCCACAGCCCATCGCACGCGCATCAGGCCGATGCCGCCGAGGGCCTCGCTGCGCGCCCCCGCCTGCTTCATCCGCTTCCCCAGCTTCAGGTCGTCCGCCACATCCATCGGCAACGCCGCGTGTCCGCCCGCGCGCCGGTAAACCTCCGTCCGCACCAAATTGAAGGCGCCCACTCCGATGTGCGCCTTGCTGCGCGAATTCAGCGTCTTCCACGGCCGAGTGTAGAGCAGGAAGATCACCCCGAAGAAGCCCACCACGACCGCCTCCCAGAAGCCGTCGCCGTCGAGCTCAGGAAACACCGCCACATGATCCCGGCCGCGAGTCTCGGCGTAATGAACGGCCCGCCGCAAGGCATCCCGTTCGAAGTGCACGTCCGCATCCGTGAAAAGGAGGTACGTCCCTCCGGCTTGCTGACTCCCCACGTGCAACGCGTGATTCTTCCCCAACCACCCGGCGGGCAGTTCACGCACGTGGACGGCGCGCAGCCGTCCGTCTTCCGCCGCCAGCCGATCGAGAATCGCACCCGTGCCGTCGGTCGATCGGTCATCCACCGCCACGATCTCCAGATCGGGATAGTCCATCGCCAGCATCGATCGCATCGCCGCCTCGACGGTCTCCTCCTCGTTGAGCGCCGCCACGACAACGGAGACGCGCGGCAGCGGAACCGCCGGATCGTACGGCTCCTCCTCGAGCCGCCGGAACGACCAGCGGCACCACCACGCCTCCACCCTGGGCATCAACCAGGGCGCAAGCGCCGCGGCGGCAAGCACCCAGAACATCCAAGCCATACGATAGATGTTACCGCCGAACGAATGAACGGGCGAACAGTGGAACGGGTGAACGGACGAACCGGCAATGTTGGACGCCCGCGACAAACGCGTGCTATCCTCCCCCGCATGGAATGGCCGCTGTTCGCGGTCGGCCTGGCGCTGGGCGCCGTTCTCGGGAGATTCTTCTTCGCCCGGGCCTTGGAAGGCCGGATTCACGCCGCCGAGGCGCGCGCCGGAGAACTCCAGAAACAAATCGAGGGACTCGAGAAACTGCGCGCGGAACTGGAGCAGCGGTTGCTCGCCGCCGAGACCGCCCGCGTCCAGGCGGAGACGCGCTTGCAGGAGGCCGGCCGGACGTTCGAGGAGCAACGCAAGCTCCTCGACGAGGCGAAGCTCAAACTGGCCGATACGTTCAAGGCGCTCGCCATGGACGTCCTGAGCCACAGCAAGAACGACTTCCTCCAGCTGGCCGACCAGACGCTGGAGACGCGCCGCCAGGCCGTGGACCAGCTCGTCGCGCCGATCCGCGACTCCCTGGGCAAGGTCGACCAGCAGATCCACGAGCTCGAGAAGGCGCGCAGCGAGGCGTACGGCGCCCTGCGGACGCAGGTCTCCGATCTCGCCGCCACGCACGGCAGGCTCCAGGCGGAAACCGCGAATCTCGTCCGGGCCCTCAAGACCCCGGAAGTCCGCGGCCGCTGGGGCGAGATCCAGCTGCGCCGAGTGGTCGAAGTGGCCGGCATGCAGAACCATTGCGACTTCCAGGAACAGCAGACCGTCGCCACCGAAGACGGCCAACGCCGGCCCGACATGGTCGTCCGGCTCCCCGAAGCCCACGCCGTCGTCGTCGACGCCAAGGCGCCTCTCAAGGCCTACATCGAGGCGCTGGACGCGGCCGACGACGAGACGCGCGCGCAGAAGTTGAAGGAGCACGCGCGACATCTCCGGACGCACGTCGATCAGCTCGCCGACAAGAGGTACTGGAACCAGTTTCAACCCGCCCCCGAGTTCGTCGCGCTGTTCCTGCCCGGCGAAGCCTTCTTCAGCGCGGCCCTGCAGCAGGATCCCGATCTCATCGAATACGCCGCCCTCAAGAAGGTCATGCTCACGAGCCCCACGACGCTGATCGCCCTGCTGCGCGCGGTGCATTACGGCTGGCGCCGGCACCAGATCGCGGAAAGCGCCGAGAAGATCAGCCGGGCCGGCCAGGAGCTGCATTCCCGCATCGGCACGATCGTCGGCTATCTCGACTCCCTCGGGCGCGCTCTCGGCCAATCCGTCGAGCACTACAACAGGCTCGTCGGCTCGATGGAAGAACGCATGATCCCCGCGGCCCGCAAGTTGGCCGAGCTGGGCGCGAGCAGCGGCAAGGATATCGAGTCCGCGGGGACGATCAACCTCGCCCCGCGCCTGCCCGCCGCGGAATCTCCGGACGGGGAAAAAGGCGTGGCCGAGTTGGAGGCGATCAAGAAGGGCGCTCCAGGGTAGGCCCCCTACGGTCGCACCGTCACCGCCAGATCGTCGATCCACACCCGCGAGTCCGAGTAGAAGAGCACGAATCCTTCCCCGTACTCCTCGTCCTCGCCTTCCCACACCAGCTTGCCGTCCAGCCGAACCCGGATGGCCTTGGCCACGCGCTCCACATGAACCCGATACCCTTTGGAGGACTCCAGCTCCGCCTCACCACGCGCCGTCCCCACCAGACGCTCGCGAAGCTTGTCCCACTCCGCCCTCTCCTGCGCGCGCGCCCGATGGAACGCGATGGGGTACTTGAGCACGCACGCGCGAGGGAACCCCATCCGATCCTCCAACGTGTCTTTCGGATCGGCGGACCCGAATACCAGATCGAAGGCCAAGACGATCCAGTAGTGCCGGTCCTTCCCGGGATTGTAGTACAGGCTCGCGACGATGTTCTGCGGCGGATCCTCGATCGCCATCAAACGGTACTCGACCTCCACATCTCCCTTGACCGGGTGCACCCACCGCACCGCCGACGCCAGCTTCGACGACTCCAGCCGCCCCTCCTCGACGAACCAACGTCCCCGGCTCGCCAACGGCATCACCTCGAACGCGTCCGCTTGCGCCTTGTCTTCGAAATCATACCGGACACGCAACCTGCCGTCCGAAAGCCTCTCCACGACTCCCCGATACTTCAGCGCCAGCTCGCGTTCCTCGCGGAGCGCGCCCGCGGCTTCCGACAAAGTCCCGCTGATCTCCCCGCGGCGCCCCTCCACCCAATCGCTCTTGCTGCGCAGCAGCTCCTCCAGGATCGGCTGCGCCTGCGCCCAGCGCCGGCCCCGCACGAACGCCATCGCCTCCTCGTACCGCGCCGCCAGGCGCTCATCCTCCTGCCGGCGCATCACCTCCCGCAAATCCGCCAGATACACCCGCACGCCGAGCGCCCCGCGCTCGGCCGCTTCGGCAAACGCCTCCTCCGCGCGCCCCGCGCACGCCGGACCCGACCCCGCGTAATAATACAGAAGCCCCGCTCGAGCGAGGAACTTCGGAGATGCTCTCCCCCGCTCCGCCGCGACGGCCGGATCCGGGTCGAGAGAACGCGCCGCCAACGCCACCAGATCCGCCTCCCGAAGATCCCGCCCCGGATCCAGAACCCGCGCGGCCCCGCCCTCAGGCACGAACGTGATGCGCCCTTCCCGCACCTCGACCGTCCCGCGCGCGTTCTCGTACGTCTCGAACGCCATCCGCTCGCGGCCGCGAATGACGCGATCCAGCCCCGCGAGCGTCTGCTGCCGCAGCAGCTCCAGAGCGATTGCGTTGCGCAGGTCCAGGAGCGTCCGCTGTGCCGTGCTCACCTCCGCCGGCGATGAAGGGTCGCCCGCGAACGTCTCGCACGTCTGTGCGGCCGCCTCCCACAGCGTGCACGCGCGCGCGACGTCGCTCTGCTGCGCCAAGGCGTTCTCGGCCTCCTCCAGCGTCGACTTCAGGGCCGCGGTGTCCAGCTCCGGCACCAGGACGTGCGGACGCTGCGCGTCGGTCCACGGCGCGCAAAGAAACGCCGATAGCGCCGCGATCCCGAGTCGATAGTCGCGACGCGACAGATACTCCCGCACGCGCGCCTCCACGGCCAGATACTGATCCGCCGCTTCCCGGGCCGCCGCGCCCGCCGCCTCGTCCCGCTTCTTCAGCAGCTCCGCGCGAATCCGCGTCAGATCGGGCAGCGCGCTCTCCAAGGCGTACCCTTCCATCTGCGCCGCGAGCGACAGAGCTTCATCGAGACGCCGCTCCTTCATGAGCTGCGCCAGCCGAGCGCGATCGGCCGACAGCTTCTCCGACGCGCGGGCCCGAATCCGCGCCATCTCCTCCTTCACCTCGACGCCCGACGGCGTCGTATCCAGGAACTTCGCGGGAAACTCCCCGTAGAGCCGCAGGACCTCCCTCCACTGCTCCGCCGAACGCGACGCCGCCTCCTTCTGCCGGATCGCGTCGAGATCCGCCTTCGCGAACACGTTCGCCTGCTCGATGTACTTCCGGCGCTCCTCCAGCGCGCGTCCTTCCCAAACCGTGCCCGGGTAGCGCTCGGCGAACGCCCCGTATCGCAGCAGGACATCCTTCATTCCGTCGAAGTTCGAATCCGCCCGCTGCAGGGCCAGCACGTCCTCGAGCTCACGGCCCGCAGGATCCGGCGCCGACGCCGGCGTCGGATCGGAGACCGGCGGCCTCGAGATTCGATCGCGCAGCACATAGACCAGAGCGGCCACCAAAATCAAGCCGACGACCGCCGCCGGCAGACCGCTCCGGCGCGCCGCCGGGAATCGCCGCGCCGGCGAAACAGCGCGCAGCCTTCCCGCGGGCGTCGGACGAGCCCCCACCAGCGGCTGCAGGGCTGCGGCCACCTCCCCCGGAGTCTGATACCGATCCGCCCGATCCTTGTGCATCAGCTTCACGACGATCCGGCTCAGGCGCTCGCTGATCTCGGGACACCGCTCCCGCGGAGGCCGCAAGGGCTCCGCGACGTGCTTCGCCATGATCTGTTCGCGCGTCTCGCCGTCGAACGGCACCTCGCCCGTCACGAGATGGTACAAGGTCGCGCCCAGCGCATAGAGATCCGTGCGGACGTCCAGATTCGGATCTCCCTTGGCCTGCTCCGGCGCCATGTAGCGCGGCGTGCCCACCGCCCGGAGCTCCCCCGTCAGACCGGCGGCCGTGCCGGACTCCTGCGCCAGCCCCAGGTCACACAGTTTCACCACGCCGTCTCTCGTCAGCATGATGTTCTCGGGCTTGATGTCGCGATGCACCACCCCGACGCGGTGCGCCGCTTCCAGGGCCTTCACGACCTGCAGGCCGATGTCCGCCACCTGCTTCTCGTCCAGCCGTCCGCGCTCGTCCAGGAGCTGCCGGGCCGTCGGCCCTTCCACGTACTCCATGATGAGATAGTGCGCGCCCTCGGATTCGCCCACGTCGAACACCGTAATGATGTTGGGATGATTGAGCTTGGCGGCCGTTCGCGCCTCCTTCTGGAAGCGCGCGATGAAGGCGGGATCGCCGGCCAGCCGCGGCGACAGGATCTTAAGGGCGATCTGTCGATCCATCGAAACTTGTCGGGCCAGGTAGACCGCACCCATCCCACCCGAACCCAGTTTACGAATGACCTCGAAGCCGGACGGCATCGGCGACGCGGAAACCGGCTTCCGCTTCGCCAGATGCGCGCGCGCCCGGGCCGCCTGCTCGGGCGTGATGGCCGCGATCTCGATCAAGATCTGCTCCAGAGACGGGCTCTCCTGCCCCTTCTCCACCGCCACGCGCTGTCGCCGAAGCCCCTCACGAACGCGATCCAGCGACACGATCCCCAGCTCGATCAGAGCGTTTCCGAAATCACGATCACCCTGGAAATCCGGCATGGTTCGTCAGAGCACGCTGAGGGGTAGCGGAATCGAGGAAATCCCTGCCGTATGGCTGCCACGACACATCTTCCTTCATCCTCCCTTGCCCCTCTTCTCTGAGTCCTCTGCGCTCTCTGGTCTCAGGTCTTCTCTGCGTCTCCTGTCCCTCTCCGCGTCCTCACAATCCGGAAGAACTTGTTCTTCTTGCCGACCTTGAGCAGCTCGCCGCCCTTCAACTCCACCTCCGCCTTCGGATCGGTGACACGCCGTCCGTCGACCTCGACCCCTCCCTGCTCTACGAGCCGCCGCGCATCGGAGTTGGAAGACGGAATCCGCGTCAGGATCACGAGCTTCACGATCGAGATCGTTGCTTCGTCGACCTTCAATTCCGGAATGTCCTCGGAAGGCTTCCCCTGGCGATGTTCGAGATCGAATCGCGCCGCCGCCTCGTCGGCCGCCTTCTCGCCGTGAAAACCCGCAATGATCTTGCGCGCCAACACGTCCTTCGCGGCCTTCGGGTGCGTCTTGACGGGGTCGCAATAGCGCTCGATCTCGTCCTCCGGTACGCGCGTCACGAGGGTGAACCACACGCGCATCGCCGCATCCGGCAGCGACATGATCTTGCCGTACATGCCGTACGCGTCTTCCGTTACGCCCACGTGATTCCCCAGGCTCTTGGACATCTTCTCCTTCCCGTCGAGACCGGGCAGGATCGGCATCGTCAGCGCCACCTGGGGCTCCATCGCCATGTCGCGCATCAAGTCGCGTCCCGCAAGCAGGTTGAAGGTCTGATCGGTGCCGCCCAACTCCACGTCCGCGCGCACCTCGACGGAATCGTAGGCCTGCATGAGCACATAGAGGAACTCGTGCAGAAAGACCGGCACCTGTTCCTTGTGGCGCTTGGCGAAATCGTCGCGCTCCAGCAGACGCGCCACCGTCATCTTGGACGACAGCTCCAGGAGCCGGTGGAAACTGAGCGATCTCAACCACGCGCTGTTGCGCACGACTTCGAGCTTCCGCGTGTCGAGGACCTTACCCACCTGCTCCAGATACGTCTTCGCGTTCGTCTCGACTTCCTGAGGCGTCAATTGCGGACGCGTCTTCTTCCGGCCGCTGGGGTCGCCGACGAGCGCCGTGAAGTCGCCGATGATGAGAACGGCTTGGTGCCCCAGGTCCTGGAACTGACGCAGCTTCTGCAAGACGACCGTATGGCCGAGATGGATGTCGGGCGACGTGGGATCGACGCCCAGCTTGATCCGCAGCGGTTTGCCCTTGTCCCTCGAGCAGACGAGTTTTCGCTCGAGCTCCTCGGGCGTATGGATGGCAACCGTTCCGCGGTGAACGGCGTTCATTTGCTCTCGGATCGATGGATGCATGGGACCCATATTCTAGGCTCCGGCGCGCCGGGCCACAAGATCCCGACAAGGCGCGAGGCCGCTCACTTCCCGCCTCTCCGCTTCTTCGGAGGCGCTTGATCGGGCCGTCCCAGCAGCGAATCCGCGTAGGCGCGCCAGAGACGAGGATTCGTGCCCAACTCCTGACCGGTCAAGCGATACAGGAATTGCCCCAGCGCCGCGCGCCCCTCCGGCCGCTCCGCCTTCTCCAGGGCCGTCACCAGGATGTCCACCACCTGCGGCTTCTCCTCCTCGCTCGCCAGCATCGCGGCGACGAAGACCTCGTTTCCCGTTCCCGACGCCATGGCGTTCTCCAACGCCTTGAGCGGATCGGCCAACAGGTGGTCGTGCTTCTTGGGCACCACCTTGAACGTCGCCGGCTCGAACCACACGCGCTTGGTCGTCGATCCCTTTCCGAAATCCAGCTTCATCGGCTGCGTCCACGCGCCGATCGTGTACACGCGGATGCACTCGCCGTCGTCCGGGAAATCCGCCCCCACGTCGATCGCGAACGTCTTCTCCCACTGCGCGCCCATCGCGATGGGAATCTCATGCTCGACCTCGATCTCCATCCAGCGCTGAGTCTCCGTAAGAGCTCCTTCCGGCTCGAAACGCCTGCAGACGATCTCGACGAAGACGAGCGGCGTGGTCGGATTCTCCGGCGACCCCGGGTCGTACGCGATCTTGACGGTTCCCTTGAACTGGTTCTCCATTCTCAGCGAGAACTCGTGCACGCCCGGCGCGACGCCCGCGGCCGCGGGCGCGATGACCCGCGAACGCACGAGCGACGTCTGCGTGATCCAATTGTCGCAGTGCCGGCGGAGCTTGCGGATCTCTTCGATGTAGCGCGACTTCGGCTCCAGCACCAACAGCGCGTTCGCGATGTCGTATCCCCGTTGATACTGTTTGGCATTCGCGGCCGCCGCCCCTTCCTTCAGTTTGGCCCACACGTACTTCTCCGCTTCCGGTCGATCGACCTGCGGCGCTTCCCGCAGGAGATCTTCTTGCCGAAGCAGGTCCTCTTCTTCCACCCACACCCCGCCGGGGACGCTCCGGCGCTCCACTTCCCGAAGCAACCGGTGGATCTCGAGAGCGTTGTGCAGCTTCAGAAGATCTTCGAGGTACGGAATGGCGCCGGGCCCGATGGCGATCAGCTCCCTGCGACCCAGTTCGCGGACCTGCGGGTCCGGATCAGAGTACCAGTCGACGGCGCGCTGGATCCGCGCCTCGCGATCGTCTCCCTGGACGACCAGCGCCAGCATCAGGGCGATGAGAGACATCATATTCCTGGACGTCGCTCGGGGCCGACGTTCCGGCCTCCGAAGCTACGTCGCCGCGAAGCGCCGGAAATCGGACATCGTGTATCGGGTATCGGCAATCGGGAATCACTCCACCGTCACGCTCTTCGCCAAGTTCCGCGGCTGATCCACGTCCCGCCCGAGCGCCACGGCCGTGTAATACGCCAGCAGCTGCAGCGGCACCACCGACACCACGGGCGACCACACCTCCGCGACCGCCGGAATCCACAACACGTGCTCGGACATCGTCGGCAATAGCGCGTCCCCGTCGGTCCCCACGCTCACCACATGCCCCTTGCGACTGGCGACCTGCTGGATGTTCGAGACCATCTTCTCGTAGACGCGCCCCTGAGGCGCGATCGCCAGCGTCGTCAGATGATCGTCCACCAACGCCAGCGGCCCGTGCTTCATCTCCCCCGCGCCGTACCCCTCGGCGTGCAGATACGAAATCTCCTTCATCTTGAGCGCGCCCTCGTAGGCCGTCGCGAGGTTGTACCGGCGCCCGATGTACATGAAGTCGTAGCCTTTCTTGAACCGTTCGGCCACGCGCTTGATCTCCGCGACGTCCTCGAGCACGCGCTGAATCGCCCCGGGCACCTGCAGAGCGGTCTTCATCAGCACGCCCATGTGCGCGCCCGTGATCATGCCGCGCCAGCGCCCCATCTGCATGCCCAGCAGCAGCCCGCACATCATCTGCGACGTGTACGTCTTCGTCGCCGCCACTCCCACCTCCAACCGCGCCCGCATGTAGACCACCGCGTCCGATTCGCGCGCGATGGAGCTGCCGCGGATGTTCGTGATCGCCAGGACCTTCGCCCCCGCCTCGCGCGCCATCCGCACCGCGGCCAGCGTGTCCGCCGTCTCTCCCGACTGCGAGAACGCCAGCATCAGCGTATGCCGGTCGAACGGGTAATCCCCGTACCGCAGTTCCGACGCCAGCGCGCAATCCACCGGCAGTCGAGCGAACTCCTCGATCCCGTACTTCGTCGCCGTCCCGGCGTGCCACGACGTGCCGCACGCCGCGATCACCACGCGCCGCACGCGCCGGAAATCCGCCCGATCCAGTCCCAGATCCTCGAAAACGACCTCGTTGCGCGCGCGATCGAGACGCCCCTGCAACTCCTGGGCCGTCGTATCCGCCTGCTCGTGGATCTCCTTGAGCATGAAATGCGAGTAACCCGACTTCTCCGCCGCCTCGGCCGACCATTCCACCTCGAACGGCTTGAGCGGCTGCTCGCGGCCGTCCAGATCGAACGAACGAACGCCGGCCCGCGTCAGCTCGACCACCCGCCCCTCCTCCACCGGCGCCACCCGACGCGTGTGCGGCAGAAGCGCGTGAAGGTCGGAAGCCAGCAGCGACTCGGTGGAGTCGAGCCCCACCACCAGCGGCGCGTTCAGACGCGCGCCGTACAGTCGATCCGGATGCCGGGCGAAGGCGATGACCAGCGCGTACGCCCCACGCAACTCGCGAACCGCCGCCAAGACCGCCGCGCGCGGATCACCCGAGTACTTTTCCTCCACGAGGTGCGCCACGATCTCCGTGTCCGTCTCGGAGCGGAACTTGTGCCGGCGCAGCCTCTTCTTCAGCTCCACGTAGTTCTCGATGATGCCGTTGTGGACGATCGCAATGCGCTCGTCGCACGAGAGATGCGGATGCGCGTTGGCCTCCGTCACGCCGCCGTGCGTGGCCCACCGCGTGTGTCCCAGCCCCAGCGTTCCCTCCAGAGGCTTGCGGGCGACGCGCGACGCGAGGACCTGAAGCTTCCCCGGCGCCTTCTCGACTCGAAACCGCTTCCCGTCGAACACGACCACGCCCGCGGAGTCGTAGCCTCGATACTCCAGCAGCCGCAGACCGCCCATGAGGATCGGCAGGACCTCCTTCGTGCCGACATAGCCGATGATGCCGCACATGTCGCTCGCCCTCCCAATGGAACGCCAGACACGGGGGCCGGGAGGGTCCGGCCCCGTGTCTCGGCGATAGTTTATGCTTGCGTCTCAGGCGCCGCCGGCGGAGCCGCCGGGGGCTTCGCCGGAGCGCTTTCCTTCGGCTTCGCCCGTTCGACGACGCGCGACAGCGAGAGCCCGATCTTCCCCTCGTTGGGCTCCAGCTTCACGACCTTCACTTCCACCAAATCGCCCGCGTTCAGCCCCGCCTGCTCCGTCTCCTTGTCCACCTTCGAGATGTGCAGCAGGCCCTCGAGATCCTTCTCCAGCTCCACGAACGCCCCGAAGCTCACCAGCTTCGAGATGCGGCCGCGCACGGCGTTGCCGATCCGGTACTTCTCGGGGATCGCCGTCTCCCACGGATTGGCGGTCAACTGCTTCAAGCCGAGCGCGATGCGCTTCTTGTCCTTGTCCACCGACAGGATGACGACCTCGACCTCGTCGCCCTTCTTCACGACCTCGTTCGGATGAACAACCTTCTTCGTCCACGACATGTCGTTGATGTGCAACAGCCCGTCGATCCCGTCTTCCAGCTCCACGAACGCCCCGTACGTGGTGGTGTTGCGCACCTTGCCCTTGACGCGCTGATAGACCTTGTACTTCTCCTCGACCTGATCCCAAGGATTCGCCTCGGTCTGCTTCAGGCCCAGCGAGAGCTCCTGCTTCTCCGTGTCGACCGCCAGCACGGCGACCTCGACCTCGTCTCCCACGTTGAGCACCTCGCTCGGATGGTTGATGCGCTTCGTCCAGGACATCTCGCTGATGTGCACCAAACCCTCGACGCCGGGCTCCAGCTCGACGAACGCGCCGTACGGCATCAGATTGACGACCCGGCCCTTGACGCGCTGTCCGGGCTGGAAACGCGCCGCGACGCCTTCCCACGGATTGGGCTGGAGCTGCTTCAGGCCGAGCGCGATGCGCTCCTGCTCCCGGTCGACCTTCAGGATCTTCACCTTCACGCGCTGGTCGATCTTGACGACCTCGCTGGGATGATTCACGCGACCCCACGAGAGATCCGTGATGTGCAGCAGCCCGTCGATGCCGCCCAGGTCGACGAACGCGCCGAAATCGGCGATGTTCTTGACGATTCCGTCGCGCGTGTCGCCTTCCGTGAGCTCCGACAGCAGCTTGTGCTTCGCCTCCGCGCGCTGCTCTTCGAGGAGCTTGCGCCGCGAGACGATGATGTTCATGCGCTTCTCGTCGATCTTGAGGATCTTACACTCGACGGTCTTGCCGAGCAGCTCGCCGATGTCCTCGACGCGCCGCACGTCCACCTGCGAGGCGGGAAGGAAGACGGGGACGCCGACGTCGACGAGCAGCCCGCCCTTGATCTTGCGGATGACGCGTCCGGCGATGACGTCGCCTTCCCTGTTCTGCGTGATGATGCGCTCCCAGCCGCGGATCTTGTCCGCCTTCTGCTTCGAGAGCACGATCATGCCGCTCTCGTCCTCGATCGTCTCGAGGAAGACCTCGATCTCGGTGCCGGCCTGGATCTGCTCGCTGTACGGAAAGTCGCTGCGGGGCACGGCCCCTTCCGACTTGTAGCCGATGTCGACGAGGACGTCGTCGCCGACGACGTTGAGGATCTTGCCCTTGATGATGGTGTCGGCGGTGAAGTTCTTGACGGAGTCTTCGTACCGCTTGACGATCGCCTCTTGAGGAAGAGCGGCGAGGGCTTCCTGGGCGCAACGCTCCGCTTCCTCCTCGGGAATCCCGAGCTGGCGAACGAGTTTTCTATTGGACATGAATCCGTTTCTCCTTGTTCCGTTTGGATAACCCGATGATCGCCTCCCGCAAGCCCTCGTCTCCCAAAGAAGACGGGTCCAGCGGTCGGCCGAACGTCACGGTGATTCGACCCCAAAGGCAAGGCAAACGCTGCCCTTTGGGCCAAACCTTATACGCACCTTCGACGAGGACGGGGACAATGGGGACGGCGGCGCGCTCCGCCACGAGGCGAATACCGGACTTCATGGGTCCGATGCGACCGTCCCGCGTCCGGGTACCCTCCGGAAACATCAGGAGAGCCGAGCCGGCCTTCAGGCGCTCAATAGCGGTTTTCACCCCCTTCACGTCGCCGCTGTCCCGAACGATTGGAAACGCATTGTAGGCGACGATTACGCTGCCGAAGACCGGTATCTCAAAGAGCGACTTCCTGGCCATGAAATGGACCTCGCGGTCCACGCACGCCGCGACCAGGGGCGGGTCCAACACGCTTTGGTGGTTGGAGGCGAGCAAGACGCCGCCGGTTCGCGGCACGAGCTCTTGTCCGCGGCTGCGCAGCTTCCACAGCGCCGCCCCAGTCACGCGGATGAGAGCAAGTGAGGCGAGCCACCTCCATCGCATTGGGAGGAGGGATTCTAGTGGTCCGGGGACCCGGAATCAAGGGTGGGAAGCGCTTGCGCCACCATCGCTTCCACCACCTGCTCCACCGTCATCTCCGACGTATCGATTACGATCGCGCCAGCCGGCACCCGCAGCCCCCCTACGGCCCGATTCCGGTCACGCTCATCGCGCTCCGCGATCGCCCCACGAATCGCCTCAAAATCCCCGCCCACATCGTTATGGCGTCGCCGCGCCCGCACCTCGATCGAGGCATCCAGATAGAACTTGACCTCGGCCCCAGGAAACACCACCGTCCCCTGATCGCGCCCCTCCG
>JACPRB010000053.1 GCA_016190155.1 Planctomycetota bacterium
GGCCTCACGATCGTCCGGTCGAGTCCCCACCTCCGCGCAGCGGGTCCAGATGTAGGTCATTGGACGACAGCCACTCACCACGACACGTCGAGCCGCTCACCCACCGACCGATGCACCACCGGCCGTCAGGCCGTCGGCCTGCGCTCACCACACTTCGCCTCGCCCCGCTCGATTGCTTGCACTAAGCGAGCGCGGCGAATGCCGCGCGAGTCGAGGTGGTGGGCGGTAAGGGATTCGAACCCCTGACCTCATGGGTGTGATCCATGCGCTCTAGCCAGCTGAGCTAACCGCCCTACAGGGCCCTCTAGTCTAGGGACGCGGCCCACTTAGTCAAGATGAAGGCGCTTGCCGCAGATGTCGGAAAAGGGCAAGAGGAGATGGAAAGATCCGGCGATACATCCCCCTTCGCCTCCGGTGGTTCGAAGGAGCTCTGCGCTTGCCGGCACGCGGCTGGTCTACTCATTCTCCAGCATCTCCAGCCGCTCCACATGCTCGCCGCGCACCGCCCGTACATGCCCGCTCTCCAGCCGCAAGACCAACCCCTCGATCGGGTCCACCTCATCCACCACGCCGACCGTTGTCCGACCGCTCTCCCGCACGCGCACCTTCCGGCCCAGGATCGCGGAACGCTCGCGCCACGCCTTTCGGATGGCCCGCAGCCCTCCGTCGATCTCCCGATACCATCGATCCAGCGCCTCTAAGAGCGCCCGCGCCACTCGCACGCGGCTCACCTCCGCGCCGCGCTCGATGGCCAGCGATGTCGCCGCCTCGCGCAGGTCCTCCGGTAGGTCGGCCCGCCCGAACGCCACATTGACGCCGATGCCGACGATGAACAAGTCCGGCTGCGACGAGATGAAACGCGACTCCACCAGGATCCCCGCGATCTTGCGCCCGCCGACGAGGACGTCGTTGGGGAAGCGGATCCTCGCCTCCACGCCGGCGATGTCCTCCACCGCCTCCGCCGCCGCCAGCGCGGCCGACGCCGTGATGAGCGGAACGCGCTCGACCTGGATCTGCGGACGCAGCACGACCGAACAGAGCACCGCCGTCCCCCGCGGGGCGAACCACGTCCGCCCGAATCGTCCTCGTCCCTTCGTCTGCTCCTCCGCGAACACGGTCGTTCCATCCGGCGCGCCCGCCAGCGCCTCCTGCCACGCGCGGTCGTTCGTCGATTCGCAGACCTCGAGGCACACGATCTTCCGGCCGACGATGCGGGTGTGGAGGCGGGCACGGATGGAATCGGCCGTGAGTCTCATGCGGGACGGCGCGGGAGATGCAGCTCCAACGAGATATCGACGGCCGGCGCGGAATGCGTCAAAGCCCCCACGCTGATCCAGTCCACCCCCGTCTCCGCGACGGCGCGCACCGTCTTGAGCGTGACGCCTCCCGAGGCCTCGATCGTCAGCCCGGGGTTGATCTTCCGCAGCGTCGGTACGAGCTTGCGCATGACCGGCACGGGGAGATTGTCGAGCATCACCACATCGACGTCGAACGTCGCGAAGAGGAGCGCTTGGTCGATCGTCTGTGCCTCGATCTCGATGCGGAACCCCGGACCGCGCTTGAGCCGCAGCGCCATCACCGCCTCGCGCAGACGCTCCTCGTCGCCGACCGCCTCGATGTGGTTGTCCTTGATGAGGGCCGCGTCCGCGAGCGACACGCGATGATTCGTGCCGCCGCCCGCCCGCACCGCGCGCTTCTCCAGGAGGCGCAGCCCGGGCGTCGTCTTTCGCGTATCGAGGACGAGCGCGCGCGTGCCACGCACTTTCTCGATGAAGGCCCGCGTCAGCGTGGCCACTCCCGAGAGCCGCTGCAGGAAGTTGAGCGCGGTCCGCTCGCCCGCCAGGATGGCGCGAGCGCCGCCGGAGATCTCGGCGATCGTCTGCCCCTTGCGCACGCGCGCTCCGTCGCGCGCCAGGGGAGTGAACTTCACGCCGCCGACCTGGCGGAACACCTCGCGTGCGACGTCGAGCCCCGCGACGACGGCGGGCTGCTTCGCGTGAAAGAGTCCGACCGCCTTGCGGGACGGCTCGACGGTGGCGTCGGTGGTGACGTCGCCGCCGGCGAGATCCTCCGTCAGCGCGCGGCGGACGATCCGCGCTAGTTCCGCGTCTTGCACACGTCCTTCATCCGCTGGCCGATGTCCGCCGGACTCTTGACCAGGTGCGCGCCCGCGGCCTCCAGCGCGGCCATCTTGTCCGCCGCCGTGCCCTTGCCGCCCATGATGATCGCTCCCGCGTGGCCCATGCGCTTGCCGGGCGGCGCGGTCTGTCCGGCGATGAAGGCGACAACGGGCTTCTTGACGTGATTCTTGATGTACGCCGCGGCCTCTTCCTCCATCGTGCCGCCGATCTCGCCGATCAGGACGATCGCGCGCGTCTCGGGGTCTTCATTGAAGAGCTTGAGCACGTCGACGAAATCCGTCCCTTGGACGGGATCGCCGCCGATGCCGACGCACGTGGATTGGCCCAGGCCGTGATTGGTGAGTTGCCACACCGATTCGTAGGTGAGGGTTCCGGAGCGCGACACGACGCCGACCTGTCCCGGCTTGTGGATGTAGCCCGGCATGATGCCGATCTTGCACTGACCTGGCGTGATGAGTCCGGGGCAGTTGGGGCCGATCATGCGCGTCTGCGCCTCCTCGAGGAATTCGCGCAGGCGGACCTCGTCGAGGATCGGGATCCCCTCCGTGATGCAGACGACGAGCTTGATGCCGGCGGCGGCGGCTTCCATCACACTGTCCGCGGCGGCGGCGCCGGGGACAAACACGATCGAGCAGTTCGCGCCGGTCTCGCGCACGGCGTGCTCGACGGTGTTGAAAACGGGCACCTTCGCTTCCCACATCTGACCGCCCTTGCCGGGAGTGACGCCGGCGACGACCTGGGTCCCGTACTCCAGCATGCCCTTGCCGTGGATGGTGCCGGCCTCGCCGGTGAGGCCTTGGACGACCACGCGGGTGTTCTTGTCGATGAGGATGCTCATGAACTCTTCCCATCCTGCAGATCTTTGATGCGCCTCAAGGCCAGCCTATAGCGATCGGCAAAGACGGCAGTGGCCGCAAAAAGCGCCACGGGAAGTCCCGACTCTACCCACGCCTCAGCCCAGAATTTATCGGTTGCCAGGCTCACGGCCGCCGTCACCAGAGCGCCGCCGACCGTACATACCAAGCAGATTCTGAAGCAATCCTTTGCGAAATTGGCGTCGCCCCGTTTGACCTGTTCTTCGTGGCTCATAGTCCCGCCGCCTGTTTCACTTTCTGCGCCGCGTCCGCCATGTCCGTCGCCGGAGTCAGCTTGAGGCCGCTCCTGGAGAGGATCTCGCGCCCCTTCTCCACGTTGGTGCCCTCGATGCGGACGACGATCGGTACGTTCACCTCGATCTCCTTGACGGCGTCCACGATCCCCTGCGCGAGCACGTCGCACCGGAGGATCCCGCCGAAGATGTTGATCAGGACCGCTCGCACGGCGGAATTCGCCAGCAAGAGCTTGAACGCCTTCTTGACCTGATCCTTGTTCGCGCCGCCGCCCACGTCGAGGAAATTCGCGGGCATTCCGCCGGCGATCTGGATGATGTCCATCGTGGCCATGGCCAGCCCCGCGCCGTTCACCATGCAGCCGACGTCGCCGTCCAGGCGTATGTAATTCAGGTTGTAGTCCGACGCCTTCACTTCCAGCGGATCTTCCTCGTCGAGGTCGCGAAGCTCGCGGATGTCCTTGTGGCGGGAGAGCGCGTTGTCGTCAAAATTCATCTTGGCGTCGAGGGCGAGCAATTGTCCCGAGCGAGTGAAGACCATCGGGTTGATCTCGGCGAGCGAAGCGTCAGTAGCTTCAAACGCACGATAGAGCGCCGAGAAGAAACGCACGGCCTCGTTGA
>JACPRB010000048.1 GCA_016190155.1 Planctomycetota bacterium
AGCGAAGGAGGATCTCCATGCAAACTGTTTGAGCATGGTTTTTGCGAGAAACTCAACGGTTCACCCCCACGGAACGGCGGACCCATGAACATGCGAACGGCTGAATGTGTAAACGGGCCAACGGGCCCACGGCGTGGGGCGTTTAAGAATCATGCGCGCTCAACGGGGAATCGCCCTCCTGCTGGCCTTGCTCGTCCTGGTCATCCTTATCGTCCTGGTCGGACAGATGGTGGTCACGGCCACGCACAACCGCTCCGTAGCCGACAACGCGACGGCGGACTTGCTCAACTCATACGCCGTGCGCGCCGGCTACACCCAGGCGCAGCTCTACCTGCAGGCCGACGCCGAGCGCGGGACCGAAGTCGACAGCGTCAACGAACGATGGGCGCAATCGATCGAGTTCGCCGTCGGCCAAGCTCAGGTCCGCGTCAAGACCGAGGATACCGGCGCCAAGATCAACCTCGCCCAGATGGTCAACGACAAGGGCGAGGTGAACACCCCGGTTTTCGACATGGTCCGGCGCCTGTTGACGATGCTGGGCCACAGCGACGAGCCGGCCTACCGGATCCTCGATTACGAGGACTCCGACACTCGGGGCGACTTCGAAGCCGGCGCCCGCAACGAGGCCCTGACGACGCTGGACGAGCTCGAACGCATCGGCGGCCTGGAAAGAAAGGTCCTCTACGGGGACGACTCCCGCAAAGGGATCCTCCCGTTCGTGACCATCTGGCCGCGCCGGTCGACCACCCCAGGGGCCGGCCTGATCAACGTCAATACCGCGCCGGCGGAGATCCTCATGGCGCTGCACGACGAGATGACGCCTCAACTGGCCGCGGCCATCGTGACGCGCCGGACCCAACGCGCGGCGGACGGCTCGGTCCAGCACTTCAAGGGCGTGGCGAAGCTGGCCGACGTGGAGGGGATGCCCGCGACGCTCCTCCAGGCGATCTCGCCGCAGCTCACCGTGAAGGCCACCACGTTCGAGATCCACGTACGCAGCTCGGTCGGTCCCGTGGAGAAAGCCTGGCTTTACGTGATGTCGCGCACGGTCGGCTCACCCGGGGGCGGCGGCGCCCTCCAGATGGCGCTCGTCTCCCAGCAGCGCGAAACGGAGCCCCGTGCCGTGAAACCGCCGTCCGAGGACGAGGAGTAGCCTCCGTTCACACCGGGTAGGTGCGCCCCTCGCGCGCCATCGTGACGCGCATCGACTTGGACAGCGACCGAGCGCGGGCGACGGCCTGCTTCTCGATCCGAGCCAGGACCTTGTCGTCGTGCGTGGGCTCATGGTGGAAGAGCACGACCTTCTTCACTTCGGAGCGCGCCGCCACGTCCAGCACATACCCGATCGAGCTGTGCCCCCATCCCCGCTTGCTTTCGTACTCCTCGTCCGTGTACTGCGAGTCGGCGATCAACAGATGGCAGCCGCGGATGAACTCGGCGACACGATCATTGCACTCCTTGATGAACTCGCGCCGGCGCTGGCTGCTGGTGTCGGACTTCGCCCCCTTCGTGTCCAACACGTCGTAGTACGGCTCGTTGTCTCCCGTGTACACTCCCGTCGAATGCCCGTCCGTGAATCGGTAGGCGAGCACGCGGATGGGGTGGTTCATCGACTTGGTGGTGAACTCGATGTCCCCGATCTTGAACGTCTCCTCGTCGAGTTCCATGAAGCGGATCTTCGCGGCCAGCTCCACGCCCCGGACGGGGAAGTACGCGTACTGCATCTGGACCATGAGCGCCTCTTCGAGCGACTTCTCGAGCGCGCGAGGCCCGTACACGATGATCTCGTTCCCCGGGAAGTAGATCGGCGAGAAGAACGGGAATCCCTGGATATGGTCCCAATGCGTGTGCGTCAGCAGCAGATGGACGCGCAGCGCCTTGCGCTGCCGGATGAGTTCCAGGCCCAGCTCGCGGATGCCGGTGCCACCGTCCAGGACAATGATCTCCGGGCCGCCCAGGATCTGCACACAGGAGGTGTTGCCCCCGTAGACGGAAGTGGCCTGGCCGGGGCACGGAATGGATCCGCGCACACCGTAGAATTTCGCTTTCAGGCCCTTACCGGAGGTGGGTGACAAGACTCTTCAACCTTAAAACACGAGTCATGAAGCTGTCAAGAATCCGCGCTTCGGAAGCGAGGACTTTTTCTCTGGGTCCTCAAATCCTTCTCGCACGCGCCGCCATTCCTTATTATCGGCATTCGTGCGCATTTCCGCGATCCTTCTCGCCGCCGGCGAGGGCCGCCGCATGCGCTTGCGCCGGCCGAAGGCCCTGCTGCCGCTGGACGGCCGCCCGCTGCTGCTGCATTCCGTCGAGACCTTCGCCTCCGTGCGCGAGGTCGGCGAGATCGTCCTCGTTCTGCCCCCGCGCCGCGCGGCGCAGATCCGGCGCGCGCTCGCCCCCCGCCTCGCTCCCTTCGGCATCGTCAAAGCGACCGCCGGCGGCAAGCGCCGGCAGGATTCCGTCCGACGCGGACTGGAGATGTCGGACCCCAAAGCCGACGTCATCCTCGTCCACGACTGCGCCAGGCCGTTCGTCGACGCGCGGATCATCCGTCGGGTGGCCCGCGCGGCGTACCGGCATGGAGCCGCCCTGGCGGCGCTTCCGGCCCGCGAAACCGTCAAGCGCGTCGATGCCGCCCGGCGCGTCCTGGAAACGCCGGACCGGCGGACCCTCTGGAACGCGCAAACCCCGCAGGGCTTCCGCCGCTGCGTCCTGGTCGCGGCCTATGCCGGGGGCCACGGCCGCGCCGACGCCACGGACGACGCCCAGATCGTCGAACGGACCGGAAAGCCCGTGCGCGTCGTGCCGGGAGATCCGGCCAACGTAAAAATCACCTCAAGGGAAGACCTCGCGGCCGCCGAATACATGATCCGGCGGCGTCGCGCCGCCCGAAAGACGAACCATGAGCGATGAAAGCGCGTCTCGAGCCATATGCCGTTCCTGTCATATTTCAATATTGAAAAGTCTTGACAGCCGTTCGTCTGCGGCTAGACTCGACACGATCGCCTTCATTCGAGAAAGGAGGTGCAGGGGGGAACAGCGCGCGGTCCTATCCGCATCGATCGACTTGCGAGCACGACTAGGGGTGTTCGTTGGGCGCTCGAAGCGGGAATCGGAGGGACCGTGAGTGAGTCGTCATTCACGCACATCGGTTGTGAAGTTGTACCGGAGTGACGAGGGGAAATCTTAAAGGTTAGCTAGGGAGGGTTCTACATGAAGAAGGTTGTATTCTTGCTTCCCGCATTCGCCTTGGCCATCGCGGCGACCGCCTTCGCTCAGGCGCCGGTGACCGCTCAGAAGGACAAGGCCGAAACCGTCAAGATCACGCTCGGCGGCACGGGAGACGTGGATTTCATCCACCGCAACGCCGCCATCAGCGACTGGCGCACCGCGACCTTGGGCGACAACGACGACACGGCCACCATCGCTCCCAATATCTGGACCCGGCTGGATGTGGAGTTGGCGGACAAGGTCAGCGGCGTGGGAGAGATGGGCCTTGACCCGCTGAACAACCCCACGTTGGGCAGCGACGTCCGCACCCCGACCTTCGGACAGCTCTATCTGCAGCTGGCGGAAGCCTTCGATCCGAACGTCACCGTGCGCCTCGGCCAGGTCTGGACCGAGTTCGACGTTCGCGGCAGGGGCGGATCGATCATCCTGGACTCCTTCTGGTCGGAGGCGATCGATACCACCACCGCAGCCGGTTTCACCAGCATCGATCAGATCAACGACGGGCGGTCCTTGGCCTTTGATTACGGCTTCTCCGCAGGCGCCGTCGTCGATTACAAGCGCGACAACCTTTCGGTGCAACTGGCGCTGCTGCCCCGCAAGAACGACGGGGCCGGCAACACGCACCCCGGCGACGTGGAATCGATCTACGCCGCGATGGTCTTCATCAACCTGGACACGGTCGGGCCCGGCAGCCGAGCCGGCATCCTGTTGTCCTCGTTCGGAGTGCCCGGCAACGAGACGGTCGTCTACACCCTCGGCGGCGGAGTCGACCTGCACGGCATGGTCGAGAACCTCGAGATGTACGCCGAGATCTATGCCCAGTTCGGGGACGGCGGCGTGTTCGACCCCGTGCCCCCCAGCACCGAGGGCCCCGGCACCGTGGATATGGGCGGCTTTGCCTGGCAGGCCGGCGCTCATTACACCTTCGTGGCCGACGTCAAGCCTTGGGTCGAGGGCAAGTTCACCTGGCTCAGCGGCGATGACGATACCAACGACACCGACAACGATGCGTTCGTCAGCTACGAGCATCAGCGCGACCTGCTGATTTTGGAGGACGAGGTGTTCGGCGTCGACTGGGACTCGAACTACTTCGCCATCAAGGTCCTGGGCGGCGTTTCCTTCACGACCGGCGGCGGTATCCCCAACAACCTGCAGGTCAGCGGGGCCTTCGGCATGGCCCGCGCCAATGAAGATCTGCAGCTGGGCACCCCGCCGAGCGGCGAAGACGCCCTCGGCAACGAAGTCGACGTGAAGGTGAAGTGGCTGTACAGCAAGGCCGTCAACATGACCGCCGGCATGGCGTTCCTCTTCGGCTCTGACATCATGGAAGGTCAGACGGACGATGCGGCGGGTAACCCCGGAGCCAAGGACGACAGCGGCTGGCTGTTCACCATCGGCAGCGACGTGACCTGGTAGTCGACACGGCATCAAGAAACCCCCGGTCCGAAAGGATCGGGGGTTTTTCTTTTGTTGAGGAACATGACCGCTACTCCGCTGAAATGTCCCGCTTTCCGCACATCCCCACTACGATATCGCGCCAAGGATGAGGCCTGTTTCTTTTCTGGGGACAGCGCTTCCATCTTGCGCAGGATTTGCTTGAGCTCGCGGTGATTGTCGATCCACCGGGAACGCCGCATCTTGCCGTCCCGCTCAGAAACCGCCTTCGACGCCAGCCGCCACCATCCACGACTCCTCGTGCCCTTCTACCGTCAAGGCGTCAAGCACCTCGGATCCCACCAGCATCCCTGCACGCAGCGTCGCGCGTACCCGACGATCAATCGCGTAGCTCACCGTCCCGTCGATCTCCAGCCCGATCCGATCGTGCGTCTCCCCCATCCACCGCGCACCCGTAGGATCACGCAGATCCTGGTTGAACCAGAACGAGCCCGCGTCGAGCCTGAACGACAACGGCGCGCTCACGGGCAAACCGAAGCCGAATTGAAGAGACCGCACGTTCGTGTCCCAATCCAGGCCGAATTCCGCGCTCTCGACGATGAGGAAACGGTCCACGCGCTCGGCGGACTGGAACGCCTGATCGTGCCCGTCCCCAGGGCTGCGATCCCCGCTGCGATACGCCAGGCCGGCCTCCGCCCACAGACCGCTCTCGTACGCGACCCGCGCCCCGGCGTGCAGAGCCCACGAGCGCTTCTCCACATGCGGACCGATCCGGCCGACCTGCGCGTAGACCTCCGCAAAGATCTCGAGGACGCGCTCGGGGCC
>JACPRB010000049.1 GCA_016190155.1 Planctomycetota bacterium
CCTGGAGGTTCATGAAAAATCTTGTCGTAGCAAAGGATTTGATCGATTAGCACAGCAGAGATTCCTTTCGAAAACGGACGCAACCGCTTGGGACCGAGTTTGTTGCCTGGGCGCCTCGAAAGATCTTCGTGCCACTTGAAGATGTGGATCGTGAGTAGTCCAGAGGAAACCCGAACCCCAACACCAGAGGACGCTGAGGACCCTGAGAAGAGGCTCCTCTCTCCGGTTCTTCTGCGCCTTCTGTGTCGAACATGAACAAACGAAAGATTACGTGACGGAACCCGAAAGAGCGACCGAGGGAACGCGGGAGAACCATGGTTCTCAGGCGCGCATGCTCGTCAATGCCCTCGAGAAAGAGGAGACGCGCATCGCCATCGTTCGGGACGGGCGATTAGACGATTTTCACATCGAACGCTCCTCCCACGAGACGCGGGTCGGCAGCATCTACAAGGGTCGGGTGGAAAACGTCCATCCGAGCCTTCAGGCGGCGTTCGTGTCGATCGGGCTGCAGAAGAACGCGTTCCTGCACGTTTCGGAAGTGCACGGGCCTGGTGAGGACAAGTACGCGCCGCGTCGGGGGCCGCGTCCGAAGCGGTTGATCCAGAACCTGCTCAGGTCGGGCCAGGAAGTGATGGTGCAGGTGATCCGCGACGAGTTCGGCGAGAAGGGGCCTTCGGTCACGATGGAGATCGGGCTGCCCGGACGCTTTCTTGTGCTCACCCCGCTGTCGAAACACATCGGCATCTCCAAGAAGATCGAGTCCACCTCGGCGCGGGCGCAGCTCCGGCAGCAGATTCGGGAGATGATTCGGGGATGGGCGGAGGACATCGGCTTCATCGTGCGCACGTCCAGCGGCGATACGCCGTTCGCGGATCTGCGGGCCGATCTGGAGTATCTCCTGCGGGTATGGAGATCGGTGGAGAGCAGGGCCGCCCAGGCGCGTTCTCCGGCGATGCTCTATCAGGAACCGGACATCGTGCTGCGCACCGTGCGCGACGTCTTCAGCAAGGACATCGATGACGTCATCGTGGACGATCGGGGAGTGCACCAGAGGCTGATCGACTTCTTCGACGCGGTCATGCCGTGCTACCGGGAGCGCGTGAGAATGTACGGCGGGACGACGCCGTTGTTTCACAAGTTCGGGATCGAGTCGCAGATCGATCAGCTCAACCAACGTTCGGTGGATTTGCCCAGCGGCGGCTCGATCGTGATCGAGCAAACGGAGGCGCTCACGGCGATCGACGTCAATTCGGGCCGGCTCGTGCGGGAGGCGAATCCCGAGGATTTAGCGCTCAGGACGAATCTCGAGGCGGGCCGGGAGGTGATGCGCCAGCTCAGGCTGAGGGACATCGGCGGCATCATCGTGGTCGATTTCATCGACATGCGGATGGAGCGGCACCGCCGGCAGGTGGAGCACGCGTTGCGCGAGGAGGCGGGGCGCGATCGCTCGCAGATGGTGATCCTGCCCATGAGCCAATTCTGTCTGGTGCAGATCGCGCGCGAAAAAGTGCGTCCCAGCGTGGTGTCGGTTTCGCACGATCCGTGTCCCTCGTGCGGAGGGACCGGGCACGTCAAGAGCGTCGAGACGCTCGGGCTGGAGGTCATGCGGGAGCTCAAGAGCACGCTGGAGCGGCCGGACATCGCGGTGGTGGACGTGACCGTGGCTCCGGATCTGGCCAGCAATCTGGAGCAGAAGATCACGGGCTTCAAGGGTGGAGAGGTGAAGGAAGTGACGCGCGAGCGCACGAACTTGGCTCAGCGCACGAGCATCGTATGGGGGGATAAGCTGATCCACATCTTGTGGGGCAAAGATCAGCCGCTCAACCGCGCCGAGTTCACCTGCTATAACGCGACGGGCGAGAAGGTGGTCGACTTCGTGAGGTGAGCGCGCACCTACGAACATCTTGACCCCAAGGGAGCCCTTTGATATAAAACGACCCCTCATGTACGCCATCATCAATGACCGCGGCCGTCAGGTGCGCGTCGAAAAGGGCGCCACCGTTCAATTCGACCTCGCCCGGAAGAACGCGGGCGATACGATCGAATTCGACCAAGTGCTCGTTTACCACGACGGGGAGAAGGTGAAAGTCGGAACGCCGGTGGTTCCGGGCGTGAAGGTCGTCGGTCAAGTCGTCAAGGAGTTCAAGGATCGCAAGATCCGCGTCTACAAGTACATCCGCCGCGAAGGCTACCATCGGACCGTCGGCCACCGTCAGCGTTACACGCTCGTCAAGATTACGGATATCGTGGCTTCCTAGACCGACGAGCGGGGGCCGGCGATCGCGCTATACTTGTTGCATGTGGACCCATCTGCGCATCGCCGGCGGAGTCGTCTTCCTGATCGCCCTCTTCCTGCGTCCGCTCCAATGGGCGGGCTCAGGCAGCGCCTTTCAGCTTGCGGCGCACCAGCATGACGCGGAAGCGATCCTCGTCTTCCTCGGCTCGATGGCGCTGGGAGCTACGGCGGCCCTCTCGACGTTCTTCACTCGTCGCGTGATCGAATGGCTGGAGGTGTTGCTCGCGATCCTCTCGGCGGTCGCCGTCGTGTTCTTCGTCATGCGCTACGGCATGCGCGAATCCCAAGGCATCCGCATCACGTGGGCCGGCCTGACGCTCGTGGCCGGGCTCCTGATGATCGCGCTGGGGGCGCACGGACGCTATCGCAACGCCGGCCGGGAATGAACCGTTGACTCGCTCGTAAATAGTTGCTTCCTTGCGAGCGAGTCATCCTCCGAAGCTCGCGAAACCTCGGGAATGACGGGAAAGCGAAGGAGGATCTCCATGCAAACTGTTTGAGCATGGTTTTCATGAGAGACTCACCCGTTCATCGGTTCGTCCGTTCCGGAAGCGGGCGCTGGAACGAGGCTCTCGAACGGCTGAACGGGATCTGAGCGGCTACTCGCGTCGGAGCGCCTCGACGATGTTCAGCCTCGCGGCCCGATACGCGGGCAGCACCCCGAACAGGAGTCCCAGGAACATCGTCGCCCCCACCGCCAGCGCGAACGTATCCCAGGGCGCGGAGACCGGGAGGTCCACCGCTTTGCCCAACGCCCAAGCCGCCGCGCCCCCCAGCGCGCTCCCGATCGCTCCTCCCAAGGCGGCCAAGATCACGGCTTCCGTCAGGAACTGAGCCAGGATGTGCGGCCGCTTGGCGCCCACCGCGCGGCGCATCCCGATCTCGCGCGTCCGCTCGGTGACGGCCACCATCATCACGGCCGTCACGCCGATCCCGCCCACCACCAGGGCGATCGACGAGATGCCCAGAAGCCCCAGGAAGATCGCCGTGGAAATCTCCCGCCACAGCTTCAGAACCGACGCCTGCGTGATCAAATCGAAATCGTCTTCCTGATGCGCGCGCAGCCGATGCCGAACCCGCATGATCTGAGTCGCGTCCTCGCACATTCTCTCGACCGATGCGCCCTCGCTCGGGATCATCGCCGCCGTCAATCCCCGTCGTTGCGGCGACACGTCGCGGCGGTGGGCGCTGTACGGGATGACGCAGAAACCGTCCTGCCCGATGTTCATCCCGCTGACCTCGCCTTGCGATACGAACGTCCCGATGACGACGTACGGCTGTCCGCGCAGACGCACCATCCTGCCGATCGGATCCGAATTCGGGAAGAGCGCCTCGACAGGATCCTTTCCAAGGATCATCACGCGCGCGGCGGTCGCGACCTCGCCGGCCGTGAAGAACCGCCCCGAGTGCAGCGTCATGGCGTTGACCTCCAAGTAGTCGACGCCTACGCCGTGCACGCTCAGGCCACGCGTCCGTCGATCCTCTCGCGTCAGCTCCGCGCGATCCTCGACGATGGGGTCGAGCCGTCCGACCGTGGAGCAGTCCGCTTCGATGGCGCGCAGATCTTCCATCGTGATGTCGGGCCGCTTCCGTCTCTCGATCCACTGCTCCGGCGTCATTACCAGCCCCATCTTCGTCAGGTACACCACGTGCGGGTTCATCGTGCGGATGCTGCCCATGATGACCTCGTCGACTCCGCGGATGAGCGCGCTCATGCCCACGACGGCCATGATTCCGATGACGATGCCGACCAGAGTCAGCGCGGAGCGCAGGGGATGGGCGCGCAGGCTGCGCAACGCGACAAGGAGCGTATCCATCAGCGCTCCTGCCTCAAGGCGGCGATGGGATCCAGCGCGGCCGCCCGCGCCGCGGGATAGAGCCCGGCCAGCGCGCCGACCAGAAGCACCAATCCGAAGCCCAGGGCCACCGACCACGGCTGGATCCGGAACGTCAGCGGCGTGACGGCGTCGACGAGCGCCGTCACCGCGGCCCCGAGCGCGAAACCCGCCAGGCCGCCCGCCAGCGACAACGTTGCCGATTCGACCAGGAACTGCGTCAGAATATGACCCCGCCGCGCGCCCACCGCCTTGCGGATGCCGATCTCCCGCGTGCGTTGCGTGACCACCATCAGCATGACGTTGGCGATCACGATGCCGCCGACCACGAGCGCCAGCGCGACGAGCCCGATCAAGGCGCCGTAAATGGCGCGGGTCGAGCGCCGATACATCTTGAGGTAGGCGGCCGCCGTGAGGAGCTCGAAGGGATCCTCCTGCGACGGACGCAGGCCGCGGTGCGCCCGCAGGATGGTGTGCACCTCGTCGGCGCAGGCTTCGAGATCGGCAGGCGATGTCGGTTTCACGGCGATGCCGATCTCCCCCTGCGGCCGGCCCCACGTCTTGATCGCCGCGCCGATCGGGACGATCACGTATTTGTCCTGCGACTGCCCAAGGAGCGCCCCGCGAGGCCGCATCACGCCGATCACGTCGAACGGCCGGTCGGCGATCCGCACCGAACGTCCCAGCGCGGATTCGCCGGGGAAAAGAGCCTCCGCGATCTCCGATCCGAGGATCGCTACGGAGGCGCGCCGGCGGTCCTCGGCCCTCGTGAAGTCCCGGCCCCTCTCGAGGGGTTCGTCGAGGAAGTGCGGGTACTCCCACGATCGCCCTTCGATCCGGACGTTCTGCGCCGCATGGCGGGTCGAACGTACGGTGTCGGCGAAGTTCCACTCGCTCAATACGTGCGCCACG
>JACPRB010000050.1 GCA_016190155.1 Planctomycetota bacterium
CCGGGCGCCGGCCAGTCGCTTCCCCACAAGACCTTGTCCGCGATCTCCTCGAGCCTCGGGAAGTACTCCAGCAACTTCTGCGGCGGAATGCTCGAGACGTCCATCATCACCGTCGGATGTCGCCGCAACAGGAACATCGCCGTGGTCATCCACAAAGGCCGGCCCCCGTGAGCCAGCACGATCTTCAGCTTCGGGAAATCGATCGGGATGTCGTCGCAGTGGATCGGATCGGTATAGACGTTGCGCGCCCCGGGAAAGATGGACGTGCCCGTGTGCACGTAGAGCACGAGGCCGGCCGACTCCGCCTCGCGGTACACCGTTTCGAGGATCTTGTTCCCCGCGCGATACGCGTTAGGGTAGCACGCCTGATGCGCCGGATGGAGCTTGAGGCCCCGGAATCCCGACGTCACGAGCTTCTCCACCGCCCGACGCGGGTCTTGCGCGCGTGTCGGGTGCACCGACCCGATCGCCAGCACCCGCCCCTCCGACCGCCGGGCGTAGTCGGCCGCGTAGTCGATCACGTCGTCCGTGAACCCCATGATGTCCGGACTGACGTAGTTGATCGCCGCCACGCGCTCGATTCCTTCGCGATCCATGTAGGCCAGGAGCTTCCCGGGGTCGTACATCATCTCCTGAACGGCCGCCATGTCCCGGCGGCTCCCCAGCATGACCGCCAGCACCTCGGGCTTGAGCATCTTCCACGGCTGAACGTGGACATGGGCATCGATGACCTTCATAGAGCGCTGGATTCTACTCCTCCGTTCCGATCGATGTCCAATCCGGATCAACCCACGCCACCTCTCCGTCGACGATCGTCATAAGAACGCGGCTCGCCCGCCGGTGTCCGACCCAGTCGTCCTCCAGAACCGCCAGGTCCGCCCTCAGTCCAGGCCGGATCATGCCGATCTCCTCCTCCATGAACCCCGCGTACGCCGCGTCCGCCGTCATCGCGCGCAGCGCATCGTGAGGCTCTACTCCCTGTCGCACCGCGCAATCGAAGGTCCATCGTGGATCGATCCGCTCCACGGGCGCATCCGAACCGAAGACCACGCGCGCGCCCGCCCGAGCCAGGACCTCGAAGGCATATGATCCGCGCCGCTCCCGATCCGTGAGAAGCGTTTCGATCATCTCACGGTCCGCGATTCCGTGCGAAGGTTGCATGCTCGCGATCAAGCCGCGGAATCCAGGAATGTCGTCGGGATCCACATGCTGCGCGTGCTCGACTCTGGCGCGTGCCCCTTCCGGCAATCCGGCGTACGCTTCGACCACTTCCCGATTCGCCCGCGTTCCGATCGCGTGACAGCAGACCTGCCACTTCGATCGGGCCACCTCGCGGATCTTGCGCGCCGTCAACCGCCCTACGCCGCGGCCGTCGAGCATCCACGCCGTGCCCGATCCGAGCGATCCGTCCACGAAGAGCTTGATCGCCCGCAAGGTGAAGCGCTCCCCCTGCTCCGGCTCCGTCTCGCGCGCGAATCCCGCCAGGGATTCCTGGTCGCGATCCCAGTACATGCCGTACACGCGCAGGCGGAGCGACGCCCGACGGTACGCGGCGGCCAGCGCCGCATCCACGCAGGCATCGTGCACGCACGTCACGCCCGATCGCAGCGCTGCAGCCTGCCCCGCCTCCAGACATGCGATGAGATCGGCCCGCGGCGCGCGTCGGTCGATGAGATCCATCGCGGCCTCGAAGAGCATGCCGGTCGGCCGTCCCAGCGCGTCACGGGCGATCCTCCCGCCCGGCGGATCCGGGGTGTGTTCATCGATGCCCGCCAGCGCCAGCGCGCGCGCATTCGCCAGCCCGCTGTGCGCGTCCTTTCGAAGCAGCCACACCGCCGCGTCCGGCGTGCGCGCGCTCAACCGATCATGCGTGAGGGCGCCCCGAAGATCCCATCCATGCCCGATGATCCACCCCTCTCGAGGCGGGGAAACCGCCGCGCGCTCCACCATCTCATCGAACGATCGCGCCGTCGAGAGATCCAGCGCCAGCGCGCGCTCGCCGAGCATCGCCAAGTGTGCATGGGCGTCGATGAATCCAGGAACGACCGTGCGTCCTCCGAGATCAAGGATGCGCGTCCGCGAATCCAAGGCGTTCTGGACGCCGCCCACGGCGGCGATCCGCGGCCCCGCGCACGCTACGGCCTGCGCCTCGCCGCGCGCCGGATCCATCGTGCGGACAAGCCCGTTGATCAACGCAAGAGTCGTGTGCATCGATTGCCGGGGGATTATAGTCAGCCGCCTTTCCGTCTGCTATGATCCGCCGTATGCATGATGAGTCGGAATTGACGTACGGCGGCTATCTGGGCCTCCAGGATCTGCTCTCTCTGCAGAAGCCGCGGTCGGCGCCCCCGTGTCACGATGAGCTCCAGTTCATCATCGTCCATCAGACCTTCGAGCTCTGGTTCAAGCAGATGCTGCATGAGGTCGACGCCATCGCGGCGCACCTGGCCACCGACCGCGTTCTCGAGGCCGAGCGGCTGTTCCGCCGGCTCCGCGCCATCGTCCGGTGCTTCATTCCGGCCCTCGAGGTCATCGAGACGATGGTCCCCTCCGACTTCCTCGCCTTCCGCGACCTGCTCAAACCCGCCAGCGGATTCCAATCGTTCCAGTTCCGGGAACTCGAGTTCGCGTGCGGGTTGCGCGACGAACGATACGTGCGCATCTTCGAGAAGGATCCCGGGGTGGTGGATCGACTGCGGGCGCGCCTCCGGCAACCCGCGCTCTGGGACATCGTCGTGACGCATCTGAAGCGTCGCGGCTTCCGGATCGCCACGGAATCCGAACAGCGTGCCGCGATTGTGGCCATCTACCGCGACGAACGGCAATACGAGCTTCGCGCCCTCTGCGAGGCGATGATCGCCTTCGACGAGGACTTCGCGCTCTACCGGCAGCATCACTTGAAGATGGCGGAGCGGATGATCGGACGCAAGGCCGGCACCGGAGAGAAAGTCGCCGCCTACGCCCTCGGGCAAGCCGGTCCCATGGGCACGCACGGCGTGGAGTACCTGCAATCGACGTTGGATAAGAGGTTCTTCCCCGTCTTATGGGCCGCTCGAACCGAGATGTGATGGCTCGCGTCCGCGATGACTTCCCTACGCTGGCGCACTCGACCCACCTCATCAGCCATTCCCTCGGCGCCATGCCCAAGGGCGGCTACGAGCGGCTGAAGGCCTTCGGCGACGCCTGGGTGAACCAGTCGATCGAGGCGTGGCGCGAGTGGTTGCCCATGGTCCGCCGGACGGGCGACGAAATCGCCGGCCTGATCGGCGCGCCGGCGGGCACGGTGGCCGTGCACCAGAATGTCTCCTCGTGGATGGGCATCATCGCGTCGTGCCTCACGTACACGCCCGAGCGCAATCGCGTCGTGTATACGGACATGAATTTCCCGAGCGTGCACTACGTGTGGAAGGAACAGGAGCGTCTCGGGGCGCGCGTCGATATCGTCCGATCCGACGACCGCATCACCGTCGACACGCAGAAGTTCATCGACGCGATCGACGATCGCACCGCTGCGGTCGTCGTCGAGCTCGTCCTCTTCCGCAGCGGCTACATTCAAGACGCAAAGGCCATCTGTCGGGCGGCCCAAGCGAAAGGCGCCCTCGCGATCATCGACGCGTACCAAGCCGTGGGGACCGTGCCCGTGGACGTCGTCGATATCGACTGCGACTTCCTGACGGGCGGATCCGTCAAGTGGCTCTGCGGCGGGCCCGGTGCCGCCTACTGCTACGTAAAGCAGGAGCACATCCGGCGGATGGAGCCTTATCTGTGCGGCTGGTTCTCCCATGAAGCGCCCTTCGGCTTCGTCTTCGACCGCATCCGTTACAGCAAGGACGTATCGCGCTTCCTCGGCGGAACGCCCTCCATCCCTGCCATCTACGCGTCCGCGGCGGGGCGATCCTATATCAGGGACATCGGAATCCGCCGCATCCGCGAGAAATCGATTCGTCAAACCGGACTCCTGATCGAAATGGCCGACGACCTGGGACTCAAGGTGAATACGCCGCGTCACCCGTCGCAGCGAGGTGGCATGGTATGCGTGGACTTCCCCGGCGCGGAGGAGGCGCATCGCCGACTCCTCAAGCGGCGATTCCTGCTCGATTACCGCCCGCGCTGCGGCATCCGGCTGTCGCCGCACTTCTACACGACCGACGCCGAGCTCGAAGCGGTCATGAAGGAAATCTCGCGCCTGAGGCGCGCGACGTAGGTCGGACGCAACCGTTCAGCCGTTCATTCGTTCTTCCGTTCACCGGTTCTCGCGTTTACCCGTTCCTGCGCTCGAAGGCCTTTGCAAGAGGTCGTGTGCGGCCAGCGGAGAACGGATGCCCGCACGGACCAGAAGCCAGGAACGGATGAACCCTCCTTCGCCGTCGCACAGAACACGAAGCTGTGGGAAAGGCTACGGAGGGTAAACGGGTGAACCGGTAAACGGTTACGGTCGGACAATTCCTTGCGCGAACTGACGGACAAATCGTAGCCTAGCGTCCTCAGGTCACACTTTCTGGCTTACTGCTTAAGGCTTACGGCTTATGGTTTCCATCGAAGAGGTCCTGTCAAAGTTGTCGATCAAGGGATTCCTGGTCGCCAAGAAACTCTACGCCGCTCGCCAGTCGGTTATGGGGCGCGTGGAGAATCTCTCGACGAAGTTGGGACAAGCTCGAGGCGTATTGCAGCGCCTCGACCGCAAGTTGGCTCGCACCATCCGACGCGCCTCGGGGGCTCCCCGCAGGAGGGCAACACAACGAAAGGCTCGCCGTTCCCCGCGCCCCGGCAGCCTTCGATCGCACTTGATTGAAACCCTGAGGAAGACGGGCTCGGCGACGGCCCGGGAACTCGCCACGCTCGTCCTCAAGACGGGATACAAGACGGAATCGCAGTTCAAGGTTTTCCTCCGAGCCGTCCACCAAGCCTTGAAGATCAACAAGGATTTCGTCAAGGCCGGCGAAGGCAAGTACGCTCTGCGCAAGTAGGATTCCGACATGCTCAGCGCCGCTCCCGCGCTCCTCCTTGCCGTCTCGTTGATGGGCGCCGGCCAGACGGATCCTCCGCCTGCCGCCATCGTCGACGCGCGCATCGTGATCGACCCGAATACCACTCTGGAGAAGGCGACGATCGTTCTGCGTGACGGCTTGATCGCGGGCGTCGGCGAGACGCTGCAGCCGCCGGCCGACGCCGAGATCGTCGACGGCTCGGGCTTGACCGTCTACGCCGGGTTCATCGACGCCTATACGAACCTGGGGCTTGCGGCGACCAAACGAACGGAGGAACAACGCCGCTCGGTCGAAGGGGAACCGACCGATTTCGCCAGAGGACCGTCCTGCGGAATGGAGCCCGCCAATCGCAAAGGCATCCGGGCCGAGGTGAATGCGGCCGACGTGGCGGTCCTTGCGCAGGACGAGGCGGCGAAGTGGCGCGCCGGCGGCTTCACGTCGGCCGTCGTGGCGGTCGGCGAGGAGTATTGGTCCGGACGCGGCGCCCTCCTCGCCCTGAGTGGCGAGCCGCGCCGCAACAGCATGTTGCGCCCGTCCACGGGCATGTACGCCTCGTTCCACAGCTACGGCGAAGGGTATCCGACGACGCTCATGGGAGCCATGGCCCACCTACGGCAATCCCTGCTGGACGCGCGCCGGCACCGCGATGTGCGCGAGACATACATGAAGAAGCCCGATGGCCGGCGCCCGCCGGCCGACCCGTGTCTTGAGGCCCTTCAGGACGTGATCGAGCGGCGGATCACCGTGTTCTGGCTGGCCGACTCGGAGATCGAGATCGGTGGCGCGCTCACGCTGGCCGAAGAGTTCGGCTTCCCCATGGCCATCGTCGGCGGCGCGGAGGCATTTAAGGTCACGGAGCGACTCAAACGCGCCGGCGTGCCCGTCGTCCTCTCGTTGAAGTGGCCCAAGGAGCCGAAGGAGGAGAAGACGGGAGACGACATTCGTGACATCAAGCCGGAACGCCTCAAGGAACTCGAGCGAAGCGAATGGGAGGAACGCGTTCGATGCGCCATTCGACTCCACGAAAACGGCATCCCTTTCTGCTTCACCTCGCGGGGAATCGCCCCCGATGACGTGCTCGAGAAGATCGAGCAGCTGGTGTCGCGCGGTCGTCCCCGGGAGACGGCGCTCAGCGCGCTGACGGCCGCCCCCGCGGCCCTCCTCGGCGTCGAATCCCGACTCGGACGGCTGACGATGGGGAGTGTCGCGAATCTGACCGTTCTTTCCGGACAGCTCGGCGATCGCCGCATCAAGGTGAAGGTCGTCTTTGCCGACGGGCGAAAATGGGATGTCGGAACGAAGAAGCGCGGACCTCCGGAAATCGACGTCGCCGGCCTATGGAGGCTCACCGTAAAGGATCTCACCGCGTCGATGGAGCTCAAACAAACCGACGCGGATGTCGCCGGAACCATCCGTACGCCCAAGGGGGAGGCGGACATCGAGGGCAGAGTCGCGGGCCGCAACTTTGAATTCACATTCAAACTTGGAACGGAGACGCGAGAATTCGTGGGCGTTCTCAAAGATAACAAACTGGCGGGCACCATGAAGGGACCCGAGGGACTCGATATCGAGTGGACGGCCGTGCGGCCGGAGTGATCCATGCGCATTGCGTTGCTTCTTCTGCTGGGTGGCGTCGCTCTCGCGCAAGATGTCCGAGACGCCGACATCGAGTCGGACGCGAGCCGCCTCCCGAAGACGCACACGGGCGGCGACGTTCTCCTCAAGAATGCGACGGTCATCACGCTTGGCCCTTCTGGAACGATCGAGAACGGGTGCGTCCTCGTTCGACAGGGAAAGATCGCCGCCGTCGGACGGAACATCGCGGCGCCCGCCGGGGTCATGGAACTCGACGCCACAGGGCGCACGATCATCCCGGGGATCATCGACTGCCATTCGCACATCGCCGTCGAAGGGGGGCTCAACGAATCGGCGCAGTCGGTGACGCCGGAGGTATGCATCGCGGACGTCGTGGACGCGAACGACGTCGCGATATACCGAGCCCTCGCCGGAGGCGTGACCACCGCGAACATCTTGCACGGGAGCGCGAACACGATCGGCGGGCAGAACGCCGTCATCAAGCTCCGATGGGGCAGGAAGGGCGATGAACTGCTTTTCGAGGGCGCGCCGCGCGGGATCAAGTTCGCCCTCGGAGAGAATGTCAAGCAATCCAATTGGGGCGAAAGGCGCGGCAAGCGCTTTCCCAACACGCGCATGGGGGTGGAGGCTACGCTTCGACGCGCGCTGACGGAGGCTCAGGAGTATCTCCGGACGTGGGACGCGTGGGAGAAGACGCGCGAAGGGCCTTCGCCGCGCCGCGATCTCCGCCTTGAGACGCTCGCCGGCGTGCTCAAAGGCGATATCCTCGTCCATTGCCACGGCTACCGCGCGGATGAAATGCTGATGATCCTCGAGATCGCGCGGGACTTCGGCTTCCGCGTCGCCACGCTCCAGCACGTGCTCGAGGGATACAAGGTCGCGCATGAGCTCGCGGCGGCGGGCACCGGCGCGTCGACGTTCTCCGACTGGTGGGGCTTCAAGATCGAGGCGTATGACGCCATTCCGTACAACATGGCGATCATGCATGCGGCGGGCGTGACCGTATCTTTGAATTCCGACAGCGACGAACTGATCCGGCACCTGTATCTGGAGGCAGCCAAGGCGGTGAAGTACGGCGGTGTTCCCGAATCGGACGCGCTGAAGATGATCACGTTGAATCCCGCGATCCAGCTCGGCATCGATCGTATGGTCGGCACCATCGAGGCGGGAAAGCACGCTGACTTGGCGGTGTTCAACGGGCATCCGATGTCGACGTACTCGCGCTGCGTGATGACGTTGATCGACGGCGAGGTGTACTTCGAGGAGTCCTCCCTCCCCAACAACGCGACGACGGGATTCCAGCCGGCGGCTCGCCCGCGCCGCGCTCCCGAGCCGCCGCCACAGGAGCGCCTGATCGCGATTCGCAACGCCACGGTCCACCCGGTGTCGGGTCCGTCGTTCCGGAAGGGAACGGTTCTCATCCGAGGCGAGCGGATCGAAGCGGTCGGGGTCGACGTCAACATCCCGGTCGGGACGCGCGAACTCGACGCGACGGGACTTCACGTGTATCCCGGATTCATCGATGCGGCGACCACCATCGGGATCACGGAGATCGGCTCCGTCCAGGGAACGCGCGACGAGGCGGAGATCGGCGGACTTCAGCCGGATCTGCGCGCCGCCGTCGCCCTCAATCCGCACAGCGAGATCATTCCGGTGGCCCGCGCGGGAGGGCTCACGATGGCGGTGACGGCGCCCACGGGCGGCCTCATCAGCGGCCGGAGCGCGCTGGTGCGGCTTTGCGGCTGGGTGCCGGCGGAGATGACGGTCGTGTCGCCGCTGGCGCTCCACGTCGATGTGCCGCCGATTCGCAAGCCGGACGAGCCGGATCCCAAAGCCAAGGAGGACGCCCGCCCCAAGGAGTTGAAGGAATTCTTCGGAGCGGCACGCCGTTTTCAGAAGGCGACGGATGCCGGTCTTCATCCGGAGCGGGATATCCGTCTTGAGGCGATGCTGCCGTACATGAGAGGCGAAAGGCCCGTGGTCTTCCGGGCCGACGACGTGCTCGACATCCGGTGGGCGCTGGCGACGTCGGAGGAGTTCGGCCTGAAGCCCGTCATCGCGGGAGGGCGCGAGGCATGGAAATGCGCATCGCTGCTGGCCCAGAAGAAGGTCCCCGTGATCATCGGGCCCGTGGGCAGCCTGCCGACGCGCCGGCACGATCCGTACCATGCGGCGTACACCAACGTGCTGCGGCTGCAGCAGGCGGGGGTTGCGTTCGCGATCGCGTCGTTCGACGCCACAAACGCGAGAAATCTCCCGTACGAGGCGGGGTTGGCGGCATCGTACGGCTTGCCGCCGGAGGAAGCGTTGAAGGCCGTGACGATTTATCCCGCGCGCATCCTCGGGGTGGCGGATCGCTACGGTTCGATCGAGCCCGGGAAGGCGGCGAGCCTGATCGTCACGACGGGCGATCCGCTGGAGATCATCACCGATATCGTCTGGCTCTTCATCGACGGCGAGGCGCAGTCTCTGGAGACGAAGCACACGCGACTGTACGAGAAGTTCAGGCGCCGGCCGAGACCCGGGTAGGGATTGAGGACCCAGAGGGGAGCAGAGGACCCTGAGAAAAACCAACACCAGAGGACGCGGAGGACCCAGAGAAGAGGTCCTTGAAGTCGCTGACAGAATGAGATTCATTTTGACGTAAGGCGGTTGGACCCACGACCAGCGAACGGCCGGATCGCCAAGATGTCACAGAGCGGTTCACTTTGATAGGCGTTCTTGATGCTATGAAATCGATCCGTTTTCATCAGCACGGCGCTCCAGAGGTACTGAAGGTCGAGGAAGTGCCTGACCCCAGTCCGCGCGACGGACAGGTTCTGCTCGAGATCAAAGCGGCCGGCATCAACCACCTGGATATCTGGGTCCGCAGGGGAATGCCCGGACTGTCCATTCCCTTGCCCAGGATCCCGGGCGCCGATGCGGCGGGCGTCGTGCGCGAGATCGGGCCCGGGGTCGATGCGGTCAAGGTCGGCCAACGCGTCCTTCTGAATCCGCACACGAGCTGCGGTGTCTGCGAGTTCTGCACCGGCGGCGACATGAGCATGTGTCTGCGGTACGCGATCTGGGGCGAGCATGTCGACGGCACTTATGCGGAGCGAATGGTCGTGCCGGCGACGTCGGTGATCCCGATCCCGGACACGCTCCCCTTCGATCAAGCCGCGGCCGCGCCGCTGGTCTTCTTGACGTCGTGGCGCATGCTCATGGTCCGAGGGCGCGTGCGCGCGGGAGAAGACGTCCTCATCCACGCCGCCGGAGCCGGCGTCGGCACGATCTGCGTGCAGCTGGCCAAGCTCGCCGGCGCGCGCGTCATCGCGACGGCGTCCACGGATGAGAAGTGCGGGAAGGCGAAGGCCTTGGGCGCGGACTTCGCCGTCAACCACGCCCGCGAAGACGTCGTCAAGCGCGTGCGCGAGATCACGGGCAAGCGCGGAGTCGATGTCGTGGTGGATTACATCGGCAAGGAAACCTGGGGAAAGAGTCTGCTCTGTTTACGACGCGGCGGGCGGCTGGTTACGTGCGGAGCGACGAGCGGCTATGACCCGACGGAGGATCTGCGGCACGTCTTCTATCGGCAGATCGAAATCCACGGATCCACGATGGGCAACAACAGCGATCTCTCGGCTTCGCTGCGGTGCCTTTTCCAAGGAAAGGTCCGTCCGCTTATCGACGCCGTCCTTCCTCTCAAGGATGCCGCCGAGGCGCACCGGCGAATCGAGGCCCGCGAGACGTTCGGAAAGGTCGTGCTGCTGACGTAGGTTTCAACGCCGTCAATGGGTCTGATGGGCCGCGCGACGCAACGTGTTTGCCGCCAGGCTCATGCGCTTACGATCCAGGATGCCCGAGCGGCTCGTGGGTGAGCGAAGTTATCCGCTCCGCCGATGCACTCGCCCGGAGACATCGTATAATATGACCGGAGGGGGACCATGAGCTATGATGAGGATCGAGCCCAACGCGGTGCTGAAGTACTTCGAGCCCATCGATGGCTTCGTGAAGATCCGGCGCTTCACCGATGCGGAAGCTGAGACCCTTCTCAAGGATGTCCGGGTCAGCACGCGGCGCGGCTACATCGCGCTCGTCCTGAACGCCTGCGTGGTCAACTACACCGAGCTGCTCCTGCCGCAGTTCGCCAAAGGGGGAGTGGCCGAACAGGCGGCTCTGGAAGACAGGCTCTATCTGCTGTGCGTCGAGGTGAGTCCGGCGCTGGACCTCAGACGCATCAGCATCCCCGTCACGGACGAAGGCAAGACGGAGATCCATCTCCTGGAACGTAGGGAGGCCCCCGCCGCGAGAGACCTGAATCACCTGAAGGACATGGAGGAACGCCTCTCGCAACGCGTCATCGGCCAGGAGCACGCCATCGCCAGCGTCTCTCGTGCTGTCAAGAAGGCGATGACCGGCCTGCGGGATCCGGCGCGTCCCATGGCCACGTTCTTCTTCGTCGGCCAGACCGGCGTCGGCAAGACGGAGCTGGCCAAGGCGCTGACCGTTTGCCTCTGGAGCGACCCGGACAAGATGGTCCGCGTCGATTGCAGCGAGTACGCCCTGCCCCACGAGGTGGCCAAGCTCGTCGGCTCTCCGCCGGGCTACATCGGTCACGAGCAATCGGGGCTGCTGTCCGAAGCCATTGCCGCGCGCGGACAGGCGCTCGTCCTGTTCGACGAAATCGAGAAATCCGACGCTAAGGTGCACGACCTCCTGCTCCAGATGATGGACGAGGGGTTCATCACCGACAACAAAGGACGCCGCGTGCCGTTCGGCGACACGCTCATCATCCTCACGTCCAACGTCGGCGCCGACGAGATCGAGGAGCTTCGCAACCGGATGGGCTTCGACGCCGGAAAGCGCAACCTGTCGCGCCACGAGATCTTCGACGAGATGATCGCGTGCCTCAAGACGCGGTTCAAGCCGGAGTTCGTCAATCGCATCTCCGAGGTGGTGCTGTTCAATCCCATCGGGCTCAAGGAGTGCGTGCGTATAGCCGAGTTGATGCTGGAGGACGTGAAGCGCCACGCGGCCACGATCCCGCTCACGCTGCACGTCGCGGGCTCCGTCCCCCATTTCCTCGCCGAGAAGGGCTACAAGCCCGCGTACGGCGCGCGCGAGCTGCGCCGGACGGTCGAGCGCGAGGTCGAAGGCCGGCTGTCGGATCTCATCATCGACGGCCGCATTCGCCGGGGAGACACGGTCGCGATCCACGTGTCTCACGACCACCTCGTGTTCCACCGAAATTAGTCCATCCGTTCATGAGTTCACCCGTTCCCCGGTTTCGTCAACCGGCGAACGGACGAACTCCTCACTCAAGAGGCGCGCTCAGGAACTGTCGCGCCGCGGGTTCCAACGCGGTGCCGATCAGGGACGTGAGATACCCGATGCTGTTCTCCAGCAGGCGCGCGTGTCGGCAGAAGATGCCCAAGGCCAGCCGGTCCTCGGGCTCGGCCATCTGCGTGAGCTCCGCCAATGCGACCACCTGCGCGGGCGCCAGGCCGCCCCAATCGATCTCCATCGGCTTCTCCCGATGGAAGACCACGAGCTTTCTGGGCGTCGCTTTCAGGATCTCCGACGCCCCCAGCGTGGCCCCCACGAGCTGCAGTGACGCCAGTTTGGGCCGGCGCTCGTTGATGAACTGCACCAGCCGCTCGCGGAATCGCTCCAGGATCTGCACCTGCTTGCGCCGATCCGCCACCCAATCCCGCGCGACCGTGTCGTCGCGCTTCTGATTCAATCGGTCCGCTTCGGAGAGCGCCGCCTCGAGGTTGAGCTGCGTGATGTGGTCGTCGACGCGCCGGAACTCGGCCCGCGCCTGCGCCTCGCGCAGCTTCGGCGGCACCACGTCGGTATCGTTGCCCGGACGTCGCTCCAGCGCGGCCACCACGCTTTCCAGATCTTCCGCGAACATGCGTACGGTCGGGTAACGATCGCGCGGGTCTTTCGCCAGGCACCGCAAGCAGATCGTCTCCAGCTTGGTGAACTTCGTGAGGATCTGCGTCGTGTCGTGCCGGCGCGCCTCCGGCGTCGCGCGCACCAGCTCGCTCGGACGCTGCGGAGGGTCCCGCATCGTCCGCGCCAGGATGTCCGGCGTTTCGCCCGTGAATACCGCCTGACCCGTCAGCAGCTCGTAGAGAATCCCTCCCAGCCCGTAGACGTCCGTCCAGATCCCGATGTCCTCGGACCGTCCCGTCAGCTGCTCCGGCGCCATGTAGGACGGCGTGCCCCGCACGAACTGATCGTCTTCGCGCGGCACGTTGAGCGCCCGCGCCAGGCCGAAGTCCATGACGTAGGCGCATCCCGACACGCTGATGAGGATGTTGCTCGGCTTCAGATCGCAGTGCACGATCGGCTTCGGAAACGTGTGCGCGTAGTGGATCGCGTTGGCCACGTCCAACAGTCCCTTCAGGTAGAACAAGGGATCCTCGTACAACGACGAGAGACGCCCGCGCGTCTGCGCCGCCCGGATGTGGTCGGAGAGGGTGTCTCCCTCGATGTACTCCATGCTGATGTAGAACTGTCCGCTGATGCGTCCCACGTCGCGGATCGCCACGATGTGCTCATGTCTCAGCCGCAAGGCGGCCCGGGCCTCCTGCAGGAGATCCAGGATCTTCGCCTTGCGCTGCTTCTTCGCCTCCTCGACGGAATTGGGCACGCTGCTCGGCTCGCGCATGAACTTGAGCGCCACGTACTCCCCGATCATCGAGTCCCACGCCTTCTGCACCACCCCCGAGCCGCCCTTCCCGAGCTCTTCGAGGAGGATGTACTTGCCGAAGATGCGCGAAGGAATCGCGCGGGCGGTCGCCACGTCCTGCGGCAGGTCGTCCTTCGTCAGCTGCACGATGCTCTCAAGCTCCTGCACCTGGGGCCCCGCGACCACCTCCCGCCACTCCAGCAAGTTCTCGCATCGCGAACAGCGTTCGCCCTCCGGAGTGACGACGGGAACGTAGACCGCGATGTTGCATCGCCCGCAGAACCGCATGCGCTTCTCGATGACGGCGATCGCGTCCTCCACCTGCACGCGGCTCAGATACGACTTCTCCACCAGGATCGCTCCCAGCGGACGGCCAGTCGCCTGGGACAGGCGCGTGGCGTCGTCGTACTCCTCCTGCGAGAGGAGCCCGCGCTCCAGCAACAGCCGGCCCAGCTTGGCTTCGTCCATCATGCCGTCTTGATCCGATCCACGGCCGCGACGACGTCGATCGCGCTCCCGAACCGTTTGGCTCGATCCGGATGCATCAGTTTCTTCAGGAGCTGCACCACTTCCGCCGGGGCTTGTACGATCATCAGATTCGGTACGGGCACGCCGGCGGAGACCTGGTCGCTCAGGGGCTCCTCCGAAGAGTTGCCCGCGAACGGCTCGTGACCCGTCAGGAGCGCATAGAGCAGGATCCCCAGCGAGTAGAGATCGGCTCCCACCTTGGCATCCGCCTCGTTCCCTTCCGGCTTCGGACATGCGAACCCGAGATCACACAGCTTCACGCGCGCCTGGCCGTCCAGCAGCACGTTGTCGGGCTTGATGTCCCGGTGGAGGGTTCCCTGCGCGTGCAGATAGTGCAAGGCCTCCGCCACCTGCCGCGTGATCGCCAGCGCGGCCCTCAGCGGGAACACGCCGCTCTCCGACAGCGCCTGCCCCACGGACCGCCCATCCACATACTCCATCACCATGTAGTGCTGTCCCCGCTCCATGCCGTACTCGATGCCCCGAACGATCAGCGGACAATCCAGGCGTCGCAGAAGCGCCGCCTCCTCCTGGAAACGCTTCACGGCGCGCTCATCCTTGGCCCGTTCCAGATGCAGCAGCTTGACGGCGACTTTCTCGCCGCCGAAAAGGGACTCCGCCGTGTAGATCGTGGCGAACGCGCCGCTGGCGATGCGCGCGAGAAGCTTGTATCCGGGAACGGACTGCTTCTCCCACTCCGCGCCCTGGATGATCTTGCCGAAATCGACGCCGGACAATTCGTTCTGCTGCTCCCAGGTGAGCGCCTTCATCCGACGCAGTAGCTCCGCCACCGGCACGGTCAGCCCGTACCGGGCGAATTCGGCCTGCAAGTGCTGGGCTTCGCGCAGCTGATCGCGACGAACGAGGTCCTTCTGGCGCAGATAAGCCGCCACGGCGCGGTCGATCTCGATCTGCTCGTCCGCGGCGTGCTCGGTCTCGCGCAAGCCCATGCCGCCCTGAGGCGCCGCCGGGCCGGAAGCCTTCGCGATGCCCAGGACGCCTCCACATTTCTTGCAGCGGTAGCGCGTCCCCGGCGGAGGTGCCACGGTGCTCACGCGCACGCCGCATCCCGCACACGTGAAGAGCAGCCGCTTCTGATAAGCCAGGACGCGCATCACCTGCTGTTCCGTGGCCAGGCCACGCTGGACGATCATCTCGCCCAGCCGTGGAGGCTTCCGGCCGGCCGCGCGCATCTCCTGCTGCAGCCGAACGCACTCCTGGACGTCCTCTTGGTGCAGGATCCCCGCGGCCACGAGAAGCTTCCCCACCTCGGCCTCGCTGACGTTTCGCGCGCTCCCTTCGCCGGACATCCGCGAAGCCAGGATGCGGTTGAGTTCCTCCTCGGTCAGGAGGCCGCGGGCGATGAGCACCACGCCGAGCGGACGGGAATACCCCGGGCGGTCCCCGGCCTTCCGCTCCTGAGCCGCCTGGAACAGGCACTCCAGCAACGCCTCGCGGGAGACCAGATTGTTCTCAAGGAGATGCCGTCCCAGATAGAAGTCGTCTTCGGGAAGGTGCATGGTGCGCTTCGGGGACCGTAGTCAATTATACCCGCGTTGATGCGGCGGAGCGCCTCCGAACGAAATCTCGGGAAGCGCCGGGCTCTTCGAACACCCGAGGACACGGAGAAGACCTGACCGTTTCCGCGCGGGCGTCCTCTTTCCTGCGGCCGCGATCGAACCCGTCCGCCGCGATCGGGCGCTGCCGGATATCCTTCCGCGCGCATAGAACGTTAATGTATACTATATGCAGTGGCGGCGTATCCCCTCCGTAACCACCGAGGAACTCTGTCTCGCATAATGCATACGGTATGCATTATGCGAAACGGCGGCCGTGCCGCCGGTGCGGCGTGGCGGACCCTCCGGCGCACGCCTCTCCTCCTAATCGCGTCGATCTGCCTCGCCCCAGCCCCAGGACGCGCCGCGCCGACATCGCCGGTCACCGGCGGACAAATGACCCTCTACTTCCACCGCGAGAACACCGACCTCAACGCCACCTACAATGCCCTCACCCTCGCCCCGCCC
>JACPRB010000055.1 GCA_016190155.1 Planctomycetota bacterium
GCCTTGCGGTACTTCACCGGCGTCACAATGTGATAGTGAATCTCGTAAACGTTATGCGCGCTCCGCCGAACCGCTCTCATGCCCTCCTTCTATAAGGTATTTCCCCGTGGCAAGCCACGGGGAATGGCCAAGTTCAAGATGGGATACACTTCCTTTGGGCTTGGAGAAACGACCCTCCTGAGCGGGTTTCTCCGTCCGCCGAACCGCAGCATCCAGGAGCAAACGAACGCATGTGAGCGAAGACGCCGAACAGAGCCCGGAAAGCGGGACGTACTCGAACCGGATCGAAACCGACGCGGACAACGCCTTCGAATTGAAGTTCGCGGTCGACGCGGACAAGGCGGCCGACATCGAAGAGTGGGCCCATGACGAAATGCGCCCCGACCCGCATGCCGACGCCCGCGGCGGATATGCCGTCACGACGCTCTACCTTGACACCCCTCGCTTCGACGCATTCCACGATGCGCCCGAGCTCGCAGGCACGAAATACAGGGTCCGGCGGTACGCGAACGAAACCCTGGCGTACCTCGAGCGAAAGGTCCGGCGCGGCGACTCGGTGCGCAAGCAACGGACCGCGGTCGCGGAGAGCGACGTGGCACGCGCCGCCGACGCACATTCCGACGGCTGGGCCGGCGAATGGTTTCGCCGGGAGATCGCCGGGCGGGCGTTCGGCCCCGTCTGCCGGCTCGCTTACAGACGCGCCGCATTCTTCGGCGGCGACCACGAAGCGTTCCGGATCACGCTCGACCGGGACATCGTGGTCGCGCGCGCCGACGGATGGTCGGTGCGACCCGTCCAAGGCGGCAAACGAGTGTGCGACGGCCTCGTGGTGTGCGAGCTGAAATTCGTGGACACGATGCCGGCGCAACTGAAGCACCTCATCGCGCGGTTCGGCCTCAAGCCCACCTCCTTTTCGAAGTATCGACGCGCGTGCCGCGTGGAGGATCTTGCGGGAGGAGAATCCCCACATGCCCTCTGATCCCTGGACCCCGCTCACCCTTGGGTCGCTCTCGCACCTGTGCGGCCTCGCGCTGCACATCCTCGTGGCGACCCTGGGCGGGCTGGCGGTCTCCTGGACCTATCGGCGCTGCCTCGCGCGTCAGAGAACGGATCCCTTCGCCACCGCCATCGTCCTCCTGACCGTCCTCGTCGCCATGGTCACGATGGTCATCGGCGACAGCGTCGCCCGCGCCTTCAGCCTCGTCGGAGCCCTCGCCATCGTCCGCTTTCGAACCAACGTCGAGGACACCCGCGATACCGCCTTCGTCGTGTTCGCCGTCGTCGCCGGCATGGCGGCGGGCGTCGGGAATTGGGCGCTGCTGCTCCTGGGCGTTCCCATCGTCGCCGCGCTCGCCCTGTTCCTGGCGCGCCGGAACACGCCGGCGGCAACGGAAGGTCCCGAAATCCCGCTCCTCGTCCGCATCGGGGTCGCGGATGATCCGACCGCGATTCTGGACGAAGTGCTGCGAGCGCACGTCGCGAGCCGGCGCCTCGCGCGCACGGCCACGGCGCGGCAGGGCGCGGCGATGGAACTGACGTACTGGGTGCGCCTGCGCAACCCGGGCGACGCCGTGGCCCTCCCCCGCGCGCTGAACAACGTCAAGGGAGTACAGCATGTGGAGTTGGGCGAAACCTAGCGCGCCGGCGGCCATCCTCTGGCTCGCCGCGGCCGCGCCCGCGTTCGCGCAAAGAGCGCCGAAGGACTCCGACGGCAGCGAGGCCTTGTTCAAGGGCGGCCAGGTCCCGCGCCTGGTGATCGAACTGGACGATGCCGCCGAGGAACACCTGCGCCTTCAGCCGCGCTCGTGGGTCCAGGGACGCCTACGCGAGAACGACCGGACGGTGTTCGAAGGCGTCTCGTTCAAGCTCAAGGGCTCGGCGGGGAGCTTCCGTCAGTTCGACGACCACCCGTCGTTCACGATCCGCATGGACAAGAGGGACCGTGATCAAGAGTTCCACGGCCTTCGCAAGTTCCATCTGAACAACTCGGTGCAGGACGATTCCCATCTGCGCGAGCTTCTCGGCTCCGAGCTCTTCCGCGCCGCGGGCGTCCTCACCCCCCGAGTGACGCACGCGCGCGTCTGGATCGGCCGGCGTGATGCGGGCGTCTACGTGCTGAAGGAAGGGTTCGATACGGTGCTCCTCAAACGCGGGTTCGAAAAGGCCACGGGCAACCTGTACGACGGCGGTTTCTGCAGGGACATCGACACCGGGCTGGAGCGCGACGAGGGCTTCGGGCCGAACGACGGCGCCGACCTGAGGAATCTCGTGGAGGCCTGCCGCGAGCCCGACCCCGTGAGGCGCTCGACGCGTCTCGCCGAGGCGTTGGACATCAAGTCGTTCATTACCGTGATGGCGATGGAGCTCATGCTCGGCCATTGGGACGGATACTGCCAGAACCGCAACAACTACCGGATCTACTTCGAACCCGACCACCGCAAGGCATTCTTCCTGCCGCACGGAATGGACCAGATCTTCGAGGAACCCGACGCGCCGATCCTCGACCCTCCGGTGGCGCTCGCCGCCGACGCCGTCATGAAGAACCCCGCGTGGCGCGCCGACTATCGCAAGGAGATCGCCAGGCTCCTGCCGCTCTTTAACGCGAACCGTCTCAGGAAGCGCATCGATGAACTGGAAAAGCACCTGGCGCCGGCGTTTCAAGGCGGCGACCCGGAGGCATCGAGCCGCCACAAGACCGCGGTGAACGAGCTGAAGAACGGGCTGGAAGCGCGCGAGAGGAGCCTGCGGGAACAGAGCAAGATGCCCGACCCCAAGCCTATCGAGTGCCCGCCGAACGTCCCGGTGCGCCTGAAGCGTTGGCGAACGAACTCGGAATGCGAAGACGCCTCTCTCACGACGGAAAGGTCGAACGGGGTCGAAGTGCTGCGCATCAAGGCCGGCAACTCCGGCCGCTGCATCGCGTCCTACCGCTGCGCCGCGCTCCTCGACGCAGGAAAGTACCGCTTTCAGGCCATCCTCTCCGTCAAAGACGTCGTGAAGCTCGAAGAGGGCAGTCGCGCCCCAGGCCTCGGGGCCGGATTGCGCATCAGCGGCTCAACGCGCACCAACGGCCTCACCGGCACGGTCGATTTCCGGCCCGTCGTCTTCGAGTTCGAGATCAGGGAAGAATCCCGCAACGTCGAGCTGGTCGTGGAGCTTCGCTCGTCTCGCGGGCAGGTCGCGGTCCGGACCGACTCGCTGACGCTGACCAAGCTGAAGTGAGGGCCGGTTCGACAACACTTCCCGTAAGCGTTCACTGCAGAGAGCGCCGAGAAACGCGGAGAGCACAGCGCGGCGACCGCAACCGAACTGGGGGATCCTCCGTTTTCCGTCCGGAGAATACTCTGAGGAAGCCAGGAAGCCAGGAGGAACGGGCGAACGGACAAACGGGTGAACCAGTGAACGGTTACGTGGATGGTGAGTAGCGCAGAGAAGACGCTCCAATCGAGGGATGCGCGCCTCTGGGGCTCTTCGCGGTTGGTCTCTCGGGGTGAATCGTGGAACCTATGGACCGCATTCCCTCCCAGCCCCCATGACGGCCTGCTTATAATGTGTCCCGTAGAACCCGGGGCCGTTGCATTCCTACGGCAAGGAAGCTCGGCCGACCCCGCGGCGATCAAGAGGCACGACAACATGACTCCGACTCAACGAGGCGGCATCCGACTGTTCCGGCTGTGGGGCATCGACGTCTTCCTCCACTGGTCCTGGTTCATCGTCGCCGCCATCGAACTGACCTCCCGAACGGAACGTTATTCGTCCCCCTTCTGGAACGTCCTCGAATACCTCACGCTGTTCCTGATCGTGCTCATGCATGAGTTCGGCCACGCCTTGGCCTGCCGCCAGGTGGGCGGACGAGCGGACCAAATCGTTCTCTGGCCGCTGGGAGGCGTGGCGTACGTGAACCCTCCTCCCCGTCCGGGGGCGATGCTCTGGAGCATCGCGGCGGGACCGCTGGTCAACGTGGCCCTCTGCCCGATCCTGGGAAGCCTCTGGATAGCCGCGGGCGCGATGGAGTGGGCCGACACCCTGCCCAACGCCTACGCCTTCCTCGGCGACATCTTCATCGTCAATCTCATCGTCCTGATCTTCAATGTCCTGCCGATCTACCCCCTGGACGGCGGCCAGATCCTCCGCTCCCTCCTGTGGTTCGCCGTGGGACGCGCGTACAGCTTGATGGCCGCGGCCGCCGTCGGGATCTTGGGCGCCCTCGGACTGATCGGGTTGACTCTATGGATACAGGACCTCTGGCTCGGCGTCATCTCCGTGTTCATCCTGATGAACTCCTTCGGAGGCCTTCTTCAGGCCGATCTCATGCGCCGCGTCGCGCAAGCGCCCCGCCATCCCGGCACGGCCTGCCCCGCCTGCGGATCCGCCCCACCCGTCGGAGCCTTCTGGCCCTGCCCGAATTGCCGCAAGACGTTCGACACGTTCGCCACGCAAGCCGTCTGTCCCCACTGCCGATTCTCCTTCGCCGTGACGCAGTGCTGGGATTGCGGCGGCGCCCGCCCGATGAGCGAGTGGATTACCAGTCGGGGCGCGGCTGATTGACCCAGACGTCGACCACATGGTTCCGTTCCGCCCGCAACGCCTCCTCCCGCACCGGCAGGGCCCGGGCCCTTTCCTCGATGCCACCGCACAGCTTGGCGACTCCCACGACGAGCAGCAGCGGCACGACACAGTACAGCAGATCCAGCCAAACGAGTTCCCCTATCACGAAACCCAGGACCAATACCACCGGCGGGATCCAACCGATCGAGCGGACGACCAACGCCATTCTCATGCACCGTGCAACGATCTTCTTGAACTCATCCATCTGAGCACGTGTGATGATCTCAGGCACTCGCTGGACGAAGCTCCGAAGCATAAGCGTGCCCGCCGCAAGCATCCCCAGGCAAAGCAGCGGAACGGCGATCATGGTTGAGATCAACACCGTTCGCGCCGAAGTCCCATCAGATGTATCGTCGAGGTCCACGATCTCATCCGGATCTTCCGGCAGAGCTCCGCCGAAAGCCGCATGTGCGATCCGCACTTCATCGCCCTCACGGACGCAGAGCAGGACGCCATAAAAGCCGTCTTCCTCATTCCAGAAACGGACGATCGCTTTGCCCACTACAGCATTGCGATCCACTCCCTCAGGCAGCGACGCACGTTCAGGGTTCACCGCCCGGACATCGACAACCATCTCCTGCGGCTCGCCGTAGTTCTGAAGCGCGAGCTGATAAATCTGCGTCACGCCTTCCATTGCGAATCCCGACGCCGGAGCGGTCGCAATCGATCGACCGGCACCCTCGTAATCCCCGGTCATCAGCCCTTTGGCGAACGTCTCGGCAACCGGCCCGCAAAGCCGCTGCGCCTCCTCCTCCCGCTCAACCACACCGGCAACCCTGTGGATGAACTTCCCACACCTCCACATCGCGCCCACTGCCAGCAGAAGGACCCCTACCCCCCCCCCAACGAGCAAGCGTTTCACGATTCACCCTCCGATCGTCGCCTATAGAACGTATGCCGTTACGGCGCATCTAAGAAATCCTTCAACCCCAACCACGCCACCGGCGCGCTCAGAATGAAGCTGTCGCACATGTCCAACGCCCCGCCGAACTCCGGCAAAAGCCGCCCCGAATCCTTCACCCCCGCCCACCGCTTGATCGCCGACTTCACCAAATCGCCCATCTGCGCCGCCGCCGTCACCGCCGCCGCGTAGATCCACACCACCCAGAGCGGTGGCGCGCCCATCTCCATATGAAGGAGCGTCCCCTGGACCACCAGCACCCCCGCCCCGGCCCCGGCAACGAATCCCGCCACCGCACCCTCCCACGTCTTGTTGGGACTGATCACCGGCGCCAACTTGCGCCGCCCCAACAACTTGCCCCCCACATAGGCCGCCATATCCGACCCCTTGTTCGTCGCCACAAGGAACACGAGATACAGCATTCCGTGCGGAAACCGCATCTGCTGCAGCGGCAGCACGACGAACACCAACAGCGCGACGTAGAACACGCCGAGGACCGAGACCCCCGCGTCCGCCGGCGAAAACTCCTCGTGCCGCACGACGAGCAGCGCGAGCACGAGAATCAGATACGTGGGGATCAGGATGAGCAGATCCGCCGCCACCGCCGAGCCCTTCCAGAACCCGTGGAACACCCCGGCGAACGCCAACACCAGCGCCACCCATCCAAGCCCCTCCGCCGGCCGCAGCCCCCGCCGGCGCGCCATCGCGCAGAGCTCGTGATACGAGCCGACCGCGAAGAGCGCCAACAGCGCGATCACCCCGAGCGGCCGCTCCAGAACCCGCCAGTCGAGATACCCGATCCCGGCCAACGCCGCCAACAGCAGCGGCGCGCCGATCACCCGCGTCATCACCTTCCGGTCACCCGTCACTCGGCTTCTCGAATCTGGCCGAACCGCCGATCGCGACGCGAGTAGTCCAAGATCGCCTCATGAAGCCGCTCGCGCCTGAACTCCGGCCACATGACCGGCGTCACCCACAGCTCCGTGTACGAAATCTGCCACAACAAGAAGTTCGACACCCGCACATCGCCTCCCGTGCGGATCAGCAGATCCGGATCCTCAGCCCCGGGGGCGTAGAGGTGCCCCGAGATCGTGCCTTCGTCGATCGCCGCCGGATCCAACCGACCGGCCCGCACTTCCTCGGCGATCGCGCGCACCGCGTCCGCCAGCTCCTGCCGCGCGCCGTACGAGAGCGCCAGGCACAGCACCATCCCCGTGTTCTGCCGGCTCATCGCGATGGTCTGATCCAATTCGCGCCGGACGTCTTCCGGCAGGTTATGGATCCGCCCGATCGCCGTAAAGCGGATGTTGTTCTCCATGATCTCGCGCCGCTCCTCGACGAGGTAGCGCCGGAGAAGCCTCATCAGGAAAGCGACCTCCCGATCGGGCCGCTTCCAGTTGTCGGCGCTGAACGCATACAGCGTCAGCCGCTTCACCCCCAGCCGCGCGCACTCACGCGTGATCTCGCGCACCGACTCCGCCCCGTTCTCGTGGCCGAAGATGCGCCGATGACCCTGCTGCTTCGCCCACCGGCCGTTGCCATCCATGATGACGGCGATGTGACCGGGGATGCGCGCGCCGGCCAGCGACGCTGGGATGTCAGCCATCATGCGTACCCGATATCGAGGCTCGCAGTCGCATCATCAATCCGCGTCAATCCGCGTCAATCCGCAGCAATCCGCGCAATCCGTGTCCTCCTCAGGATCGTCTTCATCCGATCTGTCCCCACCGACACCATCGCCACCCGCACCCCCAACGCCCCCTCGATCGCGCGCAAATACCTCTGCGCCGCCTTCGGCAACGCGTCGAAACGGCGCGCCTTCGACGTGTCCTTCTTCCATCCGGGGAACGTCTCGTACACCGGCCGGCAACGCGCCAACGCGTCCACATCCACCGGAATCCGATCGATCCGCCGCCCATCGAGCTCGTACGCCACCCCGATCTTGATCTCGTCCAGCTGATCCAACACGTCGAGCTTCGTGATCGCCAGCTCGTCGATGCCGTTGATCATCACCGCGTGACGCGACGCCACCAAGTCGAACCACCCGCAACGGCGCGGCCGCCCCGTCGTGGCGCCGTACTCGTGCCCAATCTCGCGGATCCGCTTCCCCAACTCGTCGTTCAGCTCCGTCGGGAACGGCCCCTCCCCCACGCGCGTGCAATACGCCTTCGCCACCCCCACGATCCGGCCCACCTTCTTCGGCGGCACGCCCGCGCCCGCCGAAATCCCGCACGCGTCCGAGTTCGAGCTCGTCACGTACGGATACGTCCCGAAGTCGATGTCGAGCAGGCTCCCCTGCGCCCCCTCGAACAGCACGCGCTTCCCGCCGTCGATCGCCTCGTTGACATAACACGTCGTGTCCGCCACCAGCGACTCGATTTGCTCCGCGTACCGGCGATATTCCATCCAGATGGAATCGGCGTCCAGGCCGGGCGCCCCGTAAAGCGCGCCCAGGACCTTGTTCTTCTCCTCCACCAGCGCGCCCAATCGGTTCTTGAAGAACGTCGGGTTGTACAGATCCGCCACCCGAATTCCCTTGCGGGCCGCCTTGTCCGCGTAGCACGGCCCGATGCCCCGCTGCGTCGTCCCGATCTTGCTCGCCGCCGCCTTCTCCGAAAGCGCGTCGAGCTGCTTGTGGTACGGCATCACCACGTGCGCGCGCTCCGACACCAGCAGGTTGCGCGACCCGACCCGGATGCCGCGCCGCCCCAAATCGCGGATCTCCTCCAACAGCTGCACGAGATCGATCACGACCCCGTTGCCGATGACGCACGTCGTTCCCCGATGCAGAACCCCGGACGGGATGAGATGCAGCACGAACTTCTCGCCGTCGCGCACGACCGTGTGCCCCGCGTTGCCCCCGCCCTGAAAGCGCACCACGACGTCCGCCTCGCGCGAGAGGAGATCGACGATCTTCCCCTTCCCCTCGTCGCCCCACTGCACGCCGACGACGCACGTCGTTCTGAATCTCATCCCCTACCTCAAAGAAATCCCAACGAGCCCAACTTGTGGTGAGCCTGTCGAACCACTCCCAAGCCCCAGCGCGGCGACCGCAACCGAACTCGGGGATCCTCCGTCTTCCGTCCGGAGAATCCTCTGAGGAAGCCAGGAAGCCAGGAGGAAGACCGCAGGATAGGAC
>JACPRB010000054.1 GCA_016190155.1 Planctomycetota bacterium
CGGGCTTTCGTACGAGGAGATCGCGCGCGTGTGCGACGCGCCGGTGGGAACGATCAAGTTCCGCGTTCATGAGGCGATTCAGGAGTTGTCCCGCAAGCTGGCGGGCGGAGCGGCTTCGAGGGCCGCGGAGGCGTAGATGAATTGCGAAGAAGTCGTGAAGAGCATTCCGGCGCTCGTGCTGGACGAGCTGGATGTGGAGGTCCGGCGGGTGGTGGAGACGCATCTCGAGTCCTGCGGCGCATGCCGCAGGGAGCGAGAGCGCGAGGATCACGCGTTGCGGGCGCTGAGGGCGTTCCCCGACGTGGAGACCTCGGCCGCGCGGCGCGACGCGGCGGTGGCGGCCATGTCGGGGGCGCGGGACGAGCTGATCGAGCGGTCGATCATGCGCCGGCCCGCGCGATGGGGCCGGTGGGCGGGAGCCGCGGCCGCGGTGGTCGTTCTGGCGGTGAGCGCGGCGTGGCTGTCGTGGCCGAGCGCGGGGTGGCAGGTGACGTCGGTCCAGGGGACGGCGTCGGTGCGAGCGGGCGCTCGGGTGAAGTCGGGCGACGTGATTTCTTCGCACGAGGACGGCGCGGTGATATTGACGTTCAAGACGGGGAGCGTCGAGCTGGCGGCGATGACGTCCGTGGAGATCCTGGGGCAGGGAAACCTGCGCTTGTTGAGCGGCTCCGTGCGCGTGACCTCGGACGAGAAGATGACGATCGTCAATCCGTGGAACGAGGTTGCCGTGGTCGAAGGCGTGGCGACCGTCGTATCGGACCGGCGGGCGGTCGGCGGTTCGGTCGTGGGCCAGGATCCTCCGCAGGTTCGCTTCGAGGGGGACAGCCTGCGCGCGAGCGTCGAGCGGGGCCAGGCGACGTTGTGGTCGGCCGGGGGTTCGGTGCGCCTCGGGGCGGGAGAGAGGGCGCGTGTGGACGAGCGCCGGCGGCCGATCGTCGAGAAATGACCCAACGGGTTTCGGAGGGACACTGATGCGCCGGCGAACGCTGGGGGTGGCGTTGACGTGGGTTCTGGTCACGGCGGCCTGGGGACAGGAGCCGCCGGGAGCGAAGGACGATCATGGGATGGTGGTTCACGGGGCCACCTTGAGTCAACTCGTGGAGGACTGCCAGAAGCAGGCGAAACGCCGGTTCGTCTACGACGACACGATCAGCCAGCAGCTGCAGAAGAAGGTGCACGTCAGTTTCGGGCAGATGCCGAAGGACGTGAACGAGTACATCCAGGTGTTCAACGCGGTCCTGCAGGTGAACAAGCTCGTGGCGATCCCCGTGGGGAAACCCGGCGAGGAGATCTACAAGATCATGCCGATGCAGACGGCGGTGCGCGAGCCCGCGCCCGTCGTGCGCGAGACGACGGATCCCAACGACTCCTACGTGACGCGCATCTTCACTCTCAAGTTCGCCAGCACGCGCGACGTGCACACGGCGCTCTTGAACCTGGCGCAGCCGCAGCAGGTCGTGGTGGTCGAGACAGCGGGCGTCATCATCGTGACGGACTACGATCACAACATCAAGCGGCTCGAGGAGATCATCACGACGCTCGACGTGAAGAAACCGGACATCGAATTCGAGATGATCCATCTGGAGCGGGCGCTGGCGACCGACGTCGAGCAGATGCTCAACGGCATGGTGCAGACGCTGACGACGCGCGCGGCGCGGCAGATGCCCGGAGTGCCTCCGATGCCGGGGCAGCCTGGGGCGGCGGCGGAGGTGAAGATCGCGGCGGACAAGCGCACGAACTCGCTCGTGGTGCTGGCCGATCTGGTCCGCATGGAGCAGATCAAGGACATCGTGAAGCGGCTGGACAGCGAGGCGCCGTTCGAGACGAGCGGCATTTACATCGAGCACTTGCGGCACAGCAACGCCATCGACGTGGCGCGCACGATCAGCGCGCTGTACAAGATCTCGATCGACGACAAGGGGCTCCCTTCGGGCGGATCGAGCGTGAGGCCGGGACAGGCCGTGGCGCCGCAGCCTCCGGGCCCCTCGGGGACGCAGGGATCGACCGGGGCTGTGGGCGTTGAGCCGACGATCGTCGCGGACACCCGCACGAACGCGATCATCATCATCGCCGACCGAAACACGGCGGACAGTCTCAAGACGCTCATCAAGCGCCTGGATACGCGCCGGCCGCAGGTCCTCATCAAGGCGACCGTCGTCGAGGTGCGCGCGACGGACGATTTCGACCTCGGGGTCGAGCTGGGTCGCGCCGTGGATCCGGAGAACCGCCTCACCACGTTCCTGCGTTCCCAATACGGGCAATCGATGATCGTGCAGAGCGGGAACAGCATCGACATCGTTCCATTCGACACCACGGGCCTGACGCTCGCCCTGGTGCACGACCGGATCGGGAACATCGGCACGTTGCTCAAGGCGATGGCCAAGCGCGCGAACATCAGTATCCTCGACGAGCCGGAGGCGGCGACGGTCGACAACGGCCAGGCGGAGTTGACGTCGAAGACGTCCGTTCCGGTGCTGCAGCAGAGCGTGACCACCAGCGGCATCACGCAGACGACGTTCAACAAGTTCGAGGAGGCGAAGACGACGCTGACGATCTCGCCGCACATCAACGAGGGCAACTACCTGCGACTGGAAACGAAAGTGATGATCGAGAAGTTCGTCGGGGTGCAGCCCAACCCGACGGTCCCGCCGCCCAAGTCGTCTCGCGAGATCACGACGGAGATCCTCGTGCCGAACGGCCGGACGGTGGTGATCGGCGGCATCGTGACGCAGGACAAGACGGACACGGTGACGAAGGTCCCGTTCTTGGGCGACATTCCGATCTTGGGCACCCTGTTCCGTCGCACGCAGGAGAACGAGGACAAGCGGACGCTGTACATTTTCATCACGCCGCACATCCTGTGGGACGACACGTTCGCGGATTTCAAGGAGCATACGCGTCTGCGGAAGGAGGACATCGAGGCGATCCGGTCGCAGGCGCTCAAGGGGATCACGCTGGAGGGGCGGGGGGACCCGGTGCCGATCTCGGCGTTCCGCTATCGCGGATTGTTGGAGGGCGAGGAGCCGCGATGAGCGACGTCCCACAAACGCAGACGGCCTCGGAAGAGCGCAAGCCGATGGCGCTCATCCAGCAGCTCAAGCAGATCCTGCGGCGCGAGGGGCTCTACATCGAGGAGAAGTTCGAGGAGTGGGTGGCGCTGGCGCGCACCACGAATCAGACGCTCGATCGGGTGCTGACGGCTTCGGGCTACTTGACCGAGAAGCAGATGCTGCAGGTGTTCGGGGAGTGCCTGAACCTGCGCGTGCTGGATCGGCTGGTGGACCGCGAGGTGCCGCCGGCCTTCATCGAGAGGGTGCCGGTGCAGTTCGCGCGCCATCACAACCTCATCGGGGTGGACGAGGCCAACGGCACGATGCGGGTGGCCTCGTGCAGTCCTCTGGACACGCACCCGATCGACGATCTCTCCGCGATGGTGGACATGATCGTGGAGCCGCTGCTGGCGCAGCGGGCGGAGATCACGGCGCTCATCAACCGCGTGTATCAGGCGAAGGTGGACGTCGTCGACGAGATGTTGGGCGATCTCGACGAGGAGGAACTGGCGGGGCTTTCCAAGGAGATCGAGAAGTCGACGGATCTCCTCGACATCGCCAACAAGGCGCCGATCATCAAGCTAGTGAACATGGTCCTCTTCCAGGCGCTCAAGATGCGCGCCAGCGACGTGCACATCCAGCCGTACGAGGAGAAGCTGCAGGTGCGGTACCGGATCGACGGCGTGCTCTACGACATGATGACGCCGCCGAAGAAGATCCAGGACGCGGTCATCTCGCGCATCAAGATCATGGGCAAGATGGACATCGCGGAGCGGCGCCTGCCGCAGGACGGCCGCGCCACGGTGAAGCTGGGAGACAGCGAGATCGACATCCGCATCTCGAGCGTCCCGACGAACCACGGGGAGCGCATCGTGATGCGGCTCTTGGACAAGAGCGCGCGCCTGTACGACCTCGAGGAGCTCGGGTTGGAGAAGGACGACTACGAGATCGTCAAGAAGCTGATCGACGCCTCGCATGGGATCGTGCTCGTCACCGGGCCCACGGGAAGCGGCAAGACGACGACGCTCTACGCGGCGCTCAAGCGGATCAACGCGACCGAATACAACATCATGACGATCGAGGATCCGATCGAGTACCACCTGCCGGGGATCAGCCAGATCGAGGTGAACTACAAGAAGGGGTTGACGTTCGCGAACGGGCTGCGGTCGCTGGTGCGGCAGGATCCGGACA
>JACPRB010000064.1 GCA_016190155.1 Planctomycetota bacterium
CCGGAAGATCTTCGCGTCGCGAGAAGATGTGGATGGTGAGTAGTGCAGAGGGTCCTCTTTGAGATTCCGACTACTTCTCTGAGAAGACGTTGTTCGAAAGCGTGACGGAGTCGAACTGAACGGCCTTCATGTCGGCCAGACTCCCCAGGGTGTTGTCCTTGATTGTGGAGTTTCGGACGGTGATTTTGGCGTCCGTGTCGAAGAGCGCACCGTCGCCTGAATTTCGAGAAATGGTGCTGTGCTCCAGCGTGACATCGCGGCAGCTGTCGAGCCTAAAGCCTCTTCTCCAGCACTTGTTGTTCTCGAAGGTGCTCTTCACAAAGTAGAGTTCTGTACTGTGTTGCGCGGAGAAAATCCCACCGGTGCACTCTCGAATCCGACCGTTCTCGAATCGAAAGCGGGTTACACGGTCCAAAGTCAGGCCCTCCCAGCCGCAACCGAACAGGTCGCATCCGTCCAGGCGCACGTCTGTACAATCTTCGAATCGGATGACCGCGACGTCGCACCCGTCTTGTGAGGGAACATGACCCAAGACCAGATTAGCCAAAGTAACTCCTTCGCTCCTCACGAAATTCAAGACCCAGTGATGGGGTTCGTCCACCAGAATCGTCGCTGGATTCTCCGGAGATCCGAAGATCGTAAGATTCGAGATTGCGCGGAGAGTGATTTGGGTGTCCTCCCAAGCAACATACTCCATCTCCTTGGGCTTGATTTTGGAGAGGTTATAGATTCCTGGGGCCAGTGCGATCGAGGTATCAGGAGCGATGGCGTTGACCAATTCATCGGCCGTAGCGACTCGGACGACGGGAGGCTCCTGAAACGGGGGAATGACGAGTCGCTGCCCCACCTCCAAGCCTGCGACATCGATCGTCGGATTCGTCACTGTGATGAGCCTCCAATGGCGGCCATCGCCGTAATACTGCTGGGCGATCTTCCAAACCGAGTCTCCGGGCTGGACCACGTGTTCTCGCGACGCCTTCTCCTCCTGGCGTGCGGCGGGCATGGCGGTCTCCCGCGACGGCGAGGCAGATTGCACCACGACCAGAATCCCTGCGAAGACGAGCAATGAAGCGGCCACGGCGATCCTCCCTTCCCATCGAGTTCTGTTCCCTCGCCCCTCGGCGCGCTGGATCCCCGCGAGGAAGCGTTCGGTCAGGGCATCCGCGCGAGAGTCCTCCAGCGGATCCGCCCATCGTCGGATCAGGCGGTCGACGTTCTGCGCCAACGGATCCTGTTCAAGCATCGTTCGCCTCGACTTCAACGAGCAATTTGCGCAGCGCTTCGCGGGCCCGCCGCAGGCGCGATTCCACGGCATCCTCGCTTTCGGCGAGGTCGGCGGCGATACGCGACACGCTGTGACCGTGACAGTGTCTGCGCATCAATACGTCGAAGTAAGGCTCGTCGAGTTGCTGCATCGCGCGTCGGACCAGCGCGCCAACCTCCTCCTTCTGGAGCACCTCGTCGGGAATCGGCGCGCGATCCATCTCGGTCAGCGCGGACATAATCGCTGGTGGCAGAGCCCGCCTGCGCCGGGCGCGCCACCGATCGCGGATCTTGTTCTTGGCAATCTCGAGGAGCCACGTGAGAGTCGAACACTCGTTTCGGAAGCGATCTCGATTTAGCCATGCGTGCAGGAAGCACTCCTGGAGGAGATCCTCGACGTCGCAGGGCGGCGCACCGGTCTTTCGGGAGATGAAGGAGTAGACCTCCCGGACGTGATTCCTGAAGAAGGAGTCCGGCCGGGCCGGGCCGGTGCCCAAAACACGTTCCTCTGTTTCCATGTTCTCTCGCGACGGTCAAGAGGGTAGACGCGCGACCGAGCAGATTCCGTCGAAGTTTTCCGACGGTTTCAGGCAGGGACGTTCGGCTATCGCGACGTTCTTTGCGTGACCTCCCACGCGTCCAATGCTCGACGGCGCTCCTGGCAGCGGCGGTTCCACTCCTTGGCCTGAGCCTGCCAATCTCCGTTCGGCTCCAGCTTCACGAGGTGTTCCAAAGCTCCGAGAACCGAAGCGTCGAAGCCCAGTTCCCAGGAGGCGTCCTGGAAGAGAGGGCAGGCGAAAGGATGGTCGGGAAGCAATTCGAGGACTCGCCGCCACATTTGTGCGGCGAGCGCGGGGTCGCCTCGCGCCTCATAAACGCGGGCAAGTTCTCGGAAGACCCTCGCAAACCACGGGCGCCGCTCTGGATGCACGGGGCCGGCGAGGAACGAGGCCAGTCTCTCCTGCGTCGCTTGAAGCTCGGTGGAAGCGTCGGAGACCAGTTCTCGCCATTCGCGGGTGGACCGTATGTACAAGCCGGAATAATCCCATCCTTTCCCCATCGCTTCGACCGAAGCGGCCGGGACCATGGCCGCCACCGCCAACGGCCGTCCCGACAGCGGCAGGCGCAGCGGCGGCGCCGCGGGCTCGAACCAGACGCGATGCACCTTCGGTTCTTCTTCGGTGATGACAGTGATCTGCGCCGGCCACCGTTCCGTGCGGGTCGGCCCCACGACGCAGCTCAGCCGCACGTCGATCGCGTCCTCCCCCGCCGGCGCCCACTCCGCGCGCAGGAAGGGATGATCGCGGCGACCGCGCAGATAGGTGTCCAGAAAGCGCTGGAGCAGCGACGTATAGGCGTCGCCGTACGCGCCGGCGATCCCCGGGGAATGCCCGCACTCCTCCGCCAGCCACAAGAAGCGTGGGGCTGGTGCCGCGAGCGACGTCGCGAAGATGCGGCACGCGCCGGAGGTCGGAGTAATCGTGTCCTGAGTCCCGTGGAGAAAAAGGACCGGTTGGCGCAGCCGCGCGACGGAGGCCTCGATGTTCCAGGACGACGGGAAGAAGAACATCTGGCCCAACGCCGCGAGGAATCCGCCCACCCTGCGGCGCGCCTCGCGCGAGGGATTGAAGACCCCTTCGAGGATCAACGCATCGATGTCGTCCGGCGCCGCGGCGGCCACCGCGACGGCCGTGACGCTTCCCAGCGAGATCCCCATGAGGGCGACGCGTGCCGTGTCGGGCCGTGATCGAACCGCGTGAAGAACCGCGACCGTGTCCTCGGCCAGCGACCAGAGGTCGGGCTCGCCGGCACTGAATCCGAATCCCCGGTAATCGAAGAGGACCGCGTTGTAACCGGCCTTCACCAGGCCCTGCGCCAAGGTCAGGTACAGCTGCTTGTTGTCGGTGTTTCCGCCGCAGACGATGACCGTAGCGCTGGAATTGTCGGCCGGAAAGAACCATGTGTGGAGGCGCGCGCCATCGACGGGCACGGCGAACGTCTCGTACGTCAGCTCGAAATCTTCCGGCATGAGCTGGAAGTGCGGACTGGGGAAAAGAACGGCTGAGTTGAGTTTCGAGCGCACGCTGCATCCTACCAGAATCAGCGGGAGGATGACCGCCCAGAACCGCGGGCGAAGTCGACGCGATGGGTTCATGGTCTTGCGCTGCGCGTCTTCTGTTTCACGCGTTCCGTCGAGACGAGTCGCGCCGTGCCCCACGAGCGCGATAGGTGCAGGATCTGCAGATGCACATGCTCCTCGCGCGCGTCGAGGATCACCGAACCGAGCACGCGAACGGTGCGGGTTTCCGGGTACCCGTGCACGCCCTTCCACTCGATCGTCACCCGGCGATCGCTTTCAGGCAGCAGGAGGGTGGCTGCTTCCGGAGGCCGGATCGCGAGGCGCAGGATGTCGCCCGCCGAAGGCGCCGTACGCAGCTTGGTGCGTTCGGGGAACTTGACGGAAGGCGGGGGTTTGCCAGGGCGCAGCGAGAAAAGCCAGTCCTGACCGAAGGCGGCCGCGGGTTCCGAACCGAACATCTGTCGTACAACGTTGCCCGCCGTGTCGGGAAGGTCGTGAAGGTGGACGAGAACATGCCGCACTCCCAAGGCGCCGATGTAGCGGCGGCCGCGGCCCGTCTGATCCTCCGCGACGGCGACGGCCAGCTGCCAGAAGGGCTCCGGAAAATGGCCGGAGTAGCCGTTGACGATGGGATGGTTGTGGACGCGCGCGCGCCGCATGGCGAGTACTTCCCGTTCCAGGTGCGCGGGCGTGGTTCCTTCAGCCAGGGGCAGTTCCAGGACGGCGCCATCGTCCTTGTGCTGTTTGAGCCACTCCAGGGCGATCTCGTGGTCCTTGATGCCTCGCGCGCCGTCCGCGAGCGGGATAGGCATCGTCCACACCTCCGCGGCGAGCAGGACGAAGAGCGTGCCGGTGACGTAACGGTGATGCCGGATATAGGCGATGGCGGGCGCGGCCAGGATGGCCAAGCCCACGGTCGTAAAGAAGACGATGCGGGCCGGTGAGCGGATCCCGCTCCATCCAGGAAAGAGATCGTGGAGGATCCAATAGGGCGCGAAACCGAAGATGGAAAGGCGCCCTCCGAAGGCGATCAGAAGCGAGGCCAGGGCGATCACAGCCAGCGCCGGCGCGACGCCGCGCGGCGTGGCATACCAGCCGCTGATCCGGAAGCGCGCGAGCGATGCGGCGATCAGCCAGATCAAGATGAGGACGACGCCGAGATCCCAGGAGTAGACATTAGGATCGGCGTCCGCATGCAGCAGGCGGGTGGTGAGCCAGTGACCGTGCGCGGGTAGGACGGGATCGGGAAAGACGTCCAACGTCCCGAGGACTTCCTCGTGCGGGCGCTCGAAGCCCATCTGGTCGAGATGGGCTTTCTGGGGCAAGAGGAAGAGGAGGCATATGAACGCGGCCGCCGCGCACGCGCCGAGGATCATCAAGACCGCGCGTCGATCCCACGGCGTTTTCCATGGGATGAGGAAGGCGACGCCGACCGGCAGCAGGAACGTCAGGAAGACGCCGAATTGCGCGCAGGTCAGCCAGGTGAGGACGTACGCGACCGCCGCGCCCCACAACGCAAATGGGCGAAAGCCCCTTGCGAGCGAGAGCACGAATGCCAGGCACGCGATAGGAAAGCCGCCGGCCAGGAGATGGATGACCGCCGCCTGATGCATGGCGTAGCCGCCGACGGCCAGCCAGAGCCCGGAGGCGAAGGCCGCGATTCGATCTTCGGTCAGCTGTCGCGCCAGCGCGTACGTGGCGGTCCCTTGGAAGACGAGATACGCCAAGAAGAGGAGGTTGTACGCGAGGAACGGCTGCCCGGTGACGGCGTGGAGCAGGCAAAAGAGGAAGCCGGTGAACGGTTGCGTCTCGGACCACGCGAGCGTTCCGGAGTGGGGCCAAAAGATCCCGGCGTCCCAGTAGGGTTGTCCGTGCGAGAGGGCGTGGCCTGTGTGTTCCAAGACGTAGAGGTTGAAGAGGGCTACGGTGGAGGGTTCGCTTCCGGAGGGGATGGACGAGGCGATGTGCCACACGAGAGGCCAGGTGAAGATGAGGGCAGCGCCTGCATATAGAGCGGTCGCTTTGCGCAGCTCTTTCTTCCAGGACGCGTCGGCGTTCACCGTGGTAAATGGTAGCTCGATATCCTCGTCGAAGTTAGGCTCAATTGGGGAGAAGAAATCTCGTGGTGAACCCATTCCTCGCTGGCGAAACCCCACCTGTGCCCGTGCTGGTGATCGGACACCGCGGGTGCGCGCACGTGCCGGAGAACACGCTGCAGGCCTTCGATCGGGCGATCGCGCTCGGGGCACGGATGATCGAGTTCGACGTGCGAGAGCGGCTCGTGGTGTCGCATGATCCGACTCGGCAGACGCGGCCGACGCTGGCCGACGCGCTGCGGTTCCTCAAGAGCAAGGACGTGTTCATCAACGTCGAGCTCAAGGTGGACGGATTGGTGCGGGAGACGCTGCGCTTGCTGCGAAAGCACGATCTGATCGAACGTACGGTGGTGTCGAGTTTTCTGCACGACCAGGTGGCGCTGGCGAAGCGGCGGTGTCCGGAGCTGGCCGGGGGCGTCTTGTCCCAAGATCGGCTCATGGATCCGGCGCGCTACGTTCGCGAGATTGTGGGAGCGGACGTCTACGGCCCGGGACGGGCGGTGTACCAGGCGGTGCGCGGCGTGGGCGTGCACGTGTGGACGGTGAACGATCCCAAGGAGATGAAGCGGCTGATCGCGGAGGGCGCCACCGGGATTTTCACGGATTATCCGGAGCGGTTGGCGCGGCTTGCGCCGCCGCGAAGTCGCGGATAATCGCGAGTAACTCTTCGAAAGTGCGCACCCTTCCCCCTCGTCCGCGTAGCGCCATCGCCCCAGGCACGCCCTTCACGTACCAGTGGATCACGGGTCGCACGAGGATGAGCGCCTTCTCGTCTCCGTGGTCGTGCCGCAGCAGCGCGAAGTGATCCGCGAGGACGGCGGCGCGCTCGGCCGCGGTGGGTCGCGCGGGCGGCGGCTCGCCCTTCAAGGCGAGCGCGATCTCGCGGTAGATCCACGGATTGCCGAGCGCCCCGCGAGCAACCATGACGCCGTCGCAACCGGTGACGTCCATCATGCGCTTGGCGTCGGCGCCACAGCGGATGTCGCCGTTGCCGACGACCGGCACGCCGGCGACGTCCTTCACGCGGCGGATCGCGTCGGTGTTGGAAAGACCCGAGTAGCCTTGCCGGCGCGTGCGGCCGTGCACGGTGATCCAAGCCACGCCCGATTCGCCGGCGATTCGGGCGATGTGAAGGAATCGGTCGTCGTCTCCGTCGTCGAAGCCGGTGCGCATCTTGATCGTGACGGGCACGCGAACCGCGGGCACGAGTTTTTCGAGGATGCGGCCGATGTGCTCGGGTTCCTTGAGAAGCGCGGACCCGCACCCATCGTCGACGACCTTGTTGACGGGGCAGCCGAGATTGAGATCGATGACGTCGGCGCCGAGCTGTTCGAGGCGTTGGGCGGCATCGGCCAGCATGGCTGGATCACGTCCGAGGAGCTGCATCCCCACGGGGCGATCGTGTTGGTCGGTCCTGAGCATCGCCAGCGTGCGCGGGTGGCCCTCCACGACGGGACGATCCTTCACCATTTCGCAGAAGGCCATCTCGCAGCCGAAGCGGCGCGCGATGGTGCGGTAGGCCAGATCCGTGCAGCCGACCATCGGCGATTGCAGGATTCGGGGCGGCGTCCGTATCATGGCGGCGATGCTCATTCTCGCTTCGGCTTCGGCCGCGCGACGCGCGCTCCTGCGTCGGGCGGGCTTCCGGTTCAAGGTCGTTCCCGCGAAGGTGCGCGAGCTTCGCGGTCGCGGCCGTACGTTGCGCCGGACGGTGCTGGAGAACGCCCGTCGCAAGGCGGCCGCCGTGCCCGGGGAGCGCGTGCTGGCCGCGGACACGATGATCGCGTACGGGGGAAAGATATACGGGAAGCCGAGCGATCGCAAGGCGGCCGTTGATCTGCTGGCGCGGCTGGCGGGAAAGACGCACGTGCTGGGGACGGGAATCGTCCTGCGCGACGGACGTCGCGTGATCGAACGCTATGTGGAGACGAGGGTGACGCTTCGGGCGATGGACCGCGCGGCGGTGGCGCGGCTGGTGTCCGGCTACGATCCGCGTCGGTTCGCGGGAGGCTATGCGATCCGGCGGCGCGACCCTCTGATCGAGAGGATCGAGGGGTCGTTCACGAACGTCGTGGGACTCCCGATGGAGGTGGTCGGGCCGATGTTGCATGGAGCTCAGCGCGTCAGATAATCGTTGAGCGTGAGCGCCAACAGGATCCCCAACCAGAAAAAGCTTCCCCCGGCGAAGAGCCAGACGAGCTTGCTGCTATAGCGCAGGTGCATGAAGTAAAGCGCGACCAGCGAGGCCTTCACTCCTGCAATCGCCAGCGCCAGGATCGTGTTGAAGACGCCGAGGTCGAGATAGGCCGCGCCGACCGAGGAGCCCGTCAGCGCCAGGAGCGCGACGAAGACGGCGGCGGTGAGCTTCCGCGGCACGATCATCGGTGGCGTCCCACGAGATAGAAAAGCGGGAAGAGGAAGATCCAGACGATATCCACGAAGTGCCAATAAAGCCCGGCGTTCTCCACGGCGGCAGCATGCGATCGGCGGAGGGCGAGCGCCATCAGGCCGATCATCACGCCCACTCCGATGATCATGTGAACCGCGTGCGTCCCCGTCATGACGAAGTAGAGGGAGAAGAAAATCTGTTGCTCGGGTTCGTGCGTGAAGCGCGGACCGGGCACGAGGCCTTCGCGGAACTTGTGGGCGTATTCGAGGCCTTTGACGGCGAGGAAGACGCACCCGAGCGCCATCGTGGCCAGAAGGAAGACGAACAGCCGGCGGCGGCGCTCAGTCTGCGCGGCGTGCACCGCGAGCGCCATCGTGAAGCTGCTGGTGATGAGCACGGCGGTGTTGATTCCGCCCAGCGCGACATCAAGATGGCTGCTGGCTTGGGCGAATGCCCGCTCATGCGCGAGGCGATAGACGATGTAGCCGAGGAAGAGGCCTCCGAAGAAGAGCACCTCGGTCATGAGGAAAACCCACATGCCGAGCGTCGCGGCCTCGTGCTGCTGCTCGAGGTCGTCGAACTGAGGCGCGTGTCCGCGTTCGGTCATGGCAGCTCGGGCTCCTCCGCTTTGGCGAAGTCGTAGGCCTCCTCCGTCACGACGGGTGTCTCGCGGAAATTGTCCTCGGGCGGCGGCGACGACGTGCGCCACTCCAGGCCCGTCGCCCCCCAGGGGTTGTCGCCGATCTTCTTTCGGGCGAAGAGCGAACCGATGAAGTAGAACATCGGGAAGATGTATCCCACCCCGAGGATCGAGGCCCCGGCCGTCGATAGAACGTTCAAGACCTGGAACTCCTCCGGATACGCGTGGTAACGGCGCGGCATCCCCAGATAGCCCAGGATGAACTGCGGGAAGAACGTGAGATTGAAGCCGATGAAGATGATGAGCGCCGAGAGCTTGCCCCACGCTTCCGGATAGCTCCGTCCCGTCATCTTCGGCCACCAGTAGTGAAGCGCGCCCATGTAGGCCATGACGGTGCCGCCGACCATGATGTAATGGAAGTGCGCCACGACGAAATACGTGTCGGTGACGTGAACGTCGATACCGAGCGTGGCCAGGAAGAGGCCGGTGAGTCCGCCGATCGTGAAGAGCCCCATGAAGCCGATGGCGTAGAGCATCGGTGTTCGGAGGGAGATCGAGCCTCTGTAGAGCGTGGCGGTCCAGTTGAGGACCTTGATCGACGAGGGGATGGCCACGAGGAAGCTCAGGATCGAGAAGATCATCCCCGCGTACATGGACTGACCGCTGACGAACATGTGATGGCCCCAGACGAGGAACCCCAAGATCGCGATGGCCAGGCTGGAACCCGCGACGAACCCGTACCCGAAGATGCGCTTGCGGGAGAACGTGGCGACCAGTTCGCTCACGACGCCGAGCGCGGGGAGAACCATGATGTAGACCGCGGGGTGGGAATAAAACCAGAAGAGGTGCTGAAAGAGCAGCGGATCTCCGCCGAGCGCGGGATCGAAGATGCCGACCGACAGGAGTCGTTCGATCGCGATGAGCGCCAGCGTGATGCCGATGACGGGTGTAGCGATCACGAAGAGCAGCGCGGTGGCGTAGGTGGACCAGATGAACAGCGGCAGGCGCGACCACGTCAGCCCCGGCGCGCGCATCTTGTGGATCGTCACGACGAAGTTCAGTCCCGTCAGGATGGACGAGAAGCCCGCGACGAAGATCGCTGCCGCCATCAGAAAGACGTGCGTGTTGGCGTAGGTGGTCGAGTACGGCGTGTAGAAGGTCCAGCCGGTGTCGACGCCGCCGAAGATGATGGAGCCGAGGGCGAGGAGGCCGGCGGCCGTGAAGAGGTACCAGCTGGCGAGGTTCAGGCGTGGGAACGCCAGGTCGCGCGCGCCGATCATGAGAGGCACCAAGAAGTTCCCGATCACGGTGGGGATGGCCGGAATGAGGAAGAAGAAGATCATCGCCACGCCGTGCATCGTGAAGAGCTTGTTGTAGGTCTCGGAGATGACGAGATCGCCGGCGGGCGTCATGAGCTCCAAGCGCACGAGCGTCGCGAAGGCCCCCCCGATGAAGAAGAAGAACGTGACGGAGAGGAGATAGAGGATGGCGATCCGCTTGTGGTCCCGGGTCAGGAGCCACGAGCCGACGCTGTATCCGGCGTTGAGATAATGCTTCATGACTGCGACTTGAGATAGGCCAGGAGCTGCAAGAGTTGTTCCTCGGAGACCCGGCTTTGGAAGGTAGGCATGATGGGCTCGTAGCCCTCCACGATCTTGGCGGCCGGATCGAGGATCGATTCCCGCAGGTAGGCGTCGTCGACCGTCACCGTCGATCCGTCGCGCAGGCGCACCGTGCGGCCGAAGAGTCCCACGAGATTCGGACATCGGGCGCTGGGCTGGGGGTTGTGGCACGTGGCGCATCCCAGGCTTTGGAAGAGCTTGAGGCCTTGCGCCACGGGTGATTCTCCGCTGAGGCGAGTGTCGAGCCATCGCTGGAAATGGCGCGGCTCCAACACCACGATCCAACCGGTCATGCGGGAATGCCCCGTGCCGCAGTACTCGGCGCAGAAGAGATGGTATTGGCCGGGGCGGGTCGCCTCAAACCAGAGCGCGGTCGTGCGTCCTGGCACGGCGTCCTGTTTGACGCGGAAGGCGGGCAGGAAGAAGCTGTGGATCACGTCCTCCGAGGAGAGCAGCAGCTTCACCGGCCGTCCGACCGGAACGTGAAGCTCGTTCACTTCGCGCTGCCCGGTCGGGTGCTGGATCTTCCACATCCACTGTTTGCCCACGACCTGGATCTCGAGCGCGTTGGGGGGCGCGCGTTGCAAGTCGTAGTAGACCCGGGCCCCCCAGACGAACATCGCCATGAACAGGACGAACATGACCGCGATCCAGCCGATCTCGAGCCATCGCGTCGTCGGCGCAGCCGGAAGGTGCGCGGCTCCCGCGCGGCGGCGGTACTTGACGGAGAAAGTGATGACGAGCACGGCGAGGGCAAGGCCGATCAGCGCGGAAGTGCCCAGGAGGAAGAAATAGAGGGCGTCTACGGAGGGGGCCATCGTGGAGGCTTGGTCCGGGAACAGACGGAGCTCAGCTTGTCTAGGGTGGAGGGCGCGGACGAACCCATAGGAAAGACTCACCGCAGAGTGCGCGGAGAAGACGCGGAGTTCTTCTGAGAAGCTCTCTGCATTTTCCTTTGCGCCCTCAGCGAGCTCTGCGTTGAATTCGACGGCGTTCTCCATCACGCCCTCTTCCTTCTCTCCCGGCGGATCATGATGAAGATGTAGGCACCCAACACGCACACGGTGAGCACTCCCGCCGCCCGCAGCACGGTCAGGATCGTCATGCTGTACCGTCCACGGGACGGATCGTACTGCAGACACAAGAGCAGCAGCTGGTCCACGGCCGAACCGATCTTGCCGTCGGCCGCCTCGACCAATCCCAGTCGCAGGTCGCGCGCGGAGTACTCGACGCCATAGAAATAGCGGGCGATGCGGCCCTCCGGCGTCAGCACGACGATTCCGCTGGCGTGGGCCCATTGATCGGTGCGGGCATCATAGCGATAGCGGAAGCCGACGGACTCCGTGATCTCCCGGATGGCGGGTTCGTCGGCGGTAAAGAAACGCCATCCTTTGTCTCCGCCTTCACGCTCGTAGGCGCGCACGACTTCCGCCTTCTTGGCACGGGCGAGGTCGGGAGTCTCACGCGGGTCGAAGCTGACGGCCAGGACCTGGAAATCCTGGCCGGCATTCAAGGGGAGCGTCCTCAGCGCCCGCAGCGTCCCGTTGATCACGAGCGTGCAGAGCATCGGGCACTTGTAGTAAACGAGCGCCAGGATGGCGGGCTTGCCGTTCAGACAGGTGCCCAACGGAACGGGCGCGCCGGATTCGTCGCGCAGCACCGCGTCGAGCGGGACCTGCTCGCCGAGGCGCTGGTCGAAGGCGACACCGATCGCTGGGTCCTGGGTGCGGAGGACGCAGAGGGGAACAGAGGATGTAGAGAAGACCCGAACCCGAACCCCAACACCAGAGGACGCTGAGGACGCAGAGAAGAGAAGCGGAAGAACCAGAAGGCATTGGATGACAGTATGACGCATCATGATCAGTCCTCCGTGTTCTGCCGTAGCGGCCATCCGCGCTCAACCAGCAGATCCATCGCGCGTTCGATAGGGATGCGTACCACGCCGGTCTCGCCGTCGACCCAATCGTAGGTCGAGAGAAGTCGCTCCTCGTCCTGGCGGATCCGACGGACGTCGGGAAACCCGGCATCCCGTTGCACGCCTTCCCGGCGCGGCACTTGGATCGGGCCGAAGGAAGGCCGCTGGAAGAGCGACAGCAAGAGCCAGACGGCGACGTGGATGACCACGGCGCTCGCCAAGAGAGCGACTCCGAAGAGCGCAACGGCGCGGACGCTCACGTCTCTCTTCTCATGATCGCGCATAGGCCAGACGACCCTTCAAATGCCTCAGAAACAAGGCGATCCACAAGGCGCCCATGCCCAAGAGCGCCAAGACGTCAAGTCCGTGAATGACGGGGCGGTCGGGCTGGAACGCGGGCACGACCAGCCAGAAGATGTCCACCGCGCGGGCCAGCAGGAGAACGGCGGCGACGACGGCCAGCCATCCGGCTTGCTCCTTGACGCGGCGCGACAGGAGCACGAAGAAAGGGATCGCGAAATGGAGCCCCACCAGCGCCAGGGCGACCCACCGCCACGACGGTCCGGCGCGGCGAAGGTACCAAGAAATCTCTTCCGGCAGATTGCCGGACCAAATGATGAGCAACTGCGAGTAGGAGAGGTACGCCCAGAGCAGCACGAACATGAGCAAGAGATTGCCCAGGGCGCGAAAGTGGCTTGCGTTCACCTCGATCGGCAGCAGACGCGCGCGCGCCAAGAAGGCCAACGCCACGAGAGCGGCCGCGAAGGAAGACAACCCTTGCCCGGCGATGAAATGCAAGCCGATGATCGTCGACGTCCAGTGCGGCTCCAGGGACATCACCCAGTCGATCGACGCGAAGGTGATCGTGAGGCCGTAGAGGACGAGTCCAGGGGCGCTCACGAGAAGGTGCCGCCGGTCGAGCAGGCGAACGAGCGCGAACCATACGGCGAAGTAGACGGCGGTACGGACCAGGAAGAAGGGCACGTTCAGATACGGAGCTTTCTCCTGAACGGGGTCGCGTATCCACGGGTAGAGACGTTCCAGACCGAAGAGCAGCGGGACGAAGAGGAACGCGACGAGGGGCAAGGTCAGCATCGCGGATTCGAAGACCGGTCGAGCGGCACGTCCCCAGGCGCCGTCGGCCAAATGGTGCAGCATCACCGCCGCCGCCGATCCGAGGGTGATGGCGAGCCAGAAGAGCCACGCGACGAGCCAGGACCGGAAGAACTGCGTCGGCGTCCACAGGAGGCCGACTCCGCAGGCCGCCAGCAACACGAAGCTCGCGCCGAGCATCCACCGCTGCAGGCGATCCAGGGAGCGCCCCGGCGTCACGGTTTCCATCGGAGCTTCTCCCGTTCCTGTGGCGGTACGTCGTCCAGAAGGGCGTGCTGGCTGAGTTGAAGGGCCCGTACGTAGGCCGCGATCCGCCAGCGATCGTGAGGCGGGACCTGGTGGGCGTAGCTGGGCATGGCCCCGAGTCCTTCGGTCATCACTTGAAAGAAGTGGCCGATGGGCGCTTGTCGGAGACGGTCGATATGAAACGAAGGCGGCGGCTGGTAGCCGCGCCGCACGACCATGCCCTGCCCGGCGCCCACGAGATCATGGCAGGGCGCGCAAAAGACGGCGTAGCGTTCACGACCGCGCTCGAGATCGGCGCGAGTGATCTGGAAAGGAAAGGTGCCGGCGGGCGCTCCGTTCACGCGGCCTCGGAAGAGGTGTTCGTCGACGCGAAGATGGCCCCTTGCGACCGTGCCTTCGACGAGCGGGCGAGCGGCCTGGCCGTCTTCGAAGAACGCGCTCGCCTCCAGAGGATCGGCGCGCGGTTGATCCTCCATGTCGCGCTGATGGCAGCCGACGAGCGAGAAAAGCAAGCTAATGAGGCACTTCGAATATTTCATGAGGCTTGAGCGACTCCAGGAATCGACGCGTCTTGTCGGGATCAAAGGAGGGATCGGCGGCCTCGATGCACAGGAAGAAGCGGTCGCGCGAGGCCGACTCGAAGCGAGGGACGTTGAAGAGCGGGTGGTACGGTTGCGGGAGGCCGTTGCACGCCAGCATGCTCAGCACCGCCGCGAAGGCCGCCGCCAGGATCGCGAGTTCGAACGAGACGACGATGAAGGCCGGCCAACTGTTGTAAGGTCGGCCGCCGACGTTGAGGGGGTAGCCGATGACGGACAGATACCATTGCAGGAAGAAGCCACCCGCCGCGCCGAACAGTCCGCCCGCCAGGACGATCCAAGGCAGCCGCGTGTGCCGAAACCCGAGGGCCTCGGAAAGGCCTTCGACGGGCATCGGCGAGAAGGCGTCCATCGTGCGATAGCCTTCCGCGCGCGCTTGACGCGCGGCCTTCAAGAGGCTCGCGGATGTGTCGAACTCCGCGAGGAGCCCGTAGATCGGCGGGAAGTTCATGTCTTGGGTTCCACAAGCGCGCGCACCTCGAACATCGAGATGAGCGGCAGGAAACGGATGAAGAGGAACAGGAGCGTAAAGAACAGGCCGATCGTCCCGGCGAACGTCGCCCAATCCCAGATCGTGGGGTAATACATGCCCCAAGACGACGGCAGAAAGTCGCGGTGCAGGCTGGTGAGCACGATGAAGAAGCGCTCCAGCCACATGCCGACCAGCACGAGGAGCGCGATCCCGAAGAGCGCCGGCACGTTTCGGCGCACGCGAGGGAACCACAAGGCCAGGATCGCCAAGCCGTTGCAGGCGATCGTCGCCCAGAACGCCGGCGCGTACGGCCCGATCATCCGGTTGATCATCATGAAGCGTTCCGCTTCGTTTCCGGAGTACCACGCGAAGAACGCCTCCATGACGTAGCCGTAGTCGACGATGAGACCCGTGGCGAGCATGATCTTCGCCATGTTGTCCAAGTGACGCGGGGTGATGAGCCCTTCGAGGCCGTAGGCGGCGCGCAGCGGGATCGCCAGCACCAGCACCATCGCGAAGCCCGAGTAGATGGCGCCCGCGACGAAATAGGGCGGGAAGAGCGTGGTGTGCCAGCCGGGGAGGATCGAGGTGGCGAAGTCGAAGCTCACGACCGTGTGGACGGAGACGACGAGCGGCGTCGCCAATCCGGCCAGGAGCAGGTAGGCCGTATCATAGCGATGCCAGTGGATGGCGGAACCGCGCCAGCCCATCGCGAGGACGCCGTAGACGATCTTGGCGAGTTTCCTCTTGGCGCAGTCGCGGAAGGTGGCGAGGTCGGGCAGGAGCCCCACATACCAGAAGAGGAGCGACACGGTGAAGTACGTCGCGACGGCGAAGACGTCCCAGACGAGCGGGCTGCGGAACTGGGGCGGCACGCCGTGCAGGCTCGGGTACGGGAAAAGCCAGTAGAAGAATTTCGGGCGGCCCAGGTGGAGCAACGGGAAGACGGCCGCGCACAGCACCGCGAAGAGCGTCATCGCCTCGGCGAATCGGTTGATCGACTGACGCCACTTCTGCTGCATCAAGAGGAGGATGGCGGAGATGAGCGTGCCGGCGTGGCCGATGCCGATCCACCAGACGAAGTTGATGATGGCGAAGCCCCAGGCCACGGGGACGTTGACGCCCCAGATGCCGATGCCCGCGGCGAAGAGAGTGAGGACTGCGGTGAGGAAGGTCATCGTCAGCAGCAGCGCCACGGAGAAACCGATGATCCATCCGACGGGCGTGCGGCGGGTGAGGACGACGGAACTGATCTTGTCGGTGACGGTGGCGACCGTGTAGGAAGGCTCGATGACGGGAGGCCCGCTACCCATCGGATATCTCCGGATTGGGGTTGCGGACCTTCAAGAGGTGCGTCGTGCGCGGCCGGGTGTTGAGATCGGCGAGCACGGCGTAGTTGCGCGGATCGCGCTTGAGCTGCGACACGCGGCTGGTCGGATCGTTGAGATTTCCGAAGACGATCGCTCCGGCGGGACAGGCCTGCTGGCAGGCGGTGAGGAGCTCGCCGTCGCGGATGAGACGGTCCTCCTTTTTCGTCTGGATGCGGGAGGCGCTGATGCGCTGCACGCAGTAGGTGCACTTCTCCATGACGCCGCGGCCGCGCACGGTGACGTCGGGATTGTACTGAAGCTGCTGGACGGGGGAAACCTGTTGCGCGGTGCCGAAGAAGTTGAAGCGGCGCACTTTGTAGGGGCAGTTGTTGGAGCAGTAGCGCGTGCCGACGCAGCGGTTGTAGATCATGGCGTTGAGCCCTTCCCCGTCATGGACCGTCGCGTTGACCGGACAGACCACCTCACACGGCGCCTTCTCGCAGTGGACGCAGAGCATCGGTTGGAGAATCGCATCGGGGTCTTCGGCAGGCCCGCTGAAGCAGGTGTCGATGCGCAGCCAGTGCATTTCGCGCCCGCGCAGGACCTCGTCCTTGCCGACGACCGGGACATTGTTTTCGGCTTGGCAGGCGACGACGCAGGCGTTGCAGCCCGTACAGCGCGAGAGATCGATCGTCATTCCCCACGCGTAGTCCTTGTAGGGGAACTCGGGATAGAGGCTGGGGTGACTCTTCAGTTCGGATTCGGGCGGGAGCTTGTCGATCGTGGCGCGGCGCGCATGATCTCGGCCGTCCAGACGATGGTGCGACTGGGTCGAGGCCAGTCGCCGGCGGAGGCCGGTCTTGCGGATCACGAGCCCGGTTCCTCCCCCGAGCGCGTCGGACGTGCGAAGAGGATAGGCGTTGAAGCCCGCGCCGGTCCCGACGCGTCCCGCGCGCGTGCGTCCGTAGCCGAGGTGCACCGTGATGGAGTCGTCCGCGTTTCCCGGCATGATCCACACCGGTGCTTGGACACTGCGGCCTCGGGTGCGCAGTTCGATCACGTCCTCATTCTTGAGGTCGAGCCGCGCCGCCGTTCGCGGACTGAGGAGCGCGGCGTTGTCCCATGTGAGGTGGCTCAGGGGTTTGGGGAGTTCCTGGAGCCACGCGTTGTTGGCGAAGCGGCCGTCCCAGACGGAAGGGTCGGGACGGATGACGATCTCCATGCCGTCGGCGGACGTCGTCGCCGGTCGCGGGGGTCGGTCGATCGTTTTGGAGGCGGGCGGGAGGGCCGATCCCTTGATGAACCCGTCGTGGAGCGCCGTTTCCCACTCGGTGTCGGAGAGGTTTCGCCAGGTCGCGCGTACGAGATCGTAGGATCTTTGCGGCCCCTTCCCCACGAGCGCGGCGATCAGTTCATGCGCCGTGCGTCCGCCGTAGAGGGGTGCGATGAGGGGTTGGACGATCGAGACGGTTCCGTCGCAGGCGCGCGCGTCGCTCCAGGATTCCAGAGGGTGCGCCTCGGGGATGTGCCAGTCGCAGCGTTCGGAAGTTTCGTCTTCGTACAGGCTCAGATGCGCCTTGAAGAGGACCTTGTCCAAGGCGCGCGTGAAATGGAGATCGGCCGGCGCCGTGTAGACCGGGTTGGCTCCGAGGATGAGAAGGAAGTGTACGCGTGACGCGTTCATCTCCTGGACGAGCGACTCGATGTCCGACGGGTGCGGGGGCGGAGGGTCTGTGAAAACGACGGTGCGGCCGACGTTGTCCAAGGCTTGATTGATCGCGAGTCCCATTTGGAGGACGGTCGGGGGCAGATGGTGTCCGGTCACGACGAGGCTCGAGCCCCGGTGCGCGAGGAGGTCGCGTACGAGCGCCGCGATCCACGGGTCATCGGGAGGCTTCCCCTCGATTCCGTCGAGGACCTGCCAGGCGAAGGACTCCATGTCGCAGGCGCGTCCGGGGCGTCGGTGATCGGCGGCGGCTCCGGTCCCGCTGAACGTGCTCTCGATCGCGTACAATCGGTTCATTCGGGGTGGGACGCGCCGTGCCGCGAAGTCGGCGAGAGTGCGGGCGTTTCCGGGGTCGCACGAGAAGAGGTCTGAATCGATAGTCAGAATGACGTCGGCTCGATCGACGCGGTAGAGGATGTCTTGAGGGCGCCGGACGGGCTCGTGCGCGTGCCATCGGGCGTCGGGGAACTCGCGCAGGAGGTCGTCCAGTTGGCGGAGCAGCGTCGGCGAGGTCACCGACTCGGTCAGGATGCGCAGGCCGGCGCCGCGTGTGACGCGTTGTTGGGCCATGAGGGGGACGAGCTGGGCCAGGAAGGTCGACCACGTGCTGATGTTGCCGGAGGAGGCGACGACTTGCGCGCGGTCGGGGTCGTATAGGGACAGGACGGAGGCCTGGGCGAAGGCGTCGGCGGCGCCGAGGCTGCCGGGGTGTTGCGGGTTGCCCTCCACTTTGGTGGGGCGTCCCTCGTGGCTTTCGACGAGGACTGGGGCGGCGATGCCGCAGAAGGGTATGACGGTGGCGAAGACGAGGGGCTTGCCGGGCACGAGGATTTCCGGGGGGCGCACGTAGGGGACGATCTTCTCTTCGGGTTGGCGGGCGCAGCCGGCCAGGCCCGCCGTCGCGATGGAAGCGGCCATGAACTGGAGGAACTCGCGCCGATCGACGGAGTCTTGTTCAGGGGTATTCATCGGTGGCACGTCGTGCAATCGGTGGACGGACGGACGTGGTAGCGTTCGACGAGCTCCCGTCCGATTCTCGGTTGGTCGAGGGGCGGTTCGTCGTCCATGCGGAATACGGCTTCGCGCGGCCGGATGAAACGTTCCGGTTGGCGGTGGCAGTCGAGGCACCACTCCATGAAGAGAGACACGGTTTGCCACATCAGGGGCATTCGATCTACGGAGCCATGGCAGGTGGAGCAGCCGATGCCCTTTCGGAGGTGGATGCTGTGATCGAAGGCGCAGAAGTCGGCCAGATCATAGACGCGGGTCCAGGCGATGGGGCGGCCGGTTTGCCAGCTTTGACGGACGGGCTCGAGCATCGGCGCGTCCGCCCAGATCTGGGTGTGACAGTTCATGCAGGTCTGCGTCGGCGGCAGGCCGGCGAAGGGGCTTTCTTCGACGGAGGTATGGCAGTAGCGGCAGTCGAGGCCGAGTTTGCCCGAGTGCAGCTCGTGCGTGAAGGGGACGGGTTGGTCGCGCGCGACGTTCGATCGGGTGAACCAGGCGGAGCGGGTGATCGCGCCGGTGAGCCACAGCGCGCCGATCGCGAGGAAGACCGCGCCGAAGATGCTGAAGCGGGCGAAGGGGTTGGCGGCCGGGTGGAAGATCTGGGCCATCGACGGGGCCTCTCTCCTACCGGCACTATAGGTTCAATATTTCTGGAAATCAAGGGCCGGTAGGCGGCGGCGCGATTCCTTAGCCCATTTTTTATGAATCCGTGCTAGAATATTCCCGGTGGTGCGGGGCGCAAAACGTCAGGCGGCCGTCCTTCTGGTGGAAGACGACGACGATATCCGGGAGATCCTCGGTACGGTTCTGCGAGAGGAAGGCTACCGCGTCCTGGAAGCCGGCAACGGCCGCGAAGCGCTGGGCTTCCTGCGCGGCGGCGAACGGATCGGGTTGATCCTGCTCGATCTTCTGATGCCCGTCATGAACGGCTGGGAGCTGCTGGCGGAGCAACAAGCCGACGAGGGCCTACGCGGCATCCCGGTGGTCACCATGACCGCCGGCGGCGAGGCGGCCCGCGCCTCCCCTCAAACGGAATGCTTGATGAAGCCGATCTCGCTCGATCGTGTCCTCGACGCGGTTCGCCGCAATTACCGTGGTTAGCCAGGTCTATTCACGAACAGAGGCGACGCTTCAACGGTGTGTCATCAATCTCGCCTGGGAGGTGAATAATCCCGGTTAGATCCCCTTGACTTCGCCGACGCCCCCGGCATAGTGTGCCGTACCGATGCAACTGCCCCGACAGGCGGTCATCCTGTGCGGCGGAATGGGGACCCGGCTGCGCGAGGAGACCGAATACAAGCCCAAGCCTCTCGTCGCCGTCGGCGACATGCCGATCCTGTGGCACATCATGAAGCACTACGCCCACTTCGGCGTGCGCGAGTTCATCCTGTGCCTCGGCTACAAGGGACACCTCATCAAGGAGTTCTTCCTCAACTACGAGTGGATGAGCAACGACTTCGCGCTGGAGCTGGGGCGCCAGCGTAACCGGATCATCAACCTCCAGCACCCGCCCGAGGATTGGCGAATCGTCTTCGCCGACACCGGGCTGCAGACCCCCACCGGCGGCCGCGTCCATAAGATCCGCAAGTACGTCACCGGCCCCGAGTTCTTCCTGACCTACGGCGACGGCGTCTCCAACGTCGACCTGGCCGAACTCTACGAGAAGCACCGCCGGATGAAGTGCGTCGCCACCCTCACGGCCGTCCACCCGACGTCGCCCTTCGGCATCATCGAGGCGACCGACGGAGTCGCGCGCAGCTTCAAAGAAAAGCCGCGCCTGGAAGGCATCATCAACGGCGGCTTCTTCGTCTTCGGCCGGCGGATCTTCGATTACCTCAAAGACGACGCCGTGCTCGAAGAAGAGCCGCTGCGCGCCCTCGCCGCCGAGAGCCAGCTCGCCGTCTACGAACACCGCGACTTCTGGATGTGCATGGACACCTTCAAGGACGTGGAACGGCTCAACAAGATGTGGGCCGAAGGAAACCGACCTTGGGCCGCGTGGACGAAATGAAGAAGACGGCGAACGCTTTCTGGAACGGCCGGCGGGTCTTGGTGACGGGAGCCACCGGTATCCTCGGCGGATGGCTCACCAAGGCGCTCACGGACGCGGGCGCGGACCCGGCGATCCTCCAGCGCGATCACGTGCCGCATTCGAACTTCATGCGGCTCGGCCTCGACAAGCGCGTCTCGATCGTCCGCGGCGAGCTGGAATCCTATCGCGACGTCGAGCGGGCGCTGGCGGAATATGAAATCGAGATCTGCTTTCACCTCGGCGCCCAGGCGATCGTGCCCGTCGCCAACCGCTCCCCCATGTCCACGTTCGAGTCGAACATCAAAGGCTCATGGAACGTGCTGGAGGCGGCGCGCCATACGAAGACGCTGCGGCGGCTCGTGTTCGCCTCGAGCGACAAGGCGTACGGCGACCTGCCGACCCTTCCCTACACGGAGGACATGCCGCTGCGCGGCTCGCACCCGTACGATTGCTCCAAGTCGTGCGCCGATCTCCTGGCTCAGTGCTACGCCGCCACCTACCGGCTGCCCGTGACCATCGTGCGATGCGGCAATCTCTACGGGGGCGGCGATCTCAACTGGAACCGGATCATCCCCGGCACCATCCGGTCCATTCTGCGCGAAGAGCGCCCGATCATCCGCAGCGACGGGACGCCGCTTCGCGATTACCTGTACGTGCAGGACGCCGTCAGCGCGTATCTCGCGTGCGGCGAGAAGGACGGCGCCGGCGAGGCGTTCAACTTCGGCACCGAGACGCCCACCTCCGTGCTCGACGTGGTGAAGACGGTCCTCAAGATCATGAGGAGCGATCTCAAGCCGGACGTCCGCAACGAGGCCTCCAACGAGATCGCCAAGCAATGGCTGTCGAGCGCGAAGGCCCGCGAGAAGCTCGGCTGGAAGCCCGCCTACGACCTGGATCGGGGTCTCCGGGAGACCTGCGAGTGGTACCGGGAGTTCCTGGCGTGACGCGCGAGGAGATCAAGGGCCAGATCCTCCACCTCGTCCGGCAATATGCCCAGGTCGATCCGCGACCGTCGTGGCGGCCGGGAGACAAGGTTCCGTATGCCGGCCGCGTGCTCGGCGCCGAGGAGATGATCAACCTCGTCGAGGCGTCGTTGGAGTGCTGGCTGACGCTGGGCGGATTCGGCGAGCGGTTCGAGAAGGGCCTCGAGACGATGCTCGGCGTGCGCGACGTGATCCTCGTCAACTCCGGCTCGTCCGCGAATCTCGTCGCCCTGTCGGCGCTGTGTTCGGAGATGCTCAAAGAGCCGCTTCGGCCAGGCGACGAGGTCGTCACGCCCGCCGTCACCTTCCCCACGACGTTGGCGCCGATCGTCCAGAACGGTCTGATCCCCGTCTTCGTCGATTGCGATCTCGGCACGTACAACGCGAACGTCGAGCAGATCGAGGCCGCGATCGGGCCGAAGACGCGGGCGATCGTGCTGCCGCACACGCTGGGCAACGTCTTCGACGTGGATCGCGTGTCGGCCGTCGCCAAGAAGGCGGGCGCGATGTTCGTCGAGGACACGTGCGACGCGCTGGGGAGCACGTGGAACGGCAAGCCCGTCGGCACGTTCGGCGACTACGGGACGATCAGTTTCTATCCGGCGCATCACATCACGATGGGTGAAGGCGGCGCGGTCGTGACGAGCAAGGCGCTGCACGCGCGCGTGGCGCGTTCGGTGCGCGACTGGGGGCGAGACTGTTGGTGCGATCCGGGCGTCTCCAACACGTGTCAGAAGCGATTCGGTTGGCAGTTGGGGGATCTCCCGAAGGGATACGACCACAAGTACATCTATTCGAACATCGGCTACAACCTGAAGCCGACGGATCTGCAGGCAGCGGTGGGGCTGGCGCAGCTGGATCGGTTGCCGGAGTTCGTGCGCCGGCGCCGGGCGAACTTCGACCGGCTCTACGCGGGTCTGAGGGATCTGGAGGAGCATTTCATCCTGCCCGTGTGGGATGCGCGCGCGGAGGTGTCGTGGTTCGCCTTCCCGCTGACGGTGCGTCCGAAGGCGCCGTTCACGCGCGACGAGGTCGTGCGGCAGCTGGAATCGAAGCAGATCGAGACGCGGATGATCTTTGCGGGTAACGTGCTGCGCCAGCCGGCGTACCGCAAGATCGCCCGCCGCGTGGTGGGCGAGCTCAGGAACACGGATTTGGTGATGACGAACACGTTCTTCGTGGGGGTGTACCCAGGGCTGACGGACGCGATGATCGACTATGTCGTCGAGGAGTTCCATGCGTTCGCGCGGGGTCATCGGGCGGCGCCGGCGGCGCTTCCTCCGGTGGAGGGGTTCGAGTAGTGCTCGCGTTCGGATGTCGGCCGTCGTTCGATACTAACCGCGGGCGAGATCCAGGGTATGCTTGATCTCGGGAAGGGCGACCCAGTCAGAACCCCGGACCCATTTCAGCCGGACTGCGCGGCGCCGGCGGTGGGAAGAGCCTTGGTCTTCGACCGGCCGGCCGTTCCGATCCGACCCCAGCGATACGTTACCTGTCTTTCACGAACCTCTATTCGCCGGGGTTCGCTATAATCACGTTGTGACGAGAAAAGAGCTGCGAGATCGAGTTCTGGAGCTTCCGCCGGAAGAGCGGGCGCGACTGGCGCAGGAGATCATGGCAAGTCTTGACGGACCCTCCGAGGACAATGCTTCGGCGGCGTGGGTTTCCGAGATTCAGCGACGTGCACGCGAAGTAAGGATGGGCATCGTCAAGCTCGTGAACTGGAAGAACGTTCGATCTCGCATCCGCAAACGCCTCTCGACGAAGCCATAGTGACTCCTATCCGCTTTCACACGGAGGCGGCTGAAGAAGCATTGGCGGCAGCCGATTGGTATGAAAGTTGCCGATCCGGGCTCGGGCAGGAGTTCCTCGCTGAGCTCGATCGCGCGATCGCCGTCGTTTCAGAAATGCCGTTGGTCTGGCCGCACTGGCGCGGAATCGTGAGGCGGTTGGGCATCCGCCAATTCCTGCTCTCACGCTTTCCCTACGGCATGGCCTACGAGCCGACGGGTGACGAAGTCGTGGTCTATGCCATCGCTCACTTGGCGAGAAGGCCAGGGTACTGGAGAGAGCAGCTCAGATCGTAGCTGTTCCTCCGCTCTACCCCTCGAAGCGATACCCCACCGCCCGCACGCTCGTGAAATGGCGCGGCCCGAGCTTGCGGCGAAGCTGCGCGATGTGCACGTCCACCGTGCGCGTCACCGGCGGATCGTCGTAGTGCCAGACCGCGCGCAGGAGCTCCTCGCGCGTCACGACGCAATCTCGACGGCGGACGAGGTAGCGCAGCAGCGCGAACTCGCGGGCGCTGAGCGTGACGTCCTTGCCCGCCCGCGTGGCCCGCAGGCGCTCGAAATCGACGCGGACGCGCCCAAACTCCACCTCGCGAAGCTCCGCTTCCTCAGGTTTGACCAGGGCGCGCCGCAGGAGCGCCTTCACGCGCGCGATGAGCTCCGCGATGCCGAAGGGCTTGGTCATGTAGTCGTCCGCGCCGAGCCCAAGACCCAGGACCTTGTCGGCCTCCTGCGCCTTGGCCGTGAGCATGAGGATCGGCAGCGCCAGGCGGTCCTCGCGGATGCGTCGGCACACCTCGAATCCGTCCAGCCGCGGCAATCGCACGTCGAGAACGACGAGATCCACGGCCTCGCCCAATGCCAGGCGCAACCCGGCCTCGCCGTCCGCGGCGGCCAGTACGTCGAAGCCCTCCAGCCGAAGGACGTCGGCGACGCCCTTGGCGATCGCGCGGTCGTCTTCGACGATCAGGATGCGCGCCATAGCGGGATCTCGATGATGAACGTGCTGCCGCGGCCGGGGACGCTCTCGACGCGGGCGCGGCCGTTGTGGGCTTCGAGGATCTGCCGGACGATGGCCAAGCCCAGGCCCGTGCCGGGAACCTGAATCGTCAAGGGGTTCGTCCCACGGTAGAACTTCTCGAAGAGGAGCGGCTGGTCCTTGGGGTCGATGCCCGAGCCTCGATCGCGCACCTCGATGCGGGCGGTGTTGCCGGATGCGGCGAGCGTCACCTCGGCCGCGCGCTCGTCCGGGGCGTACTTGACGGCGTTGTCGAAGAGGTTGTGGAGGGCCTGTTCCAGGGCTTCCGCGTCGACGCCGGCGCGCACGGGCTCGGGCGGCGGGCGGAAGGCGATCTCGAATTCGCGGGCCGGCCGGAAGCGCCGGATGGCGTCGGCGACGACCTCCCGCAGGTCGCGCGGCTCGAACGAGTACACCGGCTGGTGGCGCTCCAGGCGCGCGAAGTCGAGGACGCGCTCCACGAGGCGGGCCAGGCGTAAGGCCTCCTGTTGGAGGAGTTCCGCGTACTCGCGCCGGCGGGGCTCGTCGAGGTCGGGCCGGACCACGAGTTCCGAGAACATGCGCACGGAGGTGAGCGGCGTGCGCAGCTCGTGTGAGACGCCGGAGACGAAGTCGCTCTTGAGCTGCGCCAGCCGCAGCTCGCGATTGAGGGCGCGCAGCGTGGCGACGAGGCCGAGGGCCATCGCGACGACAAGGAGGATGACGAATCCCGCGAGGAGGCCCCAACCGGATGATCGGTGGGATGGGGTGATCGCGGCCGTGACGCGCAGGCCGTCGATGACGGGCGCTTCGAAGTCCGTCGCGGGGCCGGCCGGCGAGAGGTCGAACGTCACGTGGCCGAGGCGCGCGATCTCTTCGAGGCGACGGCGCACCGGCTCGCGCGGGATTGCGTCAGGGCGGACGATGCAGAGCGTTGAGTCGCGTTTGAAGGCGACCCAGGATTCGAACCAGGCGATTTCGGCCGCGGGGTTATCGCGGGCCCAGGCGAGGGCGCGCAGGGCGGCGGAGGCGCGTTCGAGGCGATCGCTCACGTCCGTGCCCAGCGCCTGCAGGCGTCGCAGGACGACGACCTCGGTCGCGGGGTCCGGCAGGGGCGCGGCGAGCACGTCTTGACGCAGGTCTTCGCCGAGCTCGATGAGGTGGAGTCGGGCGGAGACGGCGACGGGGATGCCGGACTCGCCGATCGCGGGCTCGCGGGCGAGGTCTTGCAGGAGCGGGCGTGCGGTGGCGGCATCGCCGGCCTTGACGGTGCAGCGGGCGGCGCGGAAAAGGAGGCGCACGCGGGTTGCGTCGTGATCCACGTTTGAGGCGAGTTCGCGGTAGAGGGGCAGCGCTTTCGCGGGCGCGTGCTGGCGGAACTCCAGGGCCTCGGCGCGGTTCAGGAGCGAGGTCAGGTCGGGCCGTTCACGCGCGAGGGCGGTCTGGAGGTCTACGGGCTCGGGCGGGGGTTCGGAGACGACGTGCGCCTCGGGGTGATCTTTGAGCCACGATTCCAGATCGGCGCGGATCTCGGAGGCGGCGAGGCGGACGAAGGAGCGGGCCTGCTCGGTGGCGTTCGCCTGGCGGATGAGGTCCTCGGCGCGGATGGCGCGGAACCCGAGCGCCGCGAGGGCGGCGCCGGGCAGGAGGATCGCCAGCGCGAACGTCGTCAGCAGGCGGGTCTTGCGGCTCATGGGGCTACTTCTGATCTCGCTTCTTCAGATCCTCGTACCATTTTCGCCACTCTTGTTGCTTGTCGAAATGAGCGCGGATCTTCGTGAGGGCCTGGGTGGCGGCCGCGCGGACTTCTTGGTCGGGCGATTGGAGCAGGTCGATGAGAGGCGGTATCGCTGCGGCGGAGGGGGCGGCGCCCAACATGTAGGCGGCCTGTTGGCGGTTGAAGGGCTCCGGATCCTTGAGAGCCTCTATGAGCAGTGGGATGGCGTCGGGGTCGGCCAAATATGAGCAATGACAGAGAGCACGATATCGAATCCCCTCGTCGGGATCGTGCACCGCGACCTTCGCAGCTTCGTTCAGGGTTGCGTCACGTACGCCGTACAGCTCAACAAAGAGACGGACGCGGGCAAGCCGCGAACCCGACTTGAGAACGGGGCCCGTCTCCTTGAGCGCCCTTGTGCGCTCGTCCGAAGCGGCCGACTTGACGGTGTCGGCGAAGAGTCTCACCGCCTTTTGCACAAGAGGGTCCTCTCCCATGCCGAGCAGGAAGCCGCCGATCTTGAGACGTTCTGTTGCCGCCTCGGGGTGCTGCAGCACCTTGAGGGCATGCCCGCGTGTCTCCTTGCGGGCGAGGGCGCGCAAGGCGGCCTGGAAGTAGCGCTTCTGTACTGGAGGGTCCAGTTTCTCTGCGTCAACTTCGTGGTCGAGAGCGACATTGAGGACCAAGTCCAAGTCCGCGGAATCGGGGGGCAGGCGGGTTGGCAGATACGTTGCCGCCCTGTAAAGTACATCCGCATTTGCGTTCGGATCCGAGGCGAACTTCTTGAGATAACTCAGGTAGTACGTTGTGAGCACGTGCTGCTGCGGTTCGGATAGTTTGAAGTTTCCGATGTGGGACAAGATCTGGAGCTTGACGTCTTCCGCGGTGTCGCCGGAGGCGAGGATCTCGAACGTGAAGTCCTGTAAGCCCCCGATCCGCAGTTCCTCAACGCCTTCGATGACACTGATACGCGTCCCTGCATTCGGGTTTTTCAGCCACGAAGAGACGAGGCCCTTAAGGAACGAGGTCGGGGTCATATGATAGGCCAAGAGGGCGAGAGAGTTGTCTGGACCTGATTCAAGGAAAGGCCCCGCGACTTCCGGATGGGCCAAGGCGGTCAGCAAGACCTTCGAGAGGGCCTCTCGTGCGGCATCGTCGAGTTCCATGAGAGATTGGTCCGTACCCTTGAGGAGATACAGGAGCTTGGAATACTGCGGTTTCTCCCGGTGGGTCAGTCGCGGAATGAGACGAGCCAAGTGCGACGCATTCGCGCCGCAATACCAGGCTTTGGCGAGATCAGAGTCATCTTCGGCGACGATTCGATCTTCGAGTGCGGCGGAGTAGGCTGAGTCCTGCATCAGGCCGCTGTACAGCGTAGCCATTGTTTTCAACTGATAGGCGGAGAACCGGCTCAGCGATGCCGCGTAATGGGGGCGGGCCTCAGGGCGGGCGCGCAGCAGTTCGGCGAAAGCCTGGCGGTCGGGATCTCCAAAGAGCTTTTTCTCGAAGGCGCGCACGAACACTGGGCATAGTCCCTCGTACTGCTCGAGCTCCAGGAGCACGCGAGCCGCTCCCATGCTCAGCGCAACATCCTTGTGCTGCGATGCCCGCCGGAGATCCGGCAGGACGGACTCGCCGATGAGCGTGAGCCGGCGAATGGCGTTTTCACGTTTCTTGAAATCTCTATCGGCCAAATCGAGGATGAGCCGCGGCACCTCCGTCTCCAGCGGCACGGCGGCCGCGGGCTCCTTGCCTTCCAGCACGGCCAGCCGGCCGCGCGCTAAACGCACCGTCTCCTCCTGGGCCGGGAAGCGCTCGATCACGTCGCGGTACGCCTGCTCCGCATCCTGCTTGCGGCCGAGCTTCTCATGGCAGTGCCCTTGGCGGAAGCGCGCGCGGGCCTTGAGCGCGGGGTCGGCGCCGCCCTGGAGCGCCTTCGCGTAGTGCTCGATCGCCTTCTCAAGATTCCCTTGGTCCACTTCTTCGTAGAGGCCTTCCCGATACGAGACGGCCGGATCGTTCTGAACGGCCAACGCCATCAACCCAAGCGCGATCGCGATCATAAGGTTCCTCCTGATTCGCACCCCACTCTACGCCGCCGCGCCGCGGAACCGTGTCAGGCGGGCGTCAATATTGTGTAAGAGTTATGTAAGCGACTCCAGGATGCCCTTGAGCTTGGCGTAGGCGATCTGCAGCGAGAACTCCGCCTCCACCGTGCGACGCCCCGCCCGACCCAGTCGCTCGCGCAGGGCCGCGTCGGAGGCGAGGCGGTCGATCGCCGCGCGCCACTCGTCGATCGTCCGCGCGACGAGGCCGTTCTCGCCGTCGCGGATCACCGACTCGACGGCGCCCAACCGCGACGCGACCACCGGCACGCCGGCGGCGAGATAGTAGAGGATCTTGAAGGGCATCTTGCCGCGCGCCCACGGATCGTCCGCCAGCGGCGCGACGGCGATGTCGAATGTGCGTACGTGTGTGGGTTCGGTCGCGAAATCCCATTTGATGAATTCGACGTCGACGCCGTCGAGCGTGATCGGCTCATCCGTGACGATTCTCAGGCGGCGGCCCGCGAGCGCGGGCGCGATCGTGCGCAGGAGGGGCAGATTGCCGGCGCTGCCGAGCCAGCCGATCGTGCGGCCGTCGCCGGGGCCCTCGCGCGGGATCCAGCGCGAGAGGTCGACCGACGTCGGGACGAAATGCGGCTGTGGGCAGCCATGTTCACGCGCCATCTCGAGGAGGCCGGGGTTGCTCGCGACGACCGCGTCCGCCGCCGTCAGCACAGCACGGAACCGGCGCACGCGCGTCGACGAGAGCGAGACGACGTCGCCTTTGCGGCTGTAGATCATCGGGTCGTCGAAATCGTAGACGAGCCGGCGGGCGTGACGGCGCAGGACCTTGAGCTGCCACACGGGCAGGAGCCGCTTCTGATGGAGGACGACGTCGAACGCGCGGGCGTGCCGGAAGAGGGCCCATCGCGCCATGAGGCCATCGGGCAGATCGACGCGCTCGACCTCGATGCCGTCGCGCGCGAAGAGGGGCAGCATCTGCAGGACGCGGTACTTGGTGCTGGGCGTCTCGGGGGAGTGGCTGATGATGAGCAGCCGCACGGGGGGATGATAACCGGGGTCCCTTCGCCGGATCAATGATCCCGCCGGTCGCGTTCATGGTGGGCCGCGCGCGACACCTACCGCAGTAGCTCGCCGCACCAGGCGCGCACTTCCGGGGAGATGAACGTGAAGGCCGCCCAAGCCGTCATGGCGAACGCCAGGAACGCAAGGAAGGCCAAGGCGGACCGATCGGCCAGCTGGAGCGTCACCGTCAGATAGCCGAAGCCCAGCGCCATCAGCGCGTACATTCCCGCCAGGAAGAGCCGGGCCCACGATCGCCGCAGCAGGAACGCCACGCCGAACGTGGCCATCGCGACGGCGCACACAAGATAGAGCAAGGCGAAGTACCGATGGTGGGGTGGAGCCGCCAGCAAGGCGATCGATCCGAAGAAGGCGAAGATCACGCCGACCACCGCCTGGAGCAAAGCCAGCACCCTGGCGCGTCCGACCGGATCGAGCAGATCCTCAAGCGCCGGCCCGCCGTCCACGCGAGAGCGCCTGGGGATGAACATGCTTCTCCTACGCCGCCCGCCTCACTTCGGTTGGCCCTCTTTCGTCCACGTCGGCGTCGTCGTCCCTTCCTCGAGCCATCCGTACTTCCCCTCCAGGACCCCGCGGGCCAGCGCGGCCTTGCGCGCGTCGTCGTTGCACCACAGCTCCGCGAAGCGCTGGCGCACCCGCCGGCGCGCCGTGCGGCAGAACACGTCCGCCAGTTCCTCCGCTCCGCGCCACTCCGGATGACCCTCGTCGCGCATCGCCTTGGCGCGCAGCGCGGCGGCCGTCATCGCGTAGAGATCCAGCCCGATATCGACGAGGCGGAAGAGGAAGCCCTGTCGATGCTGCAGCCGCCCGCCGTGAACCATCATGCCGTGAAACGTCGCGCGCGCCAGGCGGCGGCTGTGGCGCGCGGCGAACCGCACGTGCCGCGCCAGCCGGCCGAACTCCGCGTAGCTCGGCCACCAGCCCCACCCGAGCCATCGCGTGGGATACCAGATGGCGTAGAAGCCGAACATCTTCGGCAGCGCCAGGAGCTTCTGCATCGCTCCCTTCTTCGGATCGATGAGCGCCCCCGCGACCTCGAGATGCCGGTCCACGGCCTCGCGCGCCATGAAGAGGTGCATGATCTCGCTGGAGCCTTCGAAGATGCGGTTGATGCGGAAGTCCCGCATCATGCGCTCCAGCCCGATCGGACGGTCGCCGCGCTCGGCGAGAGACTGCTCCGTCTCGTAGCCGCGCCCGCCGCGGATCTGCATCGCGTCGTCGATGATCTGCCAGCCGGTGAACGAATTGAACTCCTTCGCGGCGGCGGCCTCCAAGCGGATGTCGTATCCGCCCCGGCCCGCCAGTCGGCTGCCGAGATCCGCCACCGCCTCCATCGCGAAGAGATGCGACGCCATGTCCGCGATGCGCGTCGCGATCGCCTCGTGTCTTCCGACGGGGCGGCCCCACTGCACGCGTTCGTTCGCCCAATCCCGCACGATGCGCAAGGCCACCTTGGCGATGCCCGCGCAGGAGGCCGGCAGCGCCAGCCGTCCCGTGTTGAGCGTGACGAGGGCGATCTTCAAGCCCTGCCCCTCCTGCCCCATCAGGTTTTCCTTGGGCACGCGCACGTTCTTGAAGCTCATGAGCGCGTTGGCGATCGCCTTGAGGCCCATGAACCGGCAGCGCTTCTCGACCTTCACGCCGGGCCAGCTCGTCTCGACGATGAAGGCGCTGAGCTTGCGCGAATCCGGATGGCGGGCGATGACGACGATGAGCTCGGCGAACGTGGCGTTGGTGGCCCAGAGCTTCTCGCCGTTGAGGAGGTAATCTCCCTCGGGCGTGCGCTCGGCCGTCGTCTCCATGCTGGCGGGATCGCTGCCGACGTTCGGCTCGGTGAGGGCGAACGCGGAGACGGCGCCCGCGGCCAGCCGCGGGAGGTACTTCTTCTTCTGCTCGTCCGTGCCGAAGATCTTGAGCGGCTGGGGCGCGCCGATGGACTGGTGCGCCGAGAGGAGCGCCGTGACGTTGGCGTCGTGGCTGCCGAGGAGCTTCATGACCTTGTCGTATTCGGCTTGCGTGAAGCCGAGGCCGCCGTACTCCTTGGGGATCTTCATGCCGAAGGCGCCGAGCCGGCGCAGGCCGTCGACGACCTCTTGAGGATATTCGCCCGTGGCGTCGATCTCGGCCGGTCTCACCGCGGTTTCCAGGAACCGCTTCATCTTGTCGTAGAATTCGCGGAACTCCGGTCTGTCTTCCATCGGCGGGAAGGGATGGATGAGATCGATGCGATAGGAGCCCAGGAAGAGCTCCTTCAAGAAGGACGGCGAACGCCATTCCTTTTCGCGGGCCGCCTCCGCAACCTCGATGGCCTCGCGTTCACTCGGCTTTGCCGTCGCGACCGGTTTGTTTTCGGGGCCCATGCATGCCCTCCGATGCGATGTTCCCCGAATGATAACGCGCCGCGTCAATTTTCGAGCGATTTTCTTCGCGCGAGGAGGGCCAGAACGAGGACGGCCTCCATGCCGAGCAGACCGCACCGTCCGCCGGAGGTTCCTCCCGAATCGCCCGCGGGAGCGGGCGCGGGAGTCGGTCCCGGAGGCGGTGGTGGCGGCATCGGCGGGAGCGGCGCGTTCGGCCCGATCTGCGGAGGCGGCGCGCCCGCGGAATCCTTCAGGACCAGCGCGACCACGGAGTACGGCGGAAGGGAATAGGAGAAGTTCTGCGAGACCGGCACGGACATCGAGGCGATCGAAGCCACCGCGTTTCGCCACGTCGCCGGGTTCTGGACGTCGTAGTCGGGGATCGCGGTGCCGTTGATCGTCGTCTGGTGCTGGGTGAACGAAGCGGGATTGCTCAGCGACATCGGATTGGCGCTCGTCATCTCGTAGGCGAAGCCGGCGGCGGGCGTGAATCCGGAGACATCGATGTCGGAGACCGCCGTGTCGCCGGTGAGATTGATCATCATCAGTTTGAGCGAACCCGGCTCGGCCGTATCCTTGCTCGCCCACACCACGACTTTCTGCGAGGCGTCGCTGGTCGAGGAGCGCACCATGCGGTCGCCGAAGAACTGCGCGTACAGGAATTCCGTGTAGTAGATGGCCCGGACGTCGAGGTACCGATTGTCATCGGTGCCGACGAGGCCGCGCGAGTTGCCCAGCCCCGTGCCGCCGTCCTCCAAGCTGTAGTACGTGATCATGTCCAGGCCGTTATAGGCATAGCGCCCGAGCATGTCGGCCAGCCAGATCGCGGCGATGTGGTTCGAATTGATCGGGTGTTCGTGCATCCACGCGTGGGGGCCGAACTCGGTGATCGCGGTTTCGAAGACGGGATACGTGGGCCTGAGGTTGGTTCGGATGAAGGACATGATCGCCTCCGCGCACTGGCGGCGGTAGGTGTTCAGATCGGAGCTCATGTCCGCGGGAACGGTCTCTCCGGGCGCCATGCCGCTGATCGAGACGTTTCCGACGACTTCATTGAAGGCCAGGAGCGCCTCGACGGACCCTCCGTTGTAGGCCCATCCGGCGGAAGGGTTGCTCGTCCATTCCGTCAGCGGATAGGAGTGCCAGGAAAGGGCGTCGACGGATTGGCCGAGCTGCGCCACGCGATCGAACACGGGCTTGAACCAATCCTGCGCGCGATAGGGTTGATGCGGCACCGGCCCCATCACCTTGATCCTGGAGTCGACTTGGCGCATGGACGTCCGGTAGGAGGCGAACCGATTGCCGTACTCCCGAGGTCCTTGGTCGTAGGGCACTCCGAGATTCTCCGGGACGCTCACCGCTCCGGGCGGCAGTTCCAGTTCATTGCCGAGTTCCCAGTACTTGAAGGCGTAGTTGTGGTCCTGATTGCAGTAGCGCACGAGATCCGTCCACATGGCGGGGTTGTTGTCGGAGATGTTGCACTGCATCATGGTCTCCGCGCCCACGTCGGCCGCGAAGGCGGCGTAGCTGTCGATCATCGCGGGTTTGTAGGCGTGGGTGTACTGCTTGCCCGACGCGGGGTCGGTCCATGGGCCGTCGTCCGGGGCGATGTCGTTCCGATCCCACCCGACGCGGTTGGCCCAGAGGCCGCCCGCGAAGCGAATGATTCCCGGCTTGATGTACTGGGTGAGCTCGATGAGCGCGTGGCGTTTGGGCGCATTAGGATCGATGAACCCGCCCCAGATCCAGTTCCAGTTGTTCATGGCGACGCCGCGCATCTTCGGATTGAAAGAATAGACCTCCTGGGCGGCGTTGATCGTGAAACCGACGGGGATGACCGGAACGGCGGCCGAGGATCGGGATCCCGCGGAGAGCGTGATGAGCAGCAGGATGACCGCGCCGAGTACGAGACGAGTCTGGATACTCACCTAGAACCTCCCTTCGGAATCGCCCCTGGTGATCCCGTAATCGGGAGGCGTTCGTTTTGAAGATTAGCGCCGAAAGTTTCGATTCCAGACGAGCAAGGTCAGAAGAAGGAAGGTTTCGAGGCCGAGCAGCCCGCAACGCCCGCCCTGGGAGGACGCGCCTGTCGTGCCGCCTCCGCTGGAACCTCCGCCGTTACCGCCGGGAGGCATCGGCGGCAGCGGGGGATTGGGACCGATCGACGGCGGCGGCGCGGCCGCGGAATCCTTCAAAACCATCGCTACGGCCGAGTACGGAGGCAAGGAGTAGGTGAACGAGGTCGAAACCGAGACGGACTTCGACGCGATCGACGCGACCGCGCCCCGCCACGATGCCGGATTCTCGGCGTCGTAATCCGGAATGACGAATCCGTTGATCGTCGTCTCGTGCTCCGAGAAGGATCTGGGGTTGTCCATGGAGAGCGGGTTGGTGCTGGTCATCTCGTACGCGTATCCGACGGCAGGCGAGAACCCGGCGATCTCGATGCCGGCCACCGCCACATCCCCCGTCAGATTGACCAGCATCAGCTTGAGCGATCCCGGCTCCGCCGTATCCGCGCTCGCCCAGACGACGACCTTCTGACTGAGGTCGCTCGTGGAGGATCGGACCAGGCGATCGCCGAAGAACTGCGCGTACAAGAACTCGGTGTAGTAGATCGGGCGGACGTCGATGAACCGAGGCGCTTCGACGCCGACCAAGCCGCGGGAGTTGCCCCTTCCCGTGGTCCCGTCCTCCAGCGTGTAATACGTGATCATGTCCAGGCCGTTGTACGCGTACCGCGCGAGCATGTCGGCCAGCCAGACAGCGGCGATGTGGTTGGCGTTGATGGGGTGCTCGTGCAGTACGGCGTGGGTTCCGAATTCCGTGATCGCGGTTTCGAAGGTGGGGTGCGACGGACGCACGACGTTCTTGATGAAACCCAGCGTCGCTTCGGCGCACTGGCGCCGATAGGTGTTCAGTCCGACGTCGAGGTCCGGCGGCACCGATTGACCGGGATCGACGTTGCCCATTCCGGAGACGCCGATGGTCGTCGTGCCGACCACTTCGTTGAGAGCGAAGAGCGCCTCCACGGAGCCGCCGTTGTACGGCCATCCCGAGGCGGGATCCGAGGACCACTCGGTGAGCTGGTATGTATGCCACGAGAGGGCGTCGACCGATTGGCCGAGCTCCGCAACGCGATCGAAGACCGGTTTGAACCAGTCCTGGGCGCGATAGGGCGCGTGAACGACGGGGCCCATGATCTTGATGGTGGGGTCGATCTGTCGCATGGCCGGGCGGTAGGCCGCGAAGCGATTTCCGTATTCCCGAGGACCTTCGGCGTAACTCACGCCGAGATTCGCCCGGACGTTCTCCTCGCCCGGGACCAATTCGAGCTCGTTGCCGAGTTCCCAGTACTTGAAGTTGTAGGCGTGCTCGACGTTGCAATAGCGGACCATGTCGGCCCACATGGCGGGGTTGTTGTCGGAGATGTTGCACTGGAGGATCGTCTCCGCCCCGACGGCGGCGGCGAACGCCGCATAGCTGTCGATCATCGCGGGCTTGTAGGCGTGCCGGTAGTTGTACGGCTGTCCGGTCGCGGGGTCGGTGGTCGTCCAGTTCCCGTCGTCGGGAGCGATGTTTGTGCGATCCCACCCGACGCCGTTGGCCCATAGTCCCCCGGCGAAGCGGATGACGCCGGGTTTGATGTAGCGGGCGAGCTCGATGAGGGCTTGCCGTTTGGGGGCGCTGGGGTCCGCGATGCCCGCCCAGATCCAGCTCCAGTTGCTCGTGGCCACGCCGCGCATCTTCGAGCTGAAGGGGTAAACGTCCTGGGCGGCGTCGACGCTGAGGGTGGCCGAACGCAGAGTCGCCGTGAAGGAGGCCGTCGAGCCGGCCGAGATGACGTTGCCGGATCCGTCGCTGACGCCGCTGACGCTCACCGTGTAGGACCTGCCGTCGACGAAGTCCGTCGCCAGCGCAAGGTCCACGCGAGAACCGTTCGGGAGCAGCGTGGCCGAGGACAGGGGGTGCATTCCCTGGCTGGAGGAGATCGCGTAATGGGCGATCGTGCCGGCGGATGCGGCGTCGAGCGTCTCGCTGAAAGTCAGCCTCACGACGTTCAGTCCGACGGGTTCGGCCGACACGAGTTGAGGCGCGGTCGTGTCCGGCAGCTGCACGAGCCTCACGTTGTCGAAGGCGACGTTGTTGTCGTCGTCGTTGAAGGGCGCGCCGGGTCCTCCGCCCGAGAAGGCGATTCCCGCGAACTGCTGGTCGAGCACGGAGGATCCGAAGTCCGTGAAGGGGATGACGAAACGGATCCACGATCCGGACGGGATGGAGATGGGGACCTCTTCGTCGGTTCCCGCCCAGGCGGCGGTCGCGAAGCGGACGCGCACGAGGGCGCCCTCGGGGGAGAGGCTTCTGGCGTAGAAATCGATGTGCGTGTAGTCGGCCGTGTTGAATCCGGCCGGCCTGTGGATCGCCATGAAGTCGCCGCTGCCGCCGTTGATGGGCAGGTTCTTCTGCAGCGAATGGGTTCCGGCGTAGACCGTGCCTGTGTGGGAGGGATCGGCGGCGGTGCCCCACGAATTCAGCTCGAAGCCGTTCTGAAGGGCGTCTTCGTAGAGGATCAACGGTGGCGGCGCGACCTGTGCGGCCGCCGGAAAAGTCGCCAGGAACAGAAGGAGCGTCGGACCCAGCGCCGATCGGACGCGCGAATCTCCATTGGTCATGATCGCCTCCACCTCGAGATCTCGCTCCTGCTTCCGCAATCGCAGGGGGGTGGTCTCACGTTTTCCGAGGGGAGGCGTCTCCGCGGCTTCAGGCTCGGCTGATCGCGCGATCGACGGAGAAGGCCCCGCTGCCTCGGATCATGAGGGCGATCGTCATGGCCAGGGCGAGGAGGTGGTACTCGAAGCCTTCGCCGGGTTGGGTCCCGAACCAGTTCATGAAGAAGCCGTTGGGGGCGTGCACGAGGCCGATGGCGACCAGCATGATGATCGCGACGGCCAAGGCCGACAGGCGGCCGAGGAAGCCGGCGATGAGTCCGACGGAGGCCAGGAATTCCGTGATGATTTCCAGGAACGCCAGGACCGCTGGGATGCCGAGTTGTTCCTGGAAGGAGGTCATCGTGGCCGAGAATCCGTATCCGCCGAACCAACCGAAGGCCTTTTGGGCCGCGTGTGGGAACATGACGCCGCCCAGGACGAGGCGCACGGTGAATGCGGCCCAGTCCGGAGGTGTGGCCAGCAGTCGCCGCCCTATCGCGGTGATCACCCGCGGCGCGGTGGTCCGGCTGGGCGCGAGTTTCTGGATCATGCGGAGCTCCTTTGACCGGGATTATTCACGGCTCAGGCGAGGTCAAAGAGCCGTCGCCTCTGTTCGTGAATGGACACGCTTAGCCTTTGCGACGTCGGGGCGGGAGCGGCACTCCTGCGCGGCGGGCCTTGGAGAGGCCGATCGCGATGGCCTGTTTGGGGCTGCGCGCTCCGTGCTTGCCTCGGCGCACGTGATGGATCTCCTCGTGAACGAATTCCCCCGCCGCCGTGGAGGGGCGATATCCTTTGCGGATCTTGTGCGTGGCGGCCTTGGCGACTTCACGCTTCGAGCGTCGACCGACGCGGGCGTGTCCCGAGTGCTTGCGTGGGATAGCCATGATTCCTCCTGGCGTGAATGAGGGGCACACCCTTATGGATCCGGTTGCGAGGGGCGTGTTACTAGGCTGGTGGTGTGGGACAGAGGAGGTCACCTCGTCCTGGAATGGGGTCCCTTTCCAGACTGTCAACCCAACATCCGCCGCTCGCCTGGGACCCGGACCTGGACGAGGTGCCGGTCCGGCCGCTCTCGATGATCATGTCCGACCCGTGCTTCGCCGTCTTTCGGGGCCGCCGGCGGCGGTTCGTCACCGGGGCGGCTCCTGCCGGCGTGGGCGGCGACCGGGCGGTCAGGGCCCGCGACTGGCTGGCCTACCAGAACCGGATGAGCGAGGAGCCGCCGTGGGAGCGCGCTGAACGATACCGCCGGCTCATGGGAGAGAAGGGCTACAAGAGCATCCGAGAGCTGGCCAGGGCCATCGCCGAGGATCATTCTCGGATCGCCCGAGTGCTCAAGGTCCTCGACCTGCCGGAGGCAGTCCTGACCGAGCTCCGGAAGCACTCGACCAACGTCCGCGTCCGAGCCCACTTCACCGAGAAACGGCTCCGGCAGATGGTGATGAAGCAGCGCAGCGAGGCGGCAATCTTGCGCGAGATCCAAAGAGCCCTCCGGCCCGAAGCCTGACGGTCTACCCTCCCCTTTCACGGCCCCTCTTTTCCTCCTCCATTGCTGGGCGGCACCCCAGATCCTGGCTTGTCCGCCCCGGTCTCCACCCGGTTGACCTTGAGCGAGTCTCGATCTTGCCTTTGGACGAAGTTGGCAATCAGTTCGGCGACGCTCTCAACGGCGTCCTGGGTCTCCTTCGGCGTCAGCGTCATGTAGTGCCGCTTGATTTCCAGCGGCGGCCCCGCCTTCCTACCCTTGATCATTGGCTTTTTCATGATATCTACCAGCAATTCCTAACGATGGCACGTCTGCAACGCGCACAAGAATGGTTCGTGATGTTGGCGTAAGAACACCGTCCGGTCGAACACGAAGGCTAACGAAGCGAACGTGATCGCCGACGCCCACGGTCGCGATAGAGCTATGTACGGCCGGGTTCAGCGGGGCGATCTCTGCCCGGCGTGGGCCTTCGCTACCTGCTTGAACATCCACGGTGATGGCAAGCGCAGCTCCTCCGTGGATTGAGCGTGGCGCCTCAGGAACTGTTCCCTCGACTGCCGCCCCATCCAGATGGCCCGACCAGGCGGGTGACGCCGCTTGCCAAAATGCCGGGCAGATAAGCTTGTATGGACACCACTTGCAAGCTGCCGGAGAAGGGGCCGCGAACTCTGCCGGCCGAGCCTGTGCGCGGACCTTCGCGTTGTACGCGTCCAGAAGAGCTATCGCCTCTAGGACCTCCTGCTCACATTCGGCTGGATGGAGGGAGACCTCTACGCCGGTACCAGCGAGCGGGAGAAGCAGTCCCCGTATGGGCCACGACCCGAGAGCTTCCTTCACGAGATAGCCGTAGATGCGGAGTTGGCGAACGTAGGCACTCTTGACAACCTCCACCTGCGAATTCTCGTCATACTCAAAGAGTCCGCCGCTTTTGTAGTCCACGACTTCGTCGGCGCGCACAACATCGGGCCTTCCAACGAGCTTGCCGTTGCATGCAATGAATTCCTGCTCGCGAATCGTGGCTGAAACGAATGCTCCTGGGCCAGTAGCAGCCACGGGCGCGGCCACAGTGAAGGTAACGAGATCCCCGGCCCGAAGCCGGACGCTCGCCCGCGCTACATGGTAGCCCGGCCAAGTCACCGGCGATCCGAAGCGGCGATCGAGTGGATGGCGACTGGCCCGCTGGTGTTGTGCTGCGATGGCCTGGCTCCAGAGACGCTCGATGGCGTTGTCGAGGGACTCAGTAGCAAGATCAACGCGCGGGATCTTCTCAAGAACCTCGTGGTAGGCGCTTCCAAGCCAGCCTTTCGGGCTCCCAAGGATGAAAGGGGAGATTCCGGTGGCTCGTGAAAGACCAGCGCGGAGCATGCAAGAGCGCATGACCTCGGCCAGGGTCGGGCTGGTTGCACGAATCTCGAGCAGCTCCAACTTACCAACGATCAGAACGGCCTCCTCATCACCTCGAAAATTGATTTGAGCGTGACTTGGCAACCGGCTGCTACTGCTTGGGCATACGCTCCCGCGATCTGAGGTCCGAAGTGGTTCGGGTCGGTGTTCCACAACGGGTGCGTGATGATCTCCACCTGATTCCCGCGGCGACCAGCCTGCAGACCCCCATACTGGAGACGCTGCCATCCGGGCATCGCGGCGAAGTAGAAACCGGCGGCGGCCGCGTCAAGTGCCTGCCAGTAGGACACCGAGAAGTCGACTTGTGCATTCGGGTCCAGCGCTAGTCGAGCCAGATCCAAGCCCAAGCGCCAGTCGAGAATGTTGTGGTACACGAGATTGCTGAAGTCGCGGAGACAGTCAGGACACGACGTCTGGCAGATGCCGACATGGGCCCCGGCGATGAGGGGTCCGTAAAAAGTGTTGCTTGTCTGACCGACGACGAAGCGCAGGAGACTCTCGGCCTCGGTCGGAGTCCCGAAATAGGAACTATATCCGGCACCATTCTCCAGACTGTCGGAAATGAAAATCTGACCGACGACTTGCCCATTGGCGTCCTGCATCACGCGTAGACCGACTTTGAGCTCTCGCTCATGAATGTCCAGACGCACGGCCGCCGCTCTCCGCAGCAGAAAACCCAGAGAGTATAGCGCGGCTCGGCCTTCAACTCGAAGCGGTACGGCATTGACGCCCACCGGCCAGGTCTGGATTCCAAGAACGAGGACGTCCGTTGGCTTGACTGAGGCGAGAGCGCGACGGTCAACCGCATTTCCGGGAGCGAGTGGAGGATTGTTGATGCCTATCTTTGTGAGCGCCTCCTGCGTGACCCAAGTCTCGCCCTGGGCGAGCTTCTCGAAATCGAATTGCCGCCCCTCGTTGTCGTTAATGACGTAGACAGTGTCTTGGCCGCTCCAGATCTCGAAGTTTGCGACGGGTGTCATTGCGATAGGTGTGACCCCGACTTTTGGGCGCGACGCACGTGCGGTCCACTCGAAGACCCCATCGAAGTCGCGACTCCCCCCAAACCACGTGCGGAACCCTCTGGGCTGCGAGAGGCGAATCAAGTCGTAGTCGGGGGCAGCCCCACCGCAAACGGGACACGTAGGCGCCGGGTTCTGCGAGCCATCGACCGCTTGGCACCGCCGACACAATCCAATGACCAGAGGCGGTCCGAGGGGATTCGGCGCTTGGATGACCGTATTCCCTTGCGGCTGATAGTCGACCACGCCGACCGAAGTATGAATCAGCCCATCCTTTACTGTTTCTGAACACGGAGCGAATTGGCTGATTGCGATGTCGAGTTCTCGATCTACGACGCCGTCCGGGGGCCACTCGTACGCCGGGCCTGGCCGTTCGTGGAATAGAAAACGAACGCGCGTCGGAAAGCCGAACATCGGCAAGATTCCCACATTCGCGAGCCTCTCGCTCAATGACCTCTGTGGAAGCCTCGGATCATTCGCCGCATCCGTTACCCGCGAAACGAGCTGGTTCTGGACATAGTTGATGAGTGCGGCTCGCTGTGCATTCAGCTGCTGGCTTGTATGGGAAAGGAGTACATCGCACGATCGAGCAACAGCAGCAGGGTTATTCTGAATCCATCCATCAACGAGTTGGGCAACTGTCAATCCGGGTGGCGTGCCGGGAGGAGGCTGGGAAGGCGGTGCGCCCCAGTCTATCGCATCGCCAAACTCGCCGTGGACGTTGTCGCCTCCTTGGGCCACGAATAAGCCGAGTGCGACGAACGCTTGGCGCAGAACCTCCTTGGCCAGTACGCGCTGGAGGATCGCTTCGCGGCGCATATCGACGTAGGGTTGTGGTGGTGGATCAGAAGTGATCCGATCCGGGCGCTGGAAGTAGTAGTCATCATGGCTGCGGCCCCGGCATAGGGTCAGCGCGACTGAAAGGCCGGCTCCTCGCCGGCCCGCGCGGCCCACGCGCTGCTGGTAGTTGAATCGCATTGGCGGCATGTTAGCCATCATCACCGCGAGCAGTGATCCGATGTCGACACCAGCCTCCATCGTTGTTGTCACGCTGAGGAGGTCGACCGCGTCGGTGATCATGATCTCGTCAGGCGGCGGCAGGCAGATATCCTGGAAGAGCCGCTGGCGCTTCCTCCCATCGCTCTTGTTCGTCTGCCCCGTGAGCTCCTCACAGTTCAGGCGAAAAAGCGAACCCGCCTGGGTAGCGAGGTAGCTGTAGTAATCGGGCGTGAGCTGTGCCGCCGCCACGGGCTGAGGTGGCCCAATGGGAACTTGGCATTCCGTGCAGACACCGCCGGACGGATGAAGGTGGACGCGACGGCACTGCCCGCACTCATAGTAGGATGGCCCGGGGCGCATGAGGCAGAGGTTCTGGACCACTAGGACGTGCTGGGTGAGAGCTACCGCCCCCTGAAGGTAGTTCAGGACGTCCGCAGCGAATGCGGGTGGTACAAGGCCGTGCTGCTGGGCTACCGCCGAGAGATACTGCGCTATATAACCTGGTGGATTTGGCTGGCTGGCGGCACCATGGGTCGAAAGCCGCCGCCTTGCACCAAGCAGCCGCATGACGCCGTCGGCAGCCTCTTGAACGAGTGGACTCGGTGCTGGTATTCCGATTCGGTCCGTCGTTGCGTACGCTATCCGAAGTGACTCAAGGCTGCGCCGCCCAGAGGCAAAAACGACGTCCATTACTTCGATCAACGACTGGTTTTGAATTCGCAAGAGGTGGTTCTGTTGCGGCTGTGTAAGCTGTGCCGGACCCTTCGCCTGCGGCGTAGATCCAGGCGATCCCCAGACATACAGGTCACGCCAGCTCCCACTCTTGTTCTGTGGATCTGTCCAGAGCACGTCTTGGATGAAGCCTCCCGGATTCATTCCGTTGGCGAGGAGGTGTGCCGATGCATCGGCCGCGATCTGGGCAACGTGGAAGGGGCCTTGCGCTGCTCGCGCCATGATGCGCTGGGCTGCCTGCTGGCAGTTCAGCCCGGGGTGCGAAGGAGATTGCAGTTGGGCGCTGGCCAGATTCCCAGCCATGGACAACGTAGCCGCTTCTGCCGCATGTGTGCTGCTGAATGCAGCCGCGAGAGCCTGTTGCTCTGCTGGCAGCGGCTGCCCTGCGATCTGCGCCGCAAACGCTTGGGCACCCGCGCCCTGCACCGTGATGGCGTAAGTGATCGCTTGGCGAAGTGCGTCGCGGTAGTGAGAGAAGCGCATGCCCGCCGATAACTTGGCAGCATCCTGCCGACTGTCTGAGAAGACCACAAGTTTGCGCGACTGAGTAGCTCCCGTACCCACAACTTTGCGGAGAAGTGAATCCGATAGGATTTGGGCGATCTTCTGAAAGCCGGTCCGCAGTGTACGAACGGGAGACCCAATTTGGCGGCGCGACCAATCCGCATCGCAGCGCGGGCATTTCGCGGGATATGCCTGCCTCGCACTCTCGCCCGCTGGCGGATTCGGGCCATGCATCGAAGGTACAAAGTAGAGGTAGCCAGGACCTCCGAGCGCTACCCTACCGTCAGCGGGCGTGAACTGGGCGGCCCTCCAGAACCGCTGTACACCATCCTGCGTCCATTGTGGCGACGCAGGGGTCATTCCTGGACTGGCTGGCCAATAGACAGCATAGCGCGCATAATCGCGATCGAAAGATGCCACGTCTGGCGATGCTTCGAGATCCGGGTGGTCGGGACTCAGATACCACTCGTTGGGATTCAGGCCAGTGTTGCGCCGGTATCCGCCGAAGAAGATTTCACCGCACGCTTCGCAATAGAGGAGCTCAAGGACGCGGGAGCCGCAGCCGCAGGTCAGGGTCGGTACGTAGTGAAGGGTGCCCGCAGGACATGCGCCGTTCCGCGGCGGCGCGTGCGAGCAGCCTGAATTGGTGCAGGCCCAGAGGCCTTGGAGGTTGCGGTAGAAGATGTGCGCGCGCACTGGTAGAGGTGATGTACCATTTGCCCCACGCGCTGCTGAAAGGCCAGCAAGTAGCCCTTCGAGCGCCTCGATGCCGTCTGCTGGTGCCAGCGCAGGGAACATCGATGCTGCTATCTGCTCGGGAAACCGAGGCTGCAGTTGGGGGGCGTGTGCAGGTCCGGTGGAACACGCCAATCTTAGCGCTTCTGCCGATGCGATATATCCAAGTGCGGATTCGAGAATTTCCTCGGGGCTGGCGCCCTGTCCCACTGTGGGGCCTCCAACCGCTGCGCGGAACGCGCTCGCGGCTGGTACTGTGGGAGAAGGCGCCGCGCGAAGATCTTGGCGGAGTTGGCGTAGCGCGCCCGCGTTTGCACGGACGGCAGCGAACGCGCTTGGGTTGATTGCCTGTGGCATCCCTCCCACAACACGGAACCGATTTCGATCGCGCCCGAAGAACGCCTCCAGGTACTGGAGACCCTCCGCGCCGCTAGCCACCGACGCGCTGGACGCAATGATACGAAGCTGGTCGGAGTCGGGAGCCAGACCGAGGCGATCGAGCAGAACCCGGATGAGGTACGCGACCTCAGTTCCAGGCGTTCCTCGATATGTGTGCAGCTCGTCGACGACCAGATGAAATAGGTGGGAGGGGTCCGCCTGGAGCCACTGTCGCGTCTGGTCAAAGATTGCTGTCTCGACACCGCGCATCAGCATTATGTTAAGCATCGAGTAGTTGGTGATGAGGATGTCCGGCGGGTGATCTTGCATGTCCCACCGCGACCAGATTTCTCCGCCGTCCATGCTGGGGAAGAAGAAGCGTGTCGCAGGTGGTGATCCGGCGACAAGCTGCGCGTCGCGTTCGATACTGGCAAGTTCAGCCCGTAACCTGGTTGTCGCCGCTGCCGTTCTATTCCCCGATACGGGAGTACGCCCAGTGTAGCGCCCGAAATAGAATCGATTTCCGGATCGCTGGGATTGCAACCACGCACGCGCTTGGGTTCCGTCGAGGCCGCTACGAAGGCGAGCGAGCTGATCCTCGACGAGCGCGTTAAGCGGATAAAGGATTAGTGCGCGAACAGCCGGAGGTCGCACTGTTGGGTTCTCGTGGGTGCGCTGCGGAATCCGCGGTGTCCAGCGCCTCCGGCTCCCCTGCATCGACCAGTGATTCCACCAGTCCCATTGTGCCGGCCGGGGACCGGGCGGTCCCCACCCTAGCGATTCGCGAATCAGCGACGCGGCGATTGGCAGCAAGAAGCACTCCGTCTTTCCCGAACCCGTGCCCGTCGTGACAACGACATCGTGACCACCGGCGGTGGACTCTGCGAAGACTTCCCGTTGGTGTGTGTAGAGCTCGCGTGTGGGTGGGAACAGCCCCTGCGACACAAAAGTGACCAAGTCTGTGAGTGCAGCAGGTGTCCAAGACGATCCCAGTAGGGACTGGGCTACCTGCTGGAAGGTCTGCCCACAGGCCTGGTAGGCGGGTACTGGCTCAATCAGCGGACGCCGGTAGAGCCGGCCATCGGTATCGAGCAACTGACGCCGTTCTGCGACGAGGTCGGGATACCGGAGGTCAAACGGGCTGTCAAGGTACCGCAGGTAGGTGTCGCGAAGATCTTCGAAGATCGCAAGGGGATTGCTCATCGGAGCTCCTGTCGAAGCAGCGCGGACGCGAGGCCGGCGATTGCCTGTGGGATCTCAGCGTAGTGAAGGATGCCCGTTTGTGCGACACCTGCTTCATAGGACGGCGGTGACCCCGAGCACAGAATCAGGGCCCGCTCCACTAGGAATGGCGGCCGACAACTTGAGGGAACAGTGAGGCGGCGATTGATGGCATCGTACCGAAGTACCCGGCGGCGGCACCGCCTGAGCACGAGATACTTGCCTACCTGGCCAGGTACCTGGAATGCATTGCCCTTCGAGCAGAGCAAAACCTGGCGCTGGTGCCGGAGCGAAAAGCGGAAGAGACCTCCAGAAGGGGAAAGGGCTTCCTCGCGCGTCGCGGCCTTCCAACCGAGGTCAGAGGTTGAAAAGTGCTCAATTCTCCAGTCGGTGCCGAACGGTAAAGGGGTCTGCCGGCGCACCGCCGAATCGTCGATCGGCGGGAGGGTCGTCAAGATTGCAGCCGGCGCGTCATGCTGCAGGACGAGGCCGACGCGCTCAGCAAGAGCGGCGAGCGAGTGAGCATCCCTGGCCACGATACGAATCTGGTCCGGGCAGGATGGAAACGGCAACGTCTCCAGTTCTTCCGTTACGGGTGCCTCGTGAAGCCGCCGCAGCAACTTGTCCGATCGCGCGCCTGCAAGTATCCCGAGCCATCCACGAGCATGCTGCGTCACAGCCAGGCTCGGAGGTGTCACGCGCCAATCGCTGCCCCGAGCTCCGGCGAAGAACTCCGCGTGCCCGAGGCGCTGTAGGTTGAGACGCAGTGCCTGGTAGAGCGGAAGAGCGTATTGGTCGGTGGTGCTATCCTCTTCGGTTTCGTCTTGCTCGCCATCGTTGTCGCCCAAGTGGAGCTCTTCAACGGCGACGCGGAACTGCTGCCATGATCCCTCGCGCCGCGCTGACATCCAGAGCAGGAGCGAATTGGCGCTCATCGGGGACTTCTCCGGATGGTTCTCGCTTGTCGCTTGTATTCCCGCCACAGCGAGAGCGTGTCAGGGTCCCCGGGATCGAGTTGAAGTCCTTTTCGACCCGCGTCCAGAATCGCTGCGCACCATGATGAGAGCAGCCTCGACTGCCCCCTGTTCGTCGGGCGCGCGGGTGACTGAACCGGTAGAAGACCACCGATTCGGAGGACGCGAGCAGTCCGCTTGTCGCATCTGAGGGAATCAACGGGTATCGCCCAGACAGGCTCAAACCACGGGAACCCTATGCATGTGCGAGTGAGAAGTTCGGTACGAACATCGCATGTGTGGAGCTGCCCTGGCACCGCACCAACAAGGACACAGTTGGAAGCGGGCGCAACGAAGGGTCGGCTGTCCTTGTGCGCCGTCATGGGAGGGCGAACAACGACGCCGCAGATGGCAGGCCGGGACGTGCCCCCCAAGATGAATTCCCCCATGGACCAAGTGTACGCGTCCCACGGCTCCCAGGCTTCGGCACCCTCTCGAATCCAGTAAGTCTTGGAGGCGCTCAGGCACCAGATGCTGTGCTTGCCTGGGGTGTCCCATCCAGGCGCCGCGTACGTTCCGGCAGCGGTCAGCACGGACGACTGTCCATCGATGAGGATGTTGCCCGCAGCGGCCGCGTCGCCGCGCAGGCGAATTCGCGGAGGATACCCCGCCAGCCAGGTTGCGCGTTCGAGGCGTATGCCGCCCTCCAGGACAAGTTCGACGTTCGCAAGCGGCCTAAGGGCATCGAGAATGTCGCCGGTCGGGCTGGGAGGAATCGGCGTTCGTGGAATGACTCCTTTCAACCCGAGCCATCCCTCCGGGATTCCAGCGGCTTGGTCCAGCACTGTCGGATGGGGACTGCCAGTTGTCGCGATGGCCTCCTTTACCTCAGGAAGGCGGTTCGCAGTACAGAGAACGACATGCTCCTCCCCAAGAAGGAGTCGCGGGAGGGTGACAAAACCGCTGAGATCGCCGTGACGGCAAAGGACGAAGACCTCGCGCCCGCTCAAAGACCATCGCACGCTCCCCCCATCATCGAGCGTGCCTCCCCATTCCACTCCGTTCCGCAGCAGAGAGCCGATCGCGGGGAGTGCAACGTCCTGATACCACTCCTCCTGCAGTGCGATGAGCTCGGGTGGACTACCTGATCCCGAGACAGCGAACTGATTCGGTAGCGCGGCACTCCGGTGGGGCAGCAAGGAAACTCTGCAGAAGCCTCCTTTCTCGAGGGCGAGGCGAACTTCGATTCGAAGAGCGCGCTCCCGTTCCGTGGGCTCTCCGGTAGTCACGCCGGTCGTGTTAGGTTTGGTCGGAATGGTTGGCGTTCGAGCGATCGGCCGGTACTGTCGGGGAGTCATGGGGCGCTTTGTCGGAACTTTCTTCCGCTTCTCGACAGCCGGCGACTCAAGCTCAGGATCGGCGGTTGTTTCCTGCTCTGCTTCCAGTGGTGCCGGAGGAAGAATGCCCTCGACCTCGGTTTCGCGCTCGCTTTCGGTCTCGACGTCAAGATCGTCGGAAGGCAAGTCCTCAACCGACGGATCAGGCGAGCTCACTATTGGTGTTGATGACGTTTCGGAGGGCGCAGTGCGTGGAGGAGCCTCTGGGAGAGCAACAACCGCTGCCTCGGTCACGGACACCTCGCCACCAGACTTTGTGGCGTCCGCCGCTTCATTCAGAGCCTCCTCGATGTTCTGCGTTGATTTGACGGGCGCATCCTGCGGTGCAACCAAGGTCGGCGCGGGAGCTTCGTTAATTTCGACGTCGCTTGTCCTTCTCTCCAAGTTAGGCGCACCCTCATGAGCCGTACCCGACACCGATTCGAGGTCTTTACGAGTGGGACAACTTTCGCTCTGTTCGGCGGCATCCTCGGCTCCGGCAATTCCCGCAGATGTAGGTGGTTGGTTATTCTCTGCCGAAGTAGCATCAATTTCTGGAAGCTCTGGCGGCGTCGCCAACGGAGGTTCAGACGGCAGTATCTGTGCAGGGGCGTCGCCGGCGACAGCGTGGTGTTCCACCGCTTCGCTATATGGTTCAGCCGCACCTTTCCTGTCCGCCTCACCGACTTCCACTTTGAGCGTCGGCTCGCCAGTCTTAACGCCCTCGCTCGCTTGCAATTCCTTAGTAGAATTGTCGATGAATTTCTCGCTCGCATCGACCTTTCCTTTAGTATGC
>JACPRB010000061.1 GCA_016190155.1 Planctomycetota bacterium
GGTGAAGTGGGTCACCGACAAGGTCAACACGGTCATCGGCTTCGTTCGCGGTATCGGAGAGTTCCTCGGCCTGGTGAGTCCCGCTGCGACGCCGACGGTGCCGATGGGCGGGCAGATGGTGGTGCCCGCGACCGCGTCGGCCGCCCAGCCCGCAACGGCAAGGCCGACCATTCCGGGCCGCGTGCCCGATTTCCCGATGCCGCTGTTGGCGGGAGGAGGCTCGACCGACAGCTCCATCACCATCGAGGCCGGAGCCATCCAGATTCACGCCGTGCGGGTCGATGAAGGGACCGTGCGCCAGATCGACTTCGAGCTGGCCCGGCTCATCCGCCGGAGGCAGGAGCGGCGATGAGTCTCGTGCGAGGGGCCATCACGCCGGTGCTTCCCCCCGGGGAGACGCTCTTCTTCGAGTACAACCCCACGGAGTTCTCGACCTCGAAGGAGGTGACCTGGGCGGAGATCGGCATCCCGGGCATGGATTTCCCGCTCCAGCAATTCGTGCGCGGGAACCTGAAGACGCTGGATCTCGACGTCTACCTCAACCGTGACTTCTACGACACGACGCACGACGTGCGCGGGTCAATCGAGGCGTTCGAGCGGCTGGTGGAAAAGACCGCGAAGCTGGACGCGCCGCCGGTCTGCATCTTCCACTGGGGCAAGTTCGACTTCGTCTGCGTGGTGGGGTCGCTCACCATCAAGTACACGATGTTCGACACGGACGGAGAGCCCATCGAGGCGACGCTGTCGCTGGCCCTTCGCCAGTACAAGGAGAAGAAGCAGAGCTTCAAGCTGCCTCCCGAGACGGCAGCGCAGCCGCTGGCGCGGAAGCGCGCCGAGCCGGTCTTCTCCGGCGACCTCGGCAGCGGCTCGGTACTGGCCCATCCGGACGAGGGCGGGCCGCCCGAGGCGGAGGATCTCGTCGAACGGGGGGAGACCACGACCCACGTCGTCGAGGAAGGCGAAACGTATCAATCCATCGCCGCCGAGGAGTACGGCGATCCCAACCTCTGGCGCGTGATCGAGTTCGCCAATCGTGGCCGGAGCATGGCGGACAACATCCGCGCCATCGCCTCCGGCGAGCGGTTCATCATCCCCGACATCGAGAACGCAGCCGGCATTCTGGAGAAGACCACCGGCTTCCCGCCCGAGATCCGGGAGTCGCTGCGGTTCGGCCGGCGCGGCTTCTCGCAGGCGGAGCACCTGATCGCGGCGGTGAATCGATGAGCATCATTAATCCCCGGCGGCGGCTCCTGATCGAGGGTCGGGACGTGGCCGAGCTGATCACGGACGACGTCCTGTCTGTCTCCGTGGAGGACCACGTCGAGGACGCCGACGCCTGCACGTTCGAGTTCACCAACCGGCGCGGCGAGTGGCTGGACCATCCCCTCTTCGAGCGCGGCAACCTCGTGGAGGTCTTCCTGGGCTACGGGACGGATCTCGACAAGCTCTTCGACGGCACGATCACGGTGGTCGCGCCCCACTTCCCGGAGGATGGCGTCCCCACCGTCACGATCACGGCCTACGACAAGAGCTACCGCATGCGCAAGAAGGGCGACGTGGACGAGGTCTTCCCTGACATGACGTACAACGACATCGTCCGCACGGTGGCCAAGAAGTACGCCTTCAAGGAGAGCCAGATCGAGACGTCCGACGAAACCCCGAAGCGCGGATACGTCGCCCAGGAGAGCGAGGACGACTGGCACTTCCTCACGAACCTGGCGGACGAGATCGGGTTCGAGGTGTTCGTGGAAAGCGGGCGGCTGGTCTTCCGATCCGGCAAACGGAAGCCCTCCCTGATCTCGGGGACCTTCCGTTACCGCGAGAACCTCCGGAGCTTCGAACCGGAACTGTCTGTCGAGAAGCCGCCGACCAAGGTGATCGTGCGCGGCTGGGACGATCTCAGGAAGGAGGCCTTCGAGGTCGTCGTGCCGGACGATCTGACGGCGGCCGAGCGCCAGATCCTGGGCGACCAGTCGGGCGCGCAGGTCGTGGGCGACGAGTTCGGAGAGAGCAAGCACATCCTGCACGACGTCGTCGCGGAGGACCGAAACCACGCGCGCGACCTGGCGCTGGCCTACTTCCTCTCCAAGGAGTACGAGCTCGTCACGGCGACGGGAGCGTGCGTGGGCGATCCCGAGCTTCGGGCGAAGCGGCTGGTCAATGTGGCCGGCGTGGGCGAGCGGTTTTCCGGAACGTACTACCTCACCCGCGTCACGCACACGCTGGACGATTCCGGCTACCTCTGCGAGTTCGAGGCCAAGCGCAACGCCATCTCCAAGGTTAACGTCGAGCGCGTCCGCGATCTGGCGAAGGTGGAGGCGCAAGGCTATCAGATCGAGAAACGGTGAAGCATGGATCTCCTGGGCGAGTTGACCGACGAGGATTTGAATGAGCTGAAGCGGAAACGCTTCGGGCTCTATCGCGGGATCGTGCGCGACGTCGCCGATCCGGAGGATCGCGGGCGCGTGCGCCTCGAGGTGCCCGAGGTGTGGGGTCGCGGCAAGCTCTCCAACTGGGCGTCCTACATGAGTCCCTTCGGTGGCGGCGGCGCGGGCTTCTTCTTCCTGCCCCGGCTCGGCGACGGCGTCTGGGTCACCTTCGAGCGGGGCGAGACCACGAAGCCCGTCTGGATGGGTTTCTGGTTCAGCGTGGAGGATGCGAAACCCGAAGGAGCGGACCTTGAGGTTCGGGTGCTCCGGACCAAGAGCGGCCACCGAGTCGTCTTCAAGGACGTCGCGGGCGAGGAAGCGATCCGCATCGAGGATGCCTCTGGCCAGTACACGGAGTGGGACTGCCCGTCCGGCCGGATCACGGTCGAAGCCAAGAGCAAGGTGATCGTCAAAGCGCCGCAGGTCGAGGTCGGCGCCGGAGCGTCGCTCTCCGGCATCCAGACGGAGTTCACCCATCCGGTCTGCTATGTCACGGGCCAGCCCATCGGGGTCTCCAAGACGGTCAAAGGAGAGAGTTGATGGCCCTCTCGAAGGCGAGCCTATCGGACCGCATCTACAACGCGCTGGTCACCCACTTCGGCGGCCACATGGACGCGGTGCCGTCGGCCGGCACGCAGGAGGGGAACCAGGACCTCCGGCCATCGCGCAATCTCCGCATCCTGGCGGACGCCATCGCCGAGGGCGTGGTGGACGAGATCGTGCAGAACGCCCAGGTCCAGACGACCTCGGGCGCGCCGGACGGGGAGCATACGGGCATCGTGTTCTGATTCGGGGGACACATGCCGAACAAGTTCCTGGGCACCGGCTGGGCCTTCCCCGTGGCGGTCGACGCGCGCGGCGGCATCCGCATGCGCTCCGCCGAAGACGACGTCAAGGAAGCCTGCCGCATCATCCTCGGCACGCGCCTGGCCGAGCGCGTAATGCGCCCCCAGTTCGGCTCCGGCCTGGAGAACTTCGTCTTCGACCGCAACGACGCCAATCTCGCTGGCCGGATCGAGTTCTTCGTCCGCCGCGCCCTCGAGCTCTGGGAGCCACGCGTCGAGGTCCAGGAGGTCAAGGCCACCCCGGAGGGGAATCGCATCGACATCGACGTGCGCTACGTGGTCCTCGCCACGAACCGCGAGGACAACCTGGTCTTCCCGTTCTTCGTGGGGGACTTGCCGTAGTATCTACGACTTCCAAGGAACGTTGCGCCCTTTGTACACTCGTTCCTTCAGAAGCCTGCAGATCTCGCGAACGACATCCTCATCGCTCGAGTTGATATTCCAGATTGGCCCGTTCTCGCTATGGTTGGCTCCCCACGTCAGGTGCGCTGTATGAACATGCACGCCGTAGTGGAAGCGGGCCAACAGTTCGGCTTCCTTGGCATGTTGGCCCTTGTAGTCCTGGAGGGCCTTATCGTCGAACGACTCGCTGCCGAGGTTGTCCGCTCGAACTTCATACGTGACTCCGGTTGACCCGTGCCACCTGGCGAGCGGTTCTTCGAACCTATAATCCCCGGCCAAGGCGAGCTCGAACTTCTTGGCACACGGATTGGGGCTCGAAGACAGGCCAAGGAACTGCATCAGACTGCGCATGACGATGCACTTCGATTCAGCCCCCTCCGGCTTCAGCATCTTCTCGATGCGATGCTTCAGGTGATTGGAGAACCAGAGCTCGATGCACTTATCGCAAAAGCGCTCCCTTTCCTTGCCCCGTGGCCTACCGCGATGGCATTTGCCATCGGGACACAAGCAATCGTTCGACATCGAAGTCATCTTCAGAATCCGCGTCGGGAATCATTCATTTTCCCCAAGGTACTTTTCGCAGGGTAGACCGCAACAAAATCCCATCTCCCCGGCGCTTCCTGGTGATGGGCACACAGGGTCGGCTTGTCCCCGTTCCGAACCTCGACGACCGGGACTTCCGCGCCATCAAAGACGCCATGATCCGGGCCATCCCGGAGAAGACGCCCGAATGGACCGACTGGAACCTCTCCGACCCCGGCATCACCCTGATCGAGCTTTTCGCCCTCCAGACCGAGGAGCTCATCGTCCGGCTCAACCAGGTCCTCCCCAAGCACCTGCGCGAGTACCTGAACCTGATCGGCGTGACGCTGACGCCTCCCTCCACCTCGAAGGTCTTCTGCTTCTTCAAGATGACGGTGAAGCCGACCTTCACCATCGCCATTCCCAAGGGCTTCGAGAGCACCTCGTCAAGAACAGCGGATCGCAAGCCCCCTCTCGTGAAGTGCGCAGCCAGGGCGTGGCCAACGGGCTGACGTTGTTCTTCTTCGACAGCGGGCTCAATCGCTACGTCCCGGCACTCGTGGACTTCCGAACGTGGTATTACGGCCGAGTGAGTCGCGAGACGGAATAACGGCGGCCAAACAGGAGACAGAGCGCCCGGGGTGTGATATAAACGCGGCATGATCATCGGACTGACGGGACGCAATGCCGCGGGCAAGGGCGCCGCGGCGGATTACCTCAAGACCAAGGGGTTCACCTACCATTCGCTGTCCGACGTGATTCGCGAGGAGGTCCGCAGCCGCGGACTCGAGCCCACGCGCGACAACCTCATCGCGACCGGCCGGGAACTCCGCGCGCGCTACGGCACGGGCTACCTCGCCGAGAAGATCATGGAACGTCTCGAGCCCGGCCACAACACCGTCGTCGATTCCTTCCGCCACGAAGACGAGGTCGCGGGCTTCCGGAAGGCGTCCGAGTTCCATCTCCTGGCGATCCAGGCGAACCCCGAAATCCGGTTCGAACGGATCCGCAAGCGCGGCCGGGAGAACGATCCCAAGACATACGACCAATTCATGGAGCTGGAGAAGATGGAGGCCACGAGCCTCCAGGCCGAAGGCCAGAACTTGACCGCGACCGAGGCGCTCGCCGACCACATCGTTCAGAACAACGGCACGCTCGAAGAGCTGCACCGCGCGCTCTCGGCCCTCATCCCTCGCCTCATGGCCCGACTCCAGCGGCCGGGCTGGGACGACTACTTCATGAAGATGGCCCAGGTCGCGTCGCTTCGCAGCAACTGCATCAAGCGCAAAGTCGCCTCCGTCATCGTGCGCGAGCGGCGCGTGATCTCGACGGGTTACAACGGCACGCCCCGCGGTGCGAAGAACTGCTACGAAGGCGGCTGCCCGCGCTGCAACACGCTCGCGGACAGCGGCACGAAGCTCGAGGAGTGCCTCTGCTCCCACGGCGAGGAGAACGCGATCACGCAGGCGGCCTATCACGGCGTCAGCGTGAAGGACGCCACGATCTACACGACCCTCGCCCCCTGCTTGATGTGCACGAAGATGATCATCAACTCGGGGATCCGCGAGGTCGTTTACAACATGGAGTATCCTCTGAACGAGACCGCGTTCATGCTCCTCAAGCAGGCCGGCGTCGTCTGCCGCAAACTGAAGGTGGACGCGCAGGCCTGAACGCCCGGCATCCTCGCCGTAACATCTCGCCGCTCCCATGGATCAATGGGTTACGAGGAAAGCACAGCGAGGAAAGCCATGATTCACCCTACGAGCGTTCACCTGAGCGAACACGTGCAGGAGTGCGTCAACGAATGCATCGATTGCCACGGCGTCTGTCTTCAGACCATCCAGTACTGTCTTCGGATCGGCGGGCGGCATGCGGAAGCCACCCACATCCGCATGCTCGAAGACTGCGCCGAGGTTTGCCAAACGGCGGCGAATCTCATGCTGCGCGACTCCGATCTGCACGAGAGCATCTGCGGCGTCTGCGCGGACGTCTGCGAACGCTGCGCGCAGGACTGCGATCGCTTCGCTGACGATTCCATCATGAAGGGGTGCGCGGACGCGTGTCGCCGATGCGCGGACGCCTGCCGCCGCGTCGCTTCACACATCACCAAGGTGATCGCCTGATCGCCCCCCGTCGGGCCCTCGGCTGATTACGCCGCAACGCGCTTCCTCCGCGCAAGACGGACCATCGCGATCAGCGCGAGGGGGATCATCAAGTCCAGACCGACCGAGCCGCATCTCCCGCCGGATCCTCCCCCACCGGACGTGACGGGCACATCGACGACGTCCTCGGCCAGAAGCGAGAACGTGCCGGCCCCGCCCGACGTCACGTCGATGAGCCAGTACACGTCTTCCGTCACCACCGGTTGTACATTCCTCAGGGGTGCGCCGCTCGCATCGCGTCCCGTCGCGCCGGTGGCGTCGATCGTAAGGAGCTGCTCCGCCGTCCCCGCCGTCTCCGAACGAACGATCTTGGCGGCGTCACCCGCGTAGTTGTTCGGGGCCACGAAGAGCGCCGCCTCCGTCGCTCCGCTCAGGCTGATCCGCAACACGGAGGCGCTGGACGGCTGGAGGCGCACATAGAAACGCGCGACACCCGACACGTCCAACCTCACCTCGCCCGGAACGCCCAGCAAGATCTCTTGCGGTTGCTCATCCGACTCGGCGCTGATGCCGTGTTGCGCCAATGCCTTCCTGATCGCCGTCCGGTTCATCCCGCCGGTCCGCGCCTCGTCGCCCGCGAGCAGGGCCTCAGCCAAGTCGCTGAATTGCGCGTCGGCCTGCGGCAGGAATCCGAGGCCGGCCAGAACGATTCTATAGCCTTCGTCCAGAGAGGCGGAGGTCGCCTCCGCAGCGCTCGTGCCGCCGCCGGCGAAGAACTCCGAAAGGCTCCACAGGGCCTCGCCGACGATCTCCCCGTCGTCGTGCTCCTCGCCGACCAAGTCCCCAGGGGCCCGCTTCAGGATCGACGGATTGATGTCGCGCAAAGGCAGGAAGGCCGTGGGTTCGACCGGATCATTCGGAATCGTGCTCTCGCCGATCTGCGCCGCACCCGCGATGCCGCCGCGCTCGGCCAGCGCGTTCTGCACAACGGCCGCCGTGTAGTCGCCGAATCCCTCGCCGATCGCGCGGCGCGGGGAATTGACGTGCGGCGTTCCGTCGGGAGCCAGCGTCATCTCGATGAGGTGACCGAATTCGTGCGCGGCCACGTCGAAGTCGCGTTGCAGATTGACGATGCCGTTCGCGGCGTTCCCCTGCCCGAAGCTGAAGGAGTGGTCGCTGGGGTCGAAGTAGGCGTTGGAATCGTTGTCGATGTCCAGGAAGGCCGCCAAGGGATAGTATTGGGAGATCTGCGTAAAATCCGCGAGACCCGCAAAGAGGCTCTCGACCTTGAGGCCCGCCTCGGTCAGGTAGAAGTAGATGCATGTCTGCTCGATCTGCTGCGGTTGCGTGAGGGGATCGAACAGATAGTGCGGGGTCTCGGGCGTGCGGATCGCCTGAGCGTTCATCAGGTCCGTGACCTCCGCGATTCTTCCCCGCAGGTACCCCGACACATCGAGCTCCCGTAGCTGTCGCACGATCACGCTGGAGAGGTTGGGAGAAGAGCCTTGGTTGGGATCGTAGACGGCGCCGTCCGCCTCGTGAAACAGCCGGCGATCGACGCGGCCCACGATCTGGCCGGTCTGCGCATCGACGAAGCTGCGGAGAGGTCCGGCGTCGACTTGGTAAGCAAGGCGGTAGGTCACGCTCCCGCCGGCGCGATAGTACGTGATCCGTGCTTCGCCTCGATCGCCCGTGAGCTTCCGGGCGTCTTCCGCGGAAAGAATATGAGCGGGGCGGTAGGTCGAGGGCTCCGGTTCGGCGGCGCTCTGGACGAGGAGCATGGATCCGACCGCGTCGGTGTGGAACGTGACAAGCGCGCCATACATGGGCACTCCATCCGCGGCATGCTGCTGCAGCGCAAAGTGGTGGGTACCGGCCACGCCCCGCACCTCCTTCTCCAGCCATCCATCTTGCGGCTCCAAGGGGAGGCCGAAGGCACGGAAGTGCGCGCGCATGAAAGCCAGGGCGCTTGCACGCGGGTTTCCCGGAACGGCAGCGGCGATGTCGAGATCGCGAGCGCGCGTGACGTGACCATATTCCAAGTCATGGATGAAGGTGGATGCGGGGCCGGCGGCGGCCCGCAGTTGAAGGCTCGCCTGGTCCCGCGACGGAGTGCCTATGAGCGAGGAAGGCGTGGGCGCGCGTCGTTCGAAGGTGCCGCAGGGAGGGGCGTAAAGCGAGGTTGGTGTGCCGGGCGTGGTGCGTGCAGGGCGCGCGCCTTGTGCGACGTCCCAGCCGGCAGGCAGAACGGCCAGAGCGAAGAGTCCGATCGCGACTCGCAGGGGGGTGTGTTGGTGCATGCGTAATGGGTAAGCAACGCAGATGCCAAAACACCGCGTTACAACACATTAGCCACTAGCGCCTTACGTTGACGCGTAACCTGTGCGGGTGCGTTTTTGTCCATGGCCCGACAATTTCCGAGGAGTCCGCTCCCTTTCCGGATCCGTCCCGAATTCCGGGGGGCTCGGCCCTTCGTGAATACCGGGAGAACTCCGACAGTCTGTTCGGTCGGCGGGAAATCCTCAGCCTCAACTCCAGAGTTCCAATGAAGATGATCCCGCCTTGCGAGAGCACGAAGAGAAGCACCGTCACCCACAGGATGGCGGGGCGTTCGCGAATGCTTTCACGAATCTGCGCATCATCGCCCGGAATTACAATCCCCCGCCATGCGACAGGCCGCTATCATGTCGGCGTGATTCAAGAGTGGGCCTCGCGACTCAGCGCCGCCATCGAGTCCTCTCGCCTCATCGAGCACGGCACGCAGTACATTTTCGCGCGCGGCGCGGAGCGCGCCATCCTCAACGTCTACTCGGGCGCGCGCGGCACGCGCTACCTGGTCCAGCGCCCCGGCCCGCTCGCCGACGAGCTTCGCCGGCTGATCCTGGACGCCACGGCCGCCGCCTTGCCGCCCACCCCGTGGAACGTCTGGTGCGGTTCCGACGAGTCCGGCAAGGGAGACTTTCTCGGCCCGCTCACCGTCGCCGCTGTCGCCGTGACCCGCGAGAACGCCCCGCGCCTGGCCGCCCTCGGCGTCCGCGACTGCAAGACCCTCTCCGACCTCGCCGTGCGCGAGCTGGATGAGAAGATCCGCGCGGGTCACCCTTTCAAGCTCGTCGGATGGCTCCCCGAAGAGTACAACCGCCGCTACGAGCAGGCCGGCGACGTCAATCGACTCCTCGGCCTGGCCCACGCGGAGGCCATCGACGGCGTGCTCAAGAACGCCTCCTCGATGGAGGCGGCCGTCGTCGATCAATTCGGCGACGAGAACCTGGTCAAGCACGCCCTCCTGGCGCGCGGGACGTCGCTGAAGCTCGTCCAGCGCCCGCGCGCGGACGAAACCGATATCGCCGTCGCCGCCGCCTCGATCGTCGCCCGCGCCGCATTCGTACGCGGACTGGAGAAACTCCAACTCCAGTACGGCATCCGCCTGTGCAAGGGTGCCGGCGACGAAGTCATCGCGTCGGCACGAGCGTTCGTTCACAAACACGGCCGCGATCGCCTCGGATGCGTCGCGAAGCTCCACTTCAAGACAACGTCGCTCGTGGGCCGCTAATCACCCTCGCCGCGCATCTGGATGAGCTTCAGGAACCGCGCCCCGTAGCGCTCGACCTTCGTGGGCCCCACGCCGTGGATGTCCAGAAGCTCCGACCGCGTCGACGGCTTCGCCCGAGCCATCAGGCGAAGCGTCTTATCGCTGAACACCATGAACGCGGGCACACCCTCCTCGTCGGCGATCGAGCGTCGAAGCGCGCGCAGCTCCTCGAAAAGCACCGAGCCCGGCCCGCCCGGGACATCCTCCTCGACCTTCGCCGGCACCCCAAGCTCCTTGCGCCGGCGAGATTTCTTCGTCGACCGCCCCCGATCGACTTCGCGCAACGTCGCTTGCGCCTCCCCACGCGCCACCTTCCAGCCCGACATCGTCAGCTTGAGCACGCCGTACTCGCCGTCGCGCACGAGCACGCCCTGATCGACCAACTGGCTCATCCACGCGATGAGCGCCCCCTTCGGATGCTCGGCCAGGGCACCGAACGCCGCCAGATCCCGATGGCCGCGCTCCGTGACGCGATCCGTGACCTGACCCGACAGGACGTCCGCCACGTACGCGGGACCGAACCGCTGCCCCGTCCGCATGATGCCGTCCACAATCGCACGCGCCAGCCGCGCCCCGTCCGTCAAAGCCGCTCGCTGCCCCTTGCACACATCGCACGCCCCGCACGATACCCGCCGCCATGCCTGTCCGAAGTACTCGACCAGGCTGCGATGCCGGCACCGCGCGCCCGTGCAGAACGCGTAAATCTCCGAAAGCATGCGCATCTTGTGGTCCACATCCGCCGGCTCGTGCTGCGTCAGCAGCGTGCGCCACAAACCGTAGTCGGCGCCGGAATAGAAGAGGACGCAGTCCGCGGGCTTCCCGTCGCGCCCGGCCCGCCCGGTCTCCTGTTGGTAGTGCTCCAGCGACTTCGGCATGGCCGCGTGGATCACGAACCGGATGTCCGCCCGATCGATCCCCATCCCGAAAGCGACGGTCGCAACCACCACGTCGACCTCGGCGGCCGTGAATTGGTCCTGCACGCGCGTGCGTTCTTCGTCGCTCATCCCCGCGTGATAGGCCGCGACCCGAATTCCCGAACGCTTGAGCTGCGCCGCCAGATCGTCCACGTCCGCCCGGCGGATGCAATACACCAGTCCCGCTTGGCCCGATCGCCCCCGGATCTCCCCCTGCACATCGTCGAACGCGTCCGTGCGCCGCTCGACGCGATAGCTCAGGTTGGGACGGAAGAAGTCGCCGACGAGCACGACGGGGTCCTTCAGCTCCAGATGCGTGATGACGTCCTGGCGCACGCGCGGCGTCGCCGTGGCGGTGAACGCGTGCACCGGCGTGTCCGGAAAGCGCTTCTTCAATTGATCCAGGCGCCGGTAGTCGACACGGAAATCGTGGCCCCAGTGGCTGATGCAGTGCGCCTCGTCGATCGCGAACGCCGCGACGCCCACGGAGTCCAGCGACGCCAGGAAGCGCTCTCCGGTGAACCGCTCCGGCGCCACGAAGATGAGCTTATACCGCCCGCGCGCGAGATCGCCCGAGACGCGCCTACGATCCTCCCACTCCAGACTGCTGTTGAGAAACGCCGTAGGGACGCCCCGTCCGATGAGCCGGTCCACTTGGTCCTTCATCAGGGAGATGAGCGGCGAGACGACGACGGTGACCCCGTCCGCCAGGAGTGCCGGCGCTTGATAGCAGAGGGACTTTCCCCCGCCGGTCGGGAGCACCACCAGCGAGTCGCGTCGCCTCAGCGCCGCCTCCATCGCTTCTCTCTGAAGCGGCCTGAGCTCGGTGTATCCCCAGGACTCCCGAATGACGCGCAGAAGCGGATCGTTCTCGAGTTCCATCGAAGGGCCAAGTGTAGTCCGCGCCCGCCTTCAACGCAAATCGATCTTCAGGCCCATGACGTCCCTCATGTGCAGCAGCGCCTCCGCGTTTCCGCGAGCGTCGTCGACGGGATGATGCGTATGGGCGGTCTTTCGGAGACGCTTGAAGTTCTGCGCGACGTCTCCGACGAGGCCCTTATAGAGCGAACCCAGGTTCGTCGAGCTGTACCCGAACGGATTGCGGCCCAGGGAATTGTGAAAATACCAGTTGATGAACTGCCAATCGTACCCGTTGTTGTCGCTGATGAACCGTGGCTGGCCGAGGGAGGTCTCCTTGAGCCAGCGACCACGGGCAAGCCCATGATCGCCCTGTCTGACCCCGCGGGGGCTTCGATTTCCCCGCGACCGAATAGACTGTCGCGGCTTTCTGAGCAAGGTGAACCCGCCGTTCACGGATGTTCACCAATCGTGAACGGCGACTCAAATCTCCCCGTTCACCTCGGCCAACCAGTCCTCGGGACGCTCGTCGTCCAAGAACCCATCACACTCGCAAGACGGCCAGTCCTCGTAGGCCATCTCTTTCGTCTCCAAGGGTTCCGGCCCGGAGCGCGCCCGACCCGACGCTCGCGGTTTCGCGGACGCCGACGCTTTTGCGTTGCCGCTCTTGCCCTTCGCCATAACACCTCCACCGCAAAACCGCATCCAGTGCCGCGCCTTGCGCTCACACGGGTCAAGCAAGCGCCATGCCGCCAGACGGCGACGACTCTCGTCGCTATGCGTTGCGGATAAGACTGTTGCAACCGTCCCGAGCCGCCCGCCACGGTCGGCCCACAAAATCGTCGCGATCCTCCCGGATCTGAATAACGCCGCCGCCTCGATCGGCTCTTAGAGGTGTAGCGGGGAGCCCCGGAAGGGAAACCCCTTATGAGCCTCTGCGGAGCTTCAGAAGGAGGAGTATCTCCTGAGGCTCCCCGCGTTTCATGACGGATCCACCCGCTCGATCGCCGCCCGCACCGCGTCACGCACTTGCCGCATGTCGCGATCGTCCTGGTACTTGCGCCGCGGCCAGAAGAAGCCCTTCAACCCATCCTTGCGCCGGCGCGGCACGATGTGAACGTGCAGATGGGGAACGCTTTGACTGACGCGGTTGTTGACGGCGAGAAACGTCCCTTCCGCATCCATCCCCACCTCCACGCCCCGGGCAATCCGTCGGGCGTTCAGAAACAGTGGGCCCACCAGCCGTGACGGCAAATCGGCCAGCGTCTCCCAGTGCTCCCGCGGGATCAGCAGACAATGACCCGGAAACAGCGGCCGATGATCCAGAAATGCCACGCACTGCTCGTCCTCGAAGACGATCTCCGCCGCATCCCGTCTCTCCGCGATTCCGCAGAAAACGCACCCGGCCATGGAGCGGATGATAAACCGCCTCGTCGCAAGGTGCTATAACGTCATGCATGCGACACATCCCCATCATGCCCGAGGAAGTCCTGCACGTGCTCGATCCACGTCCCGGCGCCGTCGTCGTCGATTGCACCGTGGGACTGGGCGGACACGCCGGGGAACTCCTGCGCCGTCTGGGCCGGCGCGGCCGGCTGCTCGGACTCGACCTTGACCCGGCAAATCTGAGCCTGGCCGGAGATCACCTGAGTCGCGTCGGCGGCCGCTTCTCACTGCGACACGCGAACTTTGCCGCCCTGCCGTCCGTGTTGGCGGAAGAAGGGATCGACGGCGCCGATGCCCTGCTCGCCGACCTGGGCCTCTCGAGCCCGCACATCGACGATCCTCGGCGCGGCTTCTCTTATCGCCAGCCAGGCCCGCTGGACATGCGGATGGACCCCACGCGCGGCGAGCCCGCATCGACCATCCTCAACCGAATGACCGAGGACCAACTGGCTCAGGCGCTCCTGGAACTGGGAGACGAAACAGACGCGCCCGCCATCGCTCAGCTCATCGTGCGACGCCGCCCGATCCGCACCACCCAGGAACTGACGGCCCTCGTGTGCGAAGCGCGGCGCTTCACCCTGCGCCGCGCCGCCGGCGCCAAACTTCATCCCGCCGCCCGCACCTTCCAGGCCCTGCGCATCCTGGTCAATCGCGAACTGGCCAACCTGGAACGCCTCCTCACCGTTCTGCCTCAATGCCTGAAGCCCGGCGCCGTCGCCGCCATCATCACGTTTCACAGCGGCGAAGATCGACGCGTCAAACACGCCTTCCGCGATCAAGCCCGGGCCGGCCTCTACGCGCAGATCGGCGGCCCCCTCACCGCCGGCGAAGAAGAACAGCGGGCCAATCCCCGCTCCACGGCCGCCAAACTGCGGTGGGCCAAACGCGCCGCGAGATGACCGCCCCTCACTCAGGCAGCAGGATCCGCTCTCCTTCCGCCAGCCCGGACGTCACCTCCACGAAGGCATCATCGCGCGCGCCGATCCCGACTCGCCGGCTGGTGCCGTCCGGCAGTCGCACCAGACCCGCCGCGTCCACCGCGCGCGCCGGAATGACCGGCACGCCCTTGCGCACGACCTCCGATATCCTCGCTTCGACCGGCAGGCTCAGCGGCAACTCCAGCTTCTCGTCGCAAACGATGCGCACCTCGAGCACCTTGACGTCCGTCTTCTCCTTCGGATTCTCGCTCGACAGGCGCTTGCGCCCCATCGCCGGAGCCACGCGCGCCACCTTTCCCGCCCAGCGGCGGCCGGGATACGCGTCCGACGTGACGACCGCCGGCTGATCGAGACGGATCTTGTAGACGTCCGTCTCCAGAACCTCGACACGAAAGAACCGGTCGCCGGATTCCGCGACGACCAGAACGGGCTCCGGCATCCCTGGAAACGCCAACTCGCTGGGCTCCCGATACCGCCGCACGACCACGCCCCGGATCGGCGAGAGGATCTTCGTCTGCTCCAGTTCGAACTTCAACCTGGCCACGACGGCCTCCGCACGATCCGCTTCCGCGCGGCCATTGCGCCGTTCTTCCTCCGTCGCTCCCGCCTGGAGACGCCTCCATGCGGCCTTCGCTTGATCCAACCGCGCCGCGGCGGCCTGAACCGTCGCTTCCGCATGCGCCTTCTCCTCTTCGGAGGCGCCTTTCACGACGCGATCGCGATGCGCCTTCGCCTGGCGGAGCACGGCCTGCGCGACCTCGCGCGCGCGTTTGGCACCGTCCAATTCGCGCTGCGACAGCACGCCTTTCTCCGCCAACGTCCGCGCGCGATCGTATTCCGTCTCCGCGAAATCCGCGTCGGCCTTGGCCTGCGCCAAACGGCCCTCCGCTTCCTCGACCTCCTCGGGACGCGCCCCTCGGAACATCTCCGCCCGCCGGGCTTCGGCCGCCTTCACCTCTTGTTCCGCCTCGGCGACCTGCGCCTGGCCGCGATCCAGATCCTCGGCGCGAGCGCCGCGAGACATTTCGTCCCAACGCGCCCGCGCCGCGTCGCGTGCCCGCGAGGCCTCGTCGAACTGCGCGCGAATGGCGTCGTCCTGCAGGCTCACCAAAGGCTGACCGGTCTCCACCAAGTCGCCCTCCTGCACGTGCACGTGGGCGATGCGCGCCGTGATCTTCGGCACGATCTCGATCGTGTGCTCGGTCTCGACGCGTCCGACGGCCACCAGCGAGTGGACGATGTCCGCGCGGCGGACGGCGAACGACGGCCCCGCGCCCCGCGGCCAAAACGCGAACCCCAGCGGCACGATCAACAACAGGGCTCCCGTTCCGATCGCCATCAGCGAACGCCTGCCCCCCCGAAAGAGCCGGCGCATCGTCCGGGGCCCGACCATGATGATGGGTTCGTAACTCATGACGCGTACACGACGCCGTCCTCCATATGGAGCACTCGATGCGCATAGGGTACCGCACGTTCATCGTGCGTCACCACCAGAACCGCCTTGCCGCGCTCGACCGCCAGGCGCCGCAGCAAGGCCATCACCCCGCGCCCGTTCTCGCCGTCGAGATTCCCCGTCGGCTCGTCCGCCAGGAGGATCGGGGCGTCGGCCACGATGGCCCGGGCGATGGCGACCCGCTGCTTCTCTCCGCCCGACAGCTCGCTCACCTGAAACCGCAACCGATGGGCCAGCGAGACCGTCCCCAGCGCGTGCTCCGCCAGTTCATCGCTGGCGGAGCGGCGTCCCGCCAAGACCAGCGGCACCTGGACGTTCTCGCACACGTTCAGCGAGGAAAGCAGGTTGAAGTGCTGATAGATGAACCCGAAGCAGCGACGGCGGTACGCGGGCAGTCGCGACTCGTTCCAGACGACCGTCTCCTCGCCGACGCGCAGCGTGCCGGCGTCCGGCGTCAGGATGCATCCGAGCATGGACAGCAGCGTGGTCTTGCCCGAACCCGACGGCCCCATGAGCAGCACGAGTTCTCCTTCCTCGAGCTTCAGAGACGCCCCTCTCACCGCGGCCACCTCGTCGGATCCGCCGCGATAGACCTTGACCAGATTCGTCGCTTCGAGCGCCGTCATGCCCGGAACACCATTGCGGGATCGACCCGCAGTACTCTTCGAATCGAGAGCAAAGACGCCCCCAGACACATCGCCAGGGTCGTCGCGATCATGATGGGAAAGATCATCACGGGAAAATACACCGCCACCACCTGCCCCGAATACGTCGCCTTCACCAGCAAGCTGACCAGCATGCCGGATCCGCAACCGGCCGCCCCCACCAGCGCCGCCTGAGCCCAAATGATGGAACATACTTCCAGGTTCGTCGCGCCCAAGGCCTTGAGCGTCGCGTACTCGCGGATCCTCTCGATCGTGGACGCGTACATCGTCTGTCCCACGATCACGAGTCCCACGATGAACCCCAGAGCGATCGTCACGCCGATGCCGATGCCGATGCCCGTCTTCGTCGCCCAATACGTCCGCGTGCGGGCCGTGAACTCGTCGCGCGTCAGCACGTCGAAACGGCCGAAGCGCCGCAGGCGCTCGAGCGTGACCCCCGGATCCGCCCCGTCCTCGAGCTTCGCGACGACGTAATTGGTCATCCCTTCCAGGAACGGCAGGGTCTGCGCCGTGCGGAAGGATGTGAACATGATGGGATACGTCGTATAGGTCTTCGCTCCGCGCGAGAGGCCGACGATCTCCATCTTGCGGTTGAAATTCTCCATCTTGTCGCCGACCGTCACACCCTCCAGCTGCGGCAGCGACGACTCGTCGACGATGTACGTGCCGGGCTTCTTCAGGTCGGCGAAGGACCCCCGGGCCATCTCCCACGGTCCGCCGATGCCCGTGTCGGGGTTAAATCCGACAATCTGCGCCCACCGTCCTTCTCCGCCGGGAAGCCGCAGATACCCGAACGTGTGGATGAGCCCCTCGGCCCACAGGATCCCGGGCGTGCCCTTGATCGCGACCAGATCGTCTTCGGAGAACAGCCACGCCGATTCGAAGTTCACCGTCATCGCCGGCGCGATCCAGACATCCGCGGGGCAATGGTCGATCACGGCCGATGCGCTCAGGATGAATCCGAAGTAGATGCCTCCCTGCAGCAGCATGAGCACGACCGCGAACATCACGCCGGCCACGGATATCAGCAGGCGCGCGCGGTCGCTGACCAGGTTTTTCCAGGCGATGCCGATCAGAAGACGCTCTTTTTCAAACCCACCATCACGAAAACGCCGTTGAACGCTATGTGAGCCAGCGAGCACAGGAGAAGGGCCAGAATCCAGACGCGCGCCGGCGGAAGCCATACGAAGCACAGCAGGCCCAAGCCCCCGATCACCGAGTCGATCTGATCGAGGATGACGAAGATCGGGCCGCCACGCTGTCCGGGCTTCACGTCGAAGCGCCGCTTGAGGAAGCTGTTCGGCAACTCCGCGGCGACGAACCCCAGGCCAAGGAGAAAACCGACAAGCGGAAGATCGGCCCGGCCATAATCGAAGTACTCCAACGCCCGGACGCGAAGCACTCCCTGCAGCATCGCGCCGATCACGGAGGCCGCGACCATGATCAGGGCGCCCCGAATCGTCTTATTGTCGCCGAAGATCCGTCTTCCTCGCCACGTGCGACCGCCATCCAAAGGCTTCTTGAGCCCCTCCATGAGCTTCAGCCGCAGCACGACGATGTGAATCGCCGCCGCGAACATCACGGGGAACGCCAGCCAGAGGACTCTGAGGGGTTCACTCCACATGGTTCGAGAGGTCGCTGAGCATGAGAAACCGATACCCAAGGATACAGAGGACCCCGAGAAGCCCTCCTCCTCATACCTGGTTCCGCCTTTTTCGCGTTTTCTTCACGCGAATCGGCCGGCCAGCGCGACGTACACCGCCGCCAGACCAAGCCCCAAGACCAGGAATATCCCGTACCAAACCCCGCCGGGCTTGGCGACCCGCACCGGAGCCACCATCGCCACCGCCAGCATTGTCGCCGCCGCGTCCGCGGCGATGCGCAACGGCGGCCTCCCCGCAAACCCGGCCAGGAACGCCAACGGCAAGACCAACGCCACGTACGTGGTCGGTAATCCGACGTAATGACCCTCGGACAATCCCACCGTATCGAAATACGCCAGCCGCCATACTGCGCAACCCAGGAAGACCGCCAACAGCGCCAGCTCCATCGGATGCCCGCTACCGGCCGCGTGCAACAAGAACACCGGAGCGAACCCGAATGAGCAGGCGTCCACCAGCGAGTCCAGGCGCGCCCCGAAACGCCGCCCCTCATCGGACAGCCGCATCCTCCTCGCGAGGAATCCGTCGAAGAAATCGCACAGCCCCGAGACGATCAGCGCCGCCGCCGCCCAGGCGATCCGTCCATGCACCGCCCACATCGCGCACGCGACGGCCGCAAGCAGGCCCGTCATCGTCACCCCGTTCGGCACATTCCAGAATCGCAGCATGCTTCAAACTCGCCTGACCGTTGCGGCACACTCATCAATCATCAGCGCCTCTTCTCAGGGTCCTCAGCGTCCTCTGGTGTTGGTTCTTCGTCTTTCTCAGGGTCCTCCGTTCCCCTCTGGGTCCTCAACCGACGCACCGCCACACGGCTCCCCATCTTCACGAACGTCTCCACCCCCTGCGCGCTCGCCTGCACGAGGTCCCCGTCCAGGACCACGCGCCCGGGTTCCACTAGCATCACGACCGTCGATCCGCCGAAGCGGAACGTCCCCTTCTCCTGCCCGCGCTCGATCGGCCCCGGCCGATACGTCTGCACGATCGTGCCGACGATGAGCGCTCCGACCTCGATCAAGAGGAGCTCTCCGAACGTCTCCGTCGCGAGCCTCGTGATCATCCGCTTGTTCCGGAAACTCGGCGCCCCGGCCGCCAGCGCGATCGGATGAACGGAATGCAGGCCCCGCCCGGCGCGCGCAGCCTCCGAGGCCACACCCGTTTCCGGGAAGTGAAAGCGGTGATAGTCGGCCGGCGCCAGCCGCACGACCACGGCATCGCCACCCTCGTACCTGGCACCCCATTCCGGCCGGCCCGCGAGCTCCGCGATGCCCACCGAGCTCCCCTTCACGCGCATCTCGCCGCGCACTCGAGGATAGACGAGCACGCGGCCGTCCGCAGGAGAGATCAGGTGCGACGGATCGCGATCGATCGGGCGCGCGCCGGGCTTCAACCGACGCGTGAAGAAGTCGTCCAGCGAGGCGTACTCGCTCACCGGGCGCTCCGCCTCATCAGGGTCGATCCCAAGCCGCGCGATGAAATCCGGAATTCGCCGCGCGCTCTTGGGCCGACGCTGGAACCACCCGTAGACGTGATTGAGGGTCTCGCGATGCAGGATCAGGTTCGTCATCAGCCGCCCCAGCCAATGCTCGTACAGGAACCGCAGCTCCTTCTCGCCGAAGACGAGCTCCGCGCGAAGCTCCCCGGTCTCCCGGTCTCGAAAGCGAATCTCGCTCACAGGCTCTTGCGAAAGATGGCGTACTCGCGCGTGGGCGGCTCGATCCTCGGGGCTACGTCCGCGCCCCGCCGAGCCCCCGCCCTCCAGAGCGCCTCGTAGGCCGACGTGCCCTCCTTCGCCAACGCGCCCACGGCGCGCGAGAAGCCGGCCTTCCTCGCAGCTTCAAGGAGCGGCTCCGCAATGAGCGTCTCCACCAAGCCGTGACTGCGCCTCTCCTCCAAGACGGCGATCGTGTGGAACACCAACCGCTCCACGCGGCTCTTCCCGAACAGGAACTTCACCTTCGCCAGCACTCCCGACTCTCCCTTCATCCTGCGCACGACCGGCCCGATGTCCGGATAGCCGTACACCATCCCGACCGGTTTGCCCCCGGGATCGATCACGAAGCGCACCAGATCCGCGATCGCGATGTGTCTGAGCCCGCCGTAAAGCGCCTGGAACTCCTCGAAGTCGATGGGCGTCCAGCCGAAGTTCTCGCGGAAGCTGGATGCGGCCAAGACATGGAGTCTGCGCAACTCTTCCTCCAAGCGGCCGAGGTCGATCGGCACGCTGCGGAATCCCTCGTCGAGGAGCCTCTGTCGATGAAACCGACGCGCGCCCGCATGGAGGATCTCCAGGTGTCGCGCATCCAGGTCCCACGAGCGCCAGCGCGCGAGCGGCTCGAACCCGCCACGCGCGAAGAACTCCGGATAGAACGGGGGGTTGTACGGCTCGCCGTAAAACGGCTCCCGATCGAATCCCTTCGTCATGAACCGGTAGCTGTGCCAGATGCTGAACTGCATCGGCCCCCAAACCGTCCGAAAGCCCTTTTCTCCAAGCCACGCCGCGGCCGCATCCAGCAGCACCCGTGCCGCTTCAGGGCGTTCCTCGCACTCGAAGAATCCCACGAGCCCGACGTCCTTCAGATCGCGGTTCACGATCGCGCTCACCCGCCCGACCGCACGCCCTCCCTCCAGGGCCAGGAAGTTCCGTATCTCCCCGTGCCGGAAGAAGAAGTTCCGCGGCGAGAGCAGCCCCTTAACCTCCTCTTTGAACGGCGGGATCCACTTCTCGTCGCGGCCGTACAGCCGGAACGGAAGTTCGACGAAGGCGTCGACGAGATCCGTCTCGAAGCAAAAGGCCCTGATCTCCATGGCGGGGCTCAGTATAATGACCCGCCCTGATGAACGGAAGACACGGGCACCTGCGTCGAACAAGGTACATCGATGCCTTCCCTCGGTCATAAAGCCGCCAATCTCGAACGCCTCGGACGCGCCGGCTTGCCCGTGCCGCGCTGGTTCTGCGTGACGGACGCCGTCGGCGAGGCGGAGCTGCTGCACCTCTTCGACCGCCACTTCGCGCCGGACGCGCGCGTCGCCGTGCGCTCTTCGGCCGCGGGGGAGGACTCCGCCAAGGACTCGTTCGCGGGCCAGCTCGAGACGGTTCTCTGGGTGTCCCGCGACCGAATCGCCGAACACGTGCGCGCCGTCCTGGCCTCCAGCCGATCGGATCGCGCGATTCAATACCGCCGGCTGCGCCAACTCCAGGACCCCACGCACAGCGCCGCCATCGTGCAGGAAATGGTGGATGCCAGGTCCAGCGGCGTTCTGTTCACCGTCCATCCCACCAACGGCGATCCGAACGAAACCGTCGTCACCGCCGCCTACGGCCTCGGCGAAGGCGTCGTGAGCGATCGCGTGGAGACGGACACGTACCTCCTCGATCGGCGCCGCCGCGCCATTCGCGACCGCCGCATCGCCCGAAAGACGTCGCGCATCGGACCGGCCGGTTTGGAAGAGGTTCCCGCCGATCTCGCGACGCGGCCCGTGCTCGGCGACGACGAGCTTCGAGCGCTCCTGGTCATCGGCGAGAAGATCGAAGCCGAGTTCGGATCGCCGCAGGACATCGAATGGGCGATCGATCAACAGGGCAAGATCCACCTCCTTCAGGCGCGCCCTATCACGACGCTCCCCTCGGGCCGCGAGCGGATCTTCGACAACTCGAACATCGTCGAAGGCTATCCCGGCGTCACCACGCCGCTCACGTTCTCGTTCGTCCGTTCGGCTTACGAAGAGACCTTCCGACAATCCGCTCGCGCGTTCGGCGTCCCGGAGCCGGTCTTGGAGACGGAGCGGGCGCTCTTCGCCACCATGATCGGCCTGATCGACGGACGGATCTACTACAACATCCTGAACTGGTACCGCTTGTATACCCTCCTGCCCGGATTCGAAAGGCACATCCCGGCCTGGGAAAAGGCGCTCGGTCTGGCGCCGCGAGCGGAGGCGCCACGCCGCGCTTCGCTCTGGCGCCGATTCGCCGCCACCCTGCGCGTCGCCCGCCTCTTCTGGCGACAGGATCGCGAGGTCGCGCGCTTCAACGAGCGCTTCGCCCACGCGCAGGCGCTCTTCCGCAGCCGCCCCGTCGAACACCTGGATGCGGACGAACTGCTCGATCTGTACGAGCGCATCTGGGCGGAACTGATGCCCGTTTGGCACGTGACGCTCATCAACGATTTCTTCGCGTTCCAGCTCTATGACAAGCTCGGCCGGCTCGTCGGCGATGCCGCGTTGCGCAACGAGCTCCTGTGCGGCGAGACGAAAATGGAGAGCCTCGAGCCCCTCGCGTCTCTCCTGCGCACCGCGGAGCGTATCCGCGCCGACGGCGGCCTGCGCGCGCTGCTGGAAAGGGACGACGCCTGGGACGCCCTGCAGCCGCACTTGGGAAAGGAGTTCGCCGAGCACATCGCACGCTACGGCGACCGAACGACCGGCGAGCTCAAGCTCGAAACGCCTACGCTCGACGACGACCCGACGCAACTCGTGCCGCTGTTGCGGACGTACGTGGCGACGGGACAGACGATCGCCGCCATGGAGGAGCGCGAGCGGCGATCGCGGCGGGACGCGGAAGGCGCGGTGCGCCTGACCGGCGCGCGCCGCCTGGCCTACCGGTTCGTACTGCGCCACACGCGCGCCGCCGTGCGGCACCGCGAGAACATGCGACTGGCGCGCACGCGCGTCTTCGGTATGGTCAAGCGCATCTTCCGCTCGCTGGGACGGATTTTCGAGGAAGGCGAGTCGCTCTCCTCACGCGACGACATCTTCTTCCTGACCGTGGAGGAGATCTTCGGCTACGTGCGCGGCACGTCCGTCACGCGACACCTCGCGGATCTGGTCGCGCTGCGCCGCCGCGAGGTCGAGGCGTTCGGCAAGAGCCGTCCGGCGCCGCGCGTCGAGACGCGCGGGATCGTCTACGAGAACGTCTTTCCGGCGGCGCTCTCCACGCCCATGCCGGAAAGTCGGGTGCTGCGAGGATTGGGCTGTTCGCCCGGACGCGCCCGCGGCCGGGCGCGCATCGTCTACGAACCTACGCCGAACGCGGCGGTCCCCGGCGAGATCCTCATCGCCCGAATGACCGATCCCGGGTGGGTCTTCCTGATGGCATCGGCGGGCGGGCTCGTCGTCGAGCGCGGCAGCCTGCTGTCGCATACCGCGATCATCGGGCGCGAGCTCGGCATCCCCACGGTCGTCGGCGTCGACGGAGCGACCCGCGCGATCGCCGACGGCCAGGAGATCGAGATCGACGGCCGCGAAGGCACGGTTCGGCTCCTATGAGGCGCATCGCGCGGTTTCTGCGGAGCATGTTCCCTCCGGCGGTCATGGTGCCGTACGGCGTGGCGACGTTCTACGCCATCCACTTCGCGCTTCAGGCCCTGGCGGGGCGCGCCCCGCTGGCCCTGACGTGGCGATCCGTGCTGGGAGCGCTGTCGGTCGTGCTCTTCATGCTGCTCATGCGCGTCTACGACGAACTCAAGGACGTGGAGACGGATCTGCGCCTGGGGGCGGCGGGGGATCCGCGATACACGGACAGGCCCATCGTGAAGGGCGAGATCACGGTTTCCGATCTCCAGGCGTTGCGATGGGCGACCACCTTCGCCCTCGTCGCGCTCAACGTGCCTCTCGGTTTTCCTCTGCCGTTTGCCGCGTTCGCGCTGGTTTTCGCGCTGACATGGATGTCGTTTCACTGGTTCTTCTGGCCGGCCGTGTCCCGCAACTTGCTCCTCGCCTTCGCGACGCACAATCCGCTGGCCCTCGCGGTGGCGTCGTATGCGGCCTGCGTGTACGCGGCGGACTTCGGCTGGAACGCGCTCGACGGACGAGCGGTGCCCTTGCTCTTGGGGATGTGGCTGTCCGTCGCCGCCTGGGAGACGTCGCGCAAGATCCGGACGCCCGCGGAGGAGACGGAGTACCAGACCTATTCCAAGCTCCTCGGATGGAAGGCCGCGTCGTTGGTGCCCGCGACCTTCATCGCCGCATCGACCGCCTGCCTGACTCCGGTCGCGCTGCACGCGAGCCGCATGTACGCGGGCGCGCTGGGCACGGCCGCAGCGATCGCCATTACGGCTTGCCTGTCCTTCCGGATCGCTCCGACGCCGCGCGGGGCGAATCTGCGCCCGTGGGCGGAGCTTTACGGAGCGGCGGCCGTCATGGGGCTGGCCGTGACGCTGGCCCTGCGCTTGGGCGTTCGCCCGTTCTAGCGTTCCCCCGTTCTCCCGTTCACCGGTTCCCCGTCCCCCTTCACGAATTCCAGCATCCGGCGCGTCACCCTCTCGGGACGCTCCATGTGCGGGATGTGTCCGAGCCCGGGAATGACCTCGAGTCGCGCCCCCGGGATCAGCCGCGCCAGGATCTTCCCGCTGCGCAACGGGATGACCGCGTCGCGCTCGCCCCAGAGAATGAGCGTGGGCGCGCGCACGTCGGACAGCTTCGGGAGGAACTTTTCGGCGTCCTCGAAGCGCAGATCGCGCGCCATCCCGAAGAGACCGTCGATGGCGCCTTCGAATGAGTGTTCGTGCGCGTACTCCGCGATCTCCGCCTCCGACACGTTGCCGACCTTGCCGCTGAGGAAGTTGATGAGCAGGCGCAGCATCAACCGCTTGGGCGTGATCCAGAAAAGGATGCGCCCGACGAACCCCGAGCGAGCTACGGAGACGAACCACGGGAAGTCCTGCGGAATCACGGCGGCATCGAGCAAGACGAGTCGATCCACGCGCTCCGGGTGAACCGTCGCCATCGCCAGCGAGATGCCGCCGCCGTAGGAGTTGCCGATGAAATGCGCGCGCCGGAGGCCGAGTTCATCCATCAACCGCACGATGCGTTCCGCCTGCGCGGGCATCGAGTAGTCGGCGTCGGGAGGATGCGGCGACCAAGCGGCGCCCAGCATATCGGGGACCACCACGCGAAATCCCGCCTGCAAGAACGGCTCCCGTTGGTGGCGGAAATCGTAAGCGGAGCCGCCCAAGCCATGCAACATGATCACCGCGGGGCCGCTTCCCTCGTCGTGGATGACCAGTCCGGCGACCTGCTTCTGAACGCCGGCGTCGATCAGACGCTGTCGATAAGGCGTCGGCGTCGGCGGAATAGTGCATCCGACCGCCGCAAAGACGACCAGCAGAACCGTGTGGCGCACAGACGCGCGATCATATCCCCGCCATACCGCGGGAACAAGAACCCGGTTCTCCGGTTCGTAAGTTCAACCGTTCAGCGTTACGAACGATTGAACGGATAAACGGGTGACCGCTACGTCTCCTCGGCCAGGATCGGCGTAGGCTTCACGCCCCAGATCTCCCCGGCGTATTCAGCCACCGTGCGGTCCGTGGAGAACTTTCCCATCCCCGCCGCGTTGAGGATCGACATCCGCGTCCACCGCTCCACATCCCTCCAGGTCTGATCGACCCGCTCCTGGCAAGCCACGTACGAGTTGAAATCCTTGCAGACGAGGAACGGGTCCCGCGTCGTCAACTGATCGACGATCGGACGGAATCGGAAGCGGTCGTCCGGGCTGAAGTATCCCCCGGCGATCGTGTCGAGCACCGCCTTGAGGCGAGGGCTGGCGTCGATTTCCGCTTGCGGTTCGTATCCTCCGCGTAACGTGCGCCCCGCCTCCTCGGCCGTAACGCCGAAGATGAACACGTTGTCCGCGCCGACCTCTTCCAGGATCTCGATGTTGGCGCCGTCGAGCGTTCCGATGATCAACCCGCCGTTGAGCGCGAACTTCATATTGCCCGTACCGGAGGCCTCCATGCCCGCCGTCGAGATGTGTTCCGACAAATCGGCGCCGGGGATGATGACCTCCGCCAGCGATACGCGATAGTCCTCCAGGAAGACGACGCTCAGCCGATCCTTGAGGGCCGGATCGCGGTTGACGACCTCGGCGACGTTCGTGATCAGCTTGATGATCAGCTTCGCCATCTCGTACCCGGGCGCCGCCTTGCCGCCGAAGACGATCGTGCGGGCGGGAATCGGCGCGCCCGACGGCTCGCGCATCCGGCGATACAAATCGATGACCCGAAGGATGTTCAACAGCTGCCGCTTGTATTCGTGGATGCGCTTCACCTGAATGTCGAACAGGGAATCCACGGGCACCCGCAACCGGCACATGCGCTCGATCAACCGGGCCAGACGCTCCTTGTTGCGACGCTTGGCCTCCCGCCATCGCCGCCGGAAATCCGCGTCGTCCGCCAACGGGCGCAACCGTTGCAGATGATCCAGATGCCGGGGCCACTCGGTTCCGATCCGCGAGGAAACCAGCGCGGACAAATCCGGGTTGCAGGCCAGAAGCCAACGCCGCGGCGTGATCCCGTTGGTCTTGGCGTTGAATCGGCCCTGATAACACTCCGAGAAGTCCAGGAAGAGGCGTGACTTCAGCAGGCTCGTATGGAGCTTGGACACGCCGTTGACGGAATGGCTGCCCACGACCGCCAAGTGAGCCATCCGCACCTGCTTCTCGTGCCCTTCCTCGATGATCGACATGCGCCGCAGCCGGTCGATGTCGCCGGGGTAACGCTTGGTCACTTCAGCCAGCAGATGGTGATTGATCTCGTAGATGATCTCGAGATGCCGCGGCAGCACATGCCCGAGCATGCTCGCCGGCCACTTCTCCAGCGCCTCGGGCATGAGCGTGTGATTGGTATAGCCGAAGACCTTGACCGTCATGTCCCACGCCCGGATCCAGTCCAGCCCCTCCACATCCACCAGAAGCCGCAGGAGTTCGGCGACCGCGATCGCCGGATGAGTGTCGTTGATCTGAATCGCGACCTTGTCGGCGAACGCGTCGAACGTCGCGTGATTCTCTTTGTACCGGCGAATGATGTCCTGAAGCGACGCGCTCGCCAGGAGGAACTCCTGGCGCAAGCGCAACTCCTGCCCGGCGTAGACCTTGTCGTTCGGATACAGGATTTTCGTGATGTTCTCGCCTCGCGCGCGGCGCTCGATGGCGCGGATGTAGTCGCCCGACTGGAAGTAATCCAAGTCGAACAGATCGGTATCGCTGGCGGCCCACAGCCGGAGATTGTTGACCGTGTTGCACTCATATCCCGGAATCGGGATGTCGCTGGGCAACGCCAGCAGCTGCTGCGCGTCGATCCACTGCCTCCACGTCTCTCCGTTGTGGCCCGCGATAGGAACCACGCGCCCGTAGAACTGGATCGGGTAGATGCGCTCCGGTCGCGTGATCTCCCAAGGGTTCCCCAGACGAAGCCAATGGTCGGGCTCTTCCACCTGCCAGCCGTCTCGGATCGTCTGGCGGAACATGCCGAACTCGTATCGAAGCCCGTATCCCATGGCCGGCAGCTGAAGCGTCGCCATCGAGTCCTGGAAGCACGACGCCAGACGCCCCAAGCCGCCGTTCCCCAATCCCGCATCGGGCTCCTGCTCGATGAGATCCTCGGCGTCGAAACCGAGCAGGCGCATCGCCGCCGGGAACGCGTCCGCCAGTCCCAAGTTGACCAAGCTCGCCCAGAGGGTGCGCCCCGGCAGATACTCCATGGACAGGTAATACACGCGCTTCACGTCATGCGCCGCATACGCCTGCTGCGTGGCCATCCAGCGGTCGACCAGCCGGTCGCGGATCGCGTTGGCCACGCTCCAGTACTGATCGTGCAACGTGGCGGTCTTGCGGTCCTTGGCAAGGGTGTACTTCAAGTGATTGCCGACGGACAGCGCGAATGAACCCGCGTCCATTCCCTTGTGGTAGTCGTCCCGTTCCCGAATGCCCGACTGCCTGGAGATGGTGCTCATGATGGCAGGCCATAGTACACGATCGCCGAAGTGTTGGCTACGCCGTCGTGTGACCGTTCAGCCGTTCAACCGTTCGTCCGTTCGACGATTCCTCCGTTCGGGAGTTCCGTTCCAGCGTTCAGCCTCCGGAACGAGTGAACCGGCGAACCGATGAACCCTCAGGCCGTCGTCACATGCACGAGATTCGTGATGCCCGGCTGCGCGAAGGGCCACCCCGCCGTCACGACGACCAGATCGCCGGCCGCCACCCACCCTGAGGCGCGGACCGGCTCTCGAAAGCGTTCCAGAACGTTCTCGGCCCCGTTCAACCAAGGAGCCACCACCGCCTCGATGCCCCAGGTCAGCATCAGCCGCCGGCGGATCGTCTCCGACGGCGTCAACGCGATGATCGGAATCCGCGGCCGATAGCGCGCAACGCGATGCGCCGTATATCCGGAGACGGTGGGTACCACGATGGCGCGCGCCCCGAGACGCTCCGCCGTGCCGCACGCCATGAAAGCGATCACGTCGGCGGATTCGCCCCCCGGCTCGCCGCGACGCGGCGGCACCAGCGGTTCCGCCTGGGCCAGGATCCGATCCATCACGCGCACCGTCTCCACCGGATAGTGCCCGACGGCCGTCTCCTCGCTCAGCATCACCGCATCGGTCCCATCCAACACGGCGTTGGCCACGTCCGTCGCCTCAGCCCGGGTGGGAATCGGACTATCGACCATCGACCGCAGCATCTGCGTCGCCGTGATCACGGGTTTGCCCTCGCGATTGGCCAGCGCGATGAGACGCTTCTGGACGACCGGCACCTGTTCGATCGGAATCTCCACGCCCAGATCGCCGCGCGCGATCATCACGCCGTCCGCCGCGCGCACGATCTCTTCCGCGCGGGCTACGGCCTCCGGTTTCTCGATCTTCGCGATCACCGGAAGGCCGCCGGCCTTAGGCTCATCGAGATCCTCTGCCCTTCGCACGAACGAAAGCGCGACGAAATCCACGCCGCGCTCGATCCCGAAGCGCAGATCGTTGCGATCCTTCGCCGTCAGCGCGGGAATGTCGAGCTTCGAAGAAGGCAGGTTGACCCCCTTTCCCGCGGGAATATCGCCGCCGACGACGACCCGGCAACGTCCTCCGGCCACGACTTCCAGCTGCATCGCGCCGTCGGCCAGGAGCACCGGGTCGCCCGGCCGCACGCTCGATGGCAGCGTCACCTCCACGATGTCGCCCGGTTTGCCCCGCACGGGCTCCTTGAGCCGCAGCTTGGGGCCGCACAGGTCCTGCAAGATCGCCACCGGACGTCCGCCCGCCACGCGGCGAATGATCTCGATACGACGACCATGTTCCTCGTGCGTCCCGTGCGAGAAGTTCAGGCGGAAGACATCCACGCCGGCGTCGATCAACTCCCGGATCCTCTCTTCGGACGACGTGGCCGGTCCCAGGGTCGCTACGATGCGGGTGCGGGTCATATCCAGCACCTTACACTCTCGGCGTTCCTCGGTTCAAACGTTCTTCTGTTCCCCTGCTCACGCCGTCTTGATCCAACAGCGCAGCACTTCCGCCACGCTCCAGGCCTGCGCCACGCACCCGCGCGCCGCAAACGGTTCTTCGGCGTCGAAGATCTCGCTGATCGATCCCAGGCAAGCCTCTCCCAGATGCGGTATGAATCCCTCCAGGAAGCGCCGCGCCCCCGAACGATCCCCCGGATGAACGCGCAGCCACGCATCCACCAGCGGCCCGACGAGCCATCCCCACACCGTGCCCTGGTGATACGCCGCGTCGCGCGCCCGCAGATCCCCGTCGTACCTCGCCCGATAGTCCGCATGACCTTGCGCCAAAGAACGCAATCCCAACGGCGTGAGCAACTCCCGCAACACCACGTTCAGCACCGCCTCCCATCTCCCCGGCTCCAGCACCGGATGCGCCAGCGAAAGGGCCAGCAACTGGTTCGGACGCAGCGACGCGTCGTCTCCCGTCTCTCCATCGATGACATCGTACAAGTGGCCGCCCTGCGCGTACCAGAACCGGCGATTGAACGATTCATACGTCCGGGCTGCGTGATCGCCGAACGGCCGCGCCGCGGCCTCGCCCTGCTCCCGGCCAACCCACTCCTCGGTCAGCCGCAGCGCGTTGTACCACAGCGCGTTGATCTCCACCGCTTTGCCCCGGCGGGGCGTGACAACCCAATCGTCGACCCTCGCGTCCATCCACGTCAACGCGCATCCCTCATGCCCTTGACGAAGCAGACCGTCCCGAGGATCGACGCCGATCCCGAAGCGCGTGCCCTGCAGATGCCGTTCGATGACGTCGATGAGCCTGGGCAGCAGGATGCGCAAGGTGGCGCGATCCCCCGTCTCCTGCACATATCGCCCGACCGCATGGAAGTACCAAAGCGTCGCGTCCGCCGTGTTGTAGCGACCTTCCTGCTCGCCTTCCGGGAACAGGTTGGGAAGGAGACCGTCCCGAAGGTAATGGGAGAAGGTGCGCACGATATAGCCGGCGTCCGCGTGCCGCCCCGACGCCAGCGTCAC
>JACPRB010000068.1 GCA_016190155.1 Planctomycetota bacterium
CTGCCCGGGCTCTGCGCTCTCAGCGGTTCGTCTTTCCCAGGCGAGCGGGAATTCATGCCGAACCCACCAGCCCCGTGTTGGGTTGCGGCACCGCCGCGCTGCGTCCTCTGGTGTTCGTTCCGTCTCTGGGTTCTCTGTCCTCCTCTGGGTCCTCGTGTCGGCCTCCGCCGCCCGGGCCCAGCAGGAACTCGGGGGGGCGCTGGAGCAGGCGTATCGCCGGGCCGCCGAGAAGGCCGCGCCTTGGGTCGTTTCGGTGCGGGTGTCTCGCGAGGAGGAGAAGACCTCCTCCGGCGGCAATCCGATGCTGACCGGTGGGGTCTTCAATCGTCGCCCGAAGAATGCGCCCACGTCCGGCACGCTCATCGACGAGGACGGGTACGTCGTGACGTCGTACTTCAACGTGAAAGGGAAGCTCAAGGATCTGAAGGTCGTGCTTTCCGACGGCGAGGAGAAGAAGGCTCGTTTGGTGGGATATCACGGCAGCGCGGACATCGCGCTTCTGAAGATCGATCTGACGGATGAGCCGTCGAGTCCCAAGCGCTCTCCGCTGAATCAATGGAAGGTCGGGATGCCGGTGGTGGCGCTCGGACGCGGTCCGGACGGGCAGGGGCTCTGCCTCAGCTCGGGGATCATCAGCGCTCCGGCCCGACTGGCCGGACGCGCGGTTCAAACGGACGCGCGGCTGAATTACGGCAACGTCGGGGGGCCTTTGGTGGACTTGCAGGGCCGGCTGATCGGGGTGACGTGCAAGGTGGACACCAAGACGGCCGCGAGTTTCGGCCAGAATTCCGGCGTCTCCTTCGCCGTGACGTGGGACCAGTTGGACGCGCTGCTGCCGGATCTGCGCAAGGGCGTCAAGACCGAGCGCACGGGGCAGCCGTTCCTGGGCGTTCAGGCGGATCCCACCGCCGAAGGCGTCGAGGGGGTCGTGATCGAGAGCGTGGTCCCGGGGAGCGCCGCCGAGGAGGCGGGGATCAAGCCCGGCGACGTTCTGGTGGAATTCGACGGCGCGGAGCTCAAGACGTTCGACGATCTGCGCGCGGTGATCAGCAAGAAGGCGGTGGGCGACGAGGTTCAGGTGAAGCTCCGCCGCGGGGAAGAGGATCTGGAATTCTCGATTCGGCTGGGGGAGAGACCCGGTGATTAACGTGCTGTTGATCCTGTGCCTTCAGGCGGGGAGGGTCCAGGACAAGTCCGACGAAGCGTTGACCACGTTCGAGCGGCGGATCCAGCAGGTCGCCCGGCAGGCGACGGACGCGTTCGTTTTCCTGGGCGGGGGCTCGGGCGTGCTGATCAGCCCCGAGGGATGGGTGCTGTCGAATCACCATGTGATCGCGGGGTTCGGCGGCAAGGCGCCGCCGCGGACGCGGGTCACGCTGTCGGACGGGCGCCAGCTTTGGGCGAAGGTCGTTTGCTGCGACGATCGCGGCGACCTGGCGCTGTTGAAGATGGAGCCGGAGGCGGACAAGCCTTTCCCGTATCTGGAGTTCGGCGACTCGGACAAGCTGGAATGCGGGCAGTACGTGATGGCCGTGGGCAATCCGTTCAATCTGGCGGCCCCTACGGGGGACAAGCGCTGGTACCCGTCCGTGTCGCTCGGAATCGTCAGCGCGGTGCATCGTTATCAGGAGCAGTATTCGGATTGCATCCAGACGGATGCGGCGGTCAATCCCGGCAACTCGGGCGGGCCTCTGGTGACGCTGGACGGGAAGGTCGTGGGGATCAATGGACGGATCGCGACGCGCTACATGAATCGAGTGAACAGCGGCGTGGGGTATGCGATCGCGTCCAGCCAGATCAAGAATTTCCTGCCGGAGATGATGAAGGGCGGGATCGCGGGGTTGATTTACCATGGGCAGATCCGGGGGCTGCAGATCGACAGCCGTGCTCAGGAGGGACAAGGCGCGCGCGTAGCGGATGTTCGCGCGGGATCTCCGGCGGCCAGGGCCGGCTTCAAGGAAGGCGACGTGGTCGTGCAGGTGAACGACTATCCGGTCGCTTCCGCCACCCGGTTCCACGGGGTGATCGGGATTTATCCGATGGGTTCGGCAGTGTCGGTGCGGGTGAAGCGCCAGGACGAGACGATCGTCCTCAAAGTTCCCTTGGATCGCACGGATGGCGTGAACATCTTGAACCAGCGTCCCAAGGCGGGAGGGGCGTATCTCGGGGTGGTGCTGGAGGACAAGGACGGCGGCGCCGAGGTCACGTACGTGTCGCCGGGTTCGCCGGCGGATGAAGCGGGCCTGCAGGTGGGCGACGTCCTCGTGGAGATCGACGGCACGAAGGTGCAGCGGCGGGAGACGGTCCTGGAACGGGTGCGCCTGCTCAAGCCCGGCAACACGATTGCTTTGGTCGTGCGGCGCGAAGGTGAGGAGTTCGAGCTGTCGGTCAAGCTGGGGAAGAAATAGTTTCTTCCTTGTCTACTCGCTACTCGGTACTGGGTACTGGAAAAGAGAATGCCGCCTGGGCCACGATGAGGTTGCCCGGGCGGCATCGAGAGAGGGAGGAAAAGGACCGGGTTAGAGGGCCGAACCGACGGCGCTGTTTTCGAACAGCGCCACGCGGCCGACGACGCGGAAGTATGCGTCGATGTCGTCCTGCGTGACGGTCTCCACCGGGAATTCCTTGTTGAGGGGGTGGAGGGTCACCCGTTCATCGGATTCGATCTGGACGAGTCGGATCAAGGCGCGCCGGACGCCTTTCTGGCGGAAGATCAGGTAGTACGTGCCGCCGGCGGCGAGCTTCTTGGCGGGCCCCAGCAGGACGAAATCCCCTTTGGACAGGGAGTGGCCGTTGGCGGACTCCATGGCGTTGTCCAGAACGGTCGCCGCGTAGTGGATGTCCAGCTTGGGATGGGGAAGGGTCAGCTTCGACGCGGTCAAGGCCTTGGGCCGCCCCTCGCCCAGGAGATCTGCGGCGTAGCCGGTGTCGAGGGTATTGAGCAGGGGGATGGTGAGGCCTTCGCTTGGGGCGGCCGGCGCAAAGGCCGGGGCCCCGCTGGTCAGGAGGCTGCGGAACTCGTCGCGCACGAGGGCCGGGGCCTTGTCCACCGTGGCCAGGCGCACCATGTTCTTCTCGTCGTACGCGAAGATGCGCGCGAATTTCCGGATGAACTTCACGGAGGGCGGGTTGACCTTGCCGTTCTCGATGCCCGAGACGTAGCCCTTGTGGGAGCCGATCTTGTGGGCCACCTGTTCGAGCGTCATCCCGCGATCCTTCCGAAGCTTTTTGACCAATTCACCGAATTGGGACATCTCACCCTCCGTTTTTCTGGGAGTTCTAACCTACCATGACGCGAATTCGTCGACGCAGTTCCGCGAGCTTGAGCGGTTTGGGGATGAAATCGTCCGCGCCGCTGGATCGCACCTCGTTGACGTCCAGTTCGTGGCCGTACGCGGACATCGCCAGGATGGCCGGGCGCCGTTCGCCGCCGAATGAACGGAAATGACGACACACTTCCATTCCGTTGAGATCCGGAAGCCGGATGTCCACGAGGACCAGGTCGGGTTTGAACACCGGCATGCGCGACGCCGCCTCCATCGCGCTGCCCGCGTGTTCAATAATATACTGACCCAGCAGGGCGTCGCGCAAGAGGGCGGCGAAATCGTAATCGTCGTCGATGATGAGCACGCGCGGGCGCGGGCCCACCTCGTCGCCTCCGGGGATATGGTGCTTGCGCATGAACTCGGCCAGGTCGCGCGAGGTGACGCGGCGATGTTTGGAATCCGGGATGCGATAGCCCGGCAGCTTGCCCGAATCGATCCACTTGATGACCGTCCGCTTGGTCACCCGGCATATCTGGGCGATCTGCCCGGTGGTATAAGATTCCATGTACATCCGCACTAAAGTATACAAGGTATACCCCGTGGTCAAGAAGATTTGAAACTTTTTCTGGCACGGTTCAATTCGGGCTTGTGCGAGGAAACAGAGGGGAGCAGAGCGCGCAGAGAAGAAACCGACCCAGAGGACCCAGCGCGGCGACCGCAACCGAACTCGGGGATCCTCCGTTTTCCGTCCGGAGAATACTCTGAGGAAGCCAGGAAGCCAGGAGGAAGACCGAAGGATAGGACGACCGACTTCC
>JACPRB010000059.1 GCA_016190155.1 Planctomycetota bacterium
GCTCGCGCGCTCGCTCGCGCGAAGCAGCGCTTGCCCACGATCGAAATGGACGCGTGCGCGCTCGCGACGGTCCTCCTTGAGCATCGCGAACATCGCCGCCGCCGCCCCGACGAGCGCCAGCACCCCGGCCGCGACCGCGAGCCGCCCGCGTTGCCGACGCGCGCGACGCCGCTGCAGAACGCGCGCCACGTCGCCGGCCAGCTCTCCCGCGTCGCGATACCGTCCGTCGGGCGAGGTCGCGAGCGCGCGGCGCAGCACGGGATCGAAATCCGCCGCGGGCCGGTCCTCGACCGCCTGTCGTAGGATCGTGCCGAGCGCGAAGACGTCGATGCGCGGGTCGCGCGCCTGCGGCGTTGCGGACGCCAGCTCGGGCGCCATGTACGCTGGGGTGCCCGCCCCCGGCGCCTGGTCCTCTGACGCGAGAGGGCGCGCGAGCCCCCAATCCAGGACCATCACGCCGCCGTCTGCGGCCACGAGGACATTGGCGGGCTTGAGATCGCCGTGCACGAAGCCCGCCTCGTGCGCGTGCGCCACCGCGCGACACAGCGCGAGGAAAAGGACGGCCGGATCGGCGGACCGCCTCATCGCCTCAAGCAGCGGCCGACCGGCCACATACATCATCGTGTAGAACAGGCGCCCGTCCGGCAGGATGCCCAGATCGTAGATGGGCACGATGCCGGGGTGCTGAAGCCGCGCCACCGTGCGCGCCTCGGCAAGGATGAGATCCACCGCCTTGGCGCCCGGCCGGAACCGACGCAGCGTCTTCAGGGCGACCTCGCGGTGCAGCATCTCGTCGGCTGCGAGGTAGACCTCGCCCATGCCGCCGCGCCCGATGAACCGGACGATGCGATAACGGTCGCCGACGCGCGCGCCCTCCGCGAGTTCCGTCTCGCGGAGAACCCCCGCCAACCGGTCGAGCGCGCGGTCGTCGGCCACCCAGCTCACGGGCGCCCTCCGAGCAAGCGCGCGATCTCGTCACGGAACTCCTGCGGCGTCGCGACGGTTTCGCGCACGCGCTTCTCCACGATTTCGCGAAACCGCGCTCGGGTGTGGGCCAGGATGTTGATGACGTCGGAGTACGAAACCCCGAAGTGCGCGGCAAGGTCGTTGTAGGTCTCGCCGGTTTCGTCGAGGTGGTAGCGACGGAAGACCCCGAAGTAGTGCGACCGCCCCTCCCGCTCGTACAGACCGCGCATCCGCTCCACCGCGCCCTCGATCGTGGCGCGGAGCCATTCCCGCTCGAAGAGCGCGTCCGGGTCCTTCGACGCCGGCGCCCACGCTTCCTCCGTGATGTCGAGCGGGACGGAGCGGCGTCCGCCGCCACGCTTGAGGGCTCCGGCGTCGCGATGCTCGTTGCGGACGAAGTTGTCGAGCGACGCCTTGAGGTAGGCGCGAAAACTACCCCGCTCGCGCTCGGCCCCCGCAAGGAAGTCTCCTTCCAGGACGGCGGCGAAGAACGATTGCGTAAGATCCTTCGCGTCCTCGTGGCTGCGGGACCACTTCATTCTTACGTATCTGTACACAGGCCGCCAGTAATCCTGTACGAGCCCCGCAAGGCCCTCCTCGGCCTGAAGGCCGCCGGCCGTGACGCGGCACAGCCGCGACCAGCGGGTGCCGGGGAAGCTGTCGGGTCCGGGAGGAAGCGAAGTCTCCACGCGTTTTTTCCGGTACAGGATTCACGCCGCCCCGTGTAAGGATCGTCGAAGGCTACTTCAACGAGCCTTCGAAAGCAACAGGAGGGTTTGGAAATGCGCCGACTCATATTGTGCTTTGCGCTTCTGCCGATCCTGGGCTGTGAGCGAATCTGGAGTACGATCGAGGAAGGCGCGGTCGCAGGCTATCCGTCCGGCACGGGCTACTCGTATGTGGTCCTGCGCAGTCAGGCCGCGTGGTCCGTGATGCACTTCTGGAACAACGCCGCTGCCGCGCCGGGCTCGCTGCCCGCGGTCGACTTCGCGAACGACCTCGTCGTGGTCGGCATCTCGGAGCCGAAGCCGGGTCCCGGGTTCGCGCTGCACGTTGCGTCCGTCGAATGGGCGGGCTGGGACACGACCGTCACGGTCGCGCAGGACGGGCCTTCCGGCACCGGCGCGGTGACTCGTCCGTACGCGTGCGCGCGCCTCACGAGCACGGGCAACGGAGTCCGCTTCCGACGGACCGGCGCGCCGGACGCGATGGGCGAGGAGAAGACGTACCAGCAGCTCATCAACATGGACTACGCGCTGCGCGGCGAGTTCCCGCCGGTGACGGACGAGGCGACCATTTACATGCTCAACTCGGGCGCCGCGCCGGGCACGGGCGAGACGCTCGTGGAGGCGCAGCTACCCGGCTGGTTGGACAACGAGGAAACGGCGTGCCTCGCGCCCAGCCTCGGAACCTACTGGATCAGCGAGCGCTATTTCGATGGCGAGCAGGGCGCCTTTGTCAAGCTCTGGTACGGGCCGTTCCGGCCGGGAGTGTATTGACGAACCGCCCGGTCGCCGACGCGCTGTCCGCGGGCGTGGCGCACGCCCAGGAGAAGCCGGACGGGGCGTGGGGATCTCAAACGCGTGGGGCGAGTCTGCAGGATTGCTTTGGGGAGTGGCTGCGAGGGCTCAGGGGCCGCAGATTGGGGCCAGCGAGAGGGGGGCGCACCGCAGGAACGTTGTCGGGCTTGGCCCGGATCCGATCCGTCGAAACCCTGACGGTTCACACTGAGGCGTGTGGCCACCTCGGCTTTGTGATATCCCATCTTGAACGAATTCGAAGTACCCCTGCGGGTCGGGTGGCGGCCGTGCGGGTGCGGCGCGGGGCGGTTGGTCGGACCGGCGCATCGCGCAAAGCACGTTGCGAATCGCGTTGCGCTTCGTGATGCAGGCGATCACCCTCATGCGACCCGCGCACCGCGGATACGCCGGCACATCCATCGGCTCACAGCGTCCGCCTCCGCCGTTCCCGGCGACGGCGCGGGAACTCGGAGATCTTCCCCGGGGAGTGAGGATTGAGTCTCTCGTAAGAAGTAAAGCAATTAGAATGCCAGGGCGATCCGCCTTCGCTTTCGAGGTTTCGCGAGCTACGACGGATGAGTGGCCCGCAAGGGAAGGACTTTCTACGGGCGACTCAGGATTGCGCGCTTCATGTCCGCAGGGCTCACCCGTGCGCGCCGCCGAGAGCGAGGACGGAATCACCTGTGCTCGAGAACGGGCATGCGCCGCCAAGACTTCGTGATAGCGCGTGAGGTGAAATCGCGGCGGCGACACCAAGACGGCGAGCTTCTCCAGGAGCCGTCGGGGAGTGGGGTAAGACGCCCTTCCGAAAACGGAGGACGAAGTATGGTGCGGCACAGCCGCTCGAGGCCCTCGCGGTCACCCGCGCGGATCCGCACTGCCGCCTCAAGACTCCAGCTGTCGTTTGAAGAGATACGGCACGGCTTTTTCGTGGAGTTTCAACCCCAGACTGTCTGGTGGCGCCTCGCCCGCTCATCGGGACGGACGTGCGTCATGCCAACGTAGAATCGGCCATCTGTCAGCAAGGCGATGTAGACATACCAAGGAGTGGTTCGACTCGGACCGCCTTCGGCAGTCCTCGCTCAGTGCAAGCAAACGGGAAGGCGGTCCGAGTCGAAGTGGTGGACCTGAAGGGGATCGAACCCTCGACCTCGTGAATGCCATTCACGCGCTCTCCCAGCTGAGCTACAGGCCCACACGCGCAGGATCGGTATCTTATGGCACGGGACACGCCAAGTCCACAGTCACGCGCGTCGCGCAGCCACCAACCAGCGAAACGCAATCAGCACCACCCCGAGCACCATCCCCGCTACGATGACCGCCGTCCAATCCGTCCTCCGCGCCGCCTCCGCCCCGAGCTCCGCTGCTGGCTCAACCACCAGATCCTTGACCCCCGACAAATACGGCTCGGGATCCGACAGAAAGGCCGCCAGAAGCGCCCCTCCGAAGATCACCCCTTTATGCCGCCACAGAAAGGCGCACGCGCGATCGCCGAAACGCTCCACCACGGCCAGAATCTCTCCCGCCCTCCCCGTCGCGCGCACCTGCGGCGCCAGCGACGCCAACTGAACGCCGCCGTCCGGCCCCAATCCTCGCGCCGCCCACACCCCATCCTCGCCCAACTCCTCCACGATGCGCCCGCCGACCCCGCGATGCCGCAGCATCACCTCGACCGCCTCGTCGCCATACCTGGAGAATACGCGCGCCGCCGTCGCCCCCTCGTCCGCCAGCAGCCGCGCGCCGTCGTCCCCCCACTTCGCCAGCAGCCGCGCCGCCGGCGCCCCATGCGCGTCGATGGCCGCCGTGCCCACGCGCGGTCCGACCCGCCGGATGGCGGCGACCGCGTCGTCGCCGTACGCCTCGACCATCCGCACGAGCCGCCCTTCCAGCCTCTCGATGCCTTCCTCCGCGACTTCGCGGGCGAAGCGCGTCTCCAGATACCGCAGCAACTCCTGCACCGCGCGCCGCGCCGCGCTCGGCTGCGCCTGAACCGCGCTCGCGCCCGCCAACACGCAGACAAAGCACAAGACCACGCGCCTCATCGCATCACCTCACTGCAGACTGTTCACGACGGCGCCGGCGATGACCTCCTCCTGACGCTCCAAGTGCGCCCGCCACGCCTCCACAAGCACGCGCACGACCTCGTCTGCCGCCCTCCGGCGCATCAGAACGAGCTCCGCGTGCACCCGCATGCGCGCCTCGTCTTCCGCCACCTCGCCCACCACCGCATCCACCACGATGCCGGCCACCACGCCGACCACCAGCCCGATCCCGAAGTTCCACCAGGAGTTCGCCGCCCCAATCCCGACCAACGCCAAGCCGCTCATCGCCGCCGTCGACGCCCCCTCGCTGGCCGCCAGCGTCACGACGTTCATGGCCGTGTCCGCCGCCACGCCGGGCAATAGATCCGCCGCCAGGCGACCGACCTGCGCGGCGAAAGGCTCGAAGTCGAGCTTCGGAACGTCGCTGCGGACGAGCGTGTGCACGTCCGCGAGCACGCGATTCTCGGTGGCGCCCCACGCGTACGAGAAATCCTCGCGTACCTTGACGAGGACCTCGCGCTCGAAGTCCTCCTCGCTCATCAGCCGGCGCTCGAACGCCCGCCGCACCCAGCGCTCGTAATCCTCGCGCCCCCAGAACATCGAACGCCACTTGCCGCGGAAGCTGAACAGCTCGTCGACGAACGCATCCGTCCTCGCGAACCGCGCCGCGAAGAACTCCTCTACGCGCCTATTCGCCAGATCCAGCACCGGCTCGACGTCGACCGCGTGACGGCGCACCACGGATCGCGCCTCGCGCACCCTGGCCTGCACATCGATCGCCGGAGGAGGCGCCGGCGGCACGGACGCGATCGGCGGCGGCTTTTCGCACCCCGCCGCCAACACTACGCAAAGAATCCCGTACCGGACAGGTTTCACTTTACAACCATACCACACGGCGCGGGAGATGTCGTCAGCGCGCCATCTCGCGCAGGTCCATCGCCGCCTGCCGGCCGTCGTAATACTTCACCCACTGGCGGACGAGCCCGATCCCCTTCGCGTACCACTCCACTTTCTCGAACACTTGCGTTTGCTCGCAGAAGCCGAAGGTGCGCACGCGCGCGCACGTGAACTCGCCCGCGGGCACCCGAACCCGCTCGTCGTCCTCATACACGCCGTAGCACTGAAGCTCGACCATCCCGTGCCACGCATCGTATCGCCAGCGCTCGCCGCGGGACGGCGGGTACTTGAACCAGATCGCCGCGTCCTCCATGTCCTGGACCGTCGTCTCGTCGGCCGCCCGGAAGAGCTTGAGCCCGTCGCGGTCGGATCGCAGCCACCACTTCGCGCGCCGCTCGCCGGCCGTCTCCTCGACGACGCGACAGTCGAATCGTCCCACGTTCTCGCGACCGACGACGGTACGTTGGCAGGTCCCGCCGCCCTCGATCGCGTAGGTCCAGCGCCAGCCGATCTCCAGCGGTTGATATTCCGACGCGGTGCTGCGCCCCGGACGCACCGTCGGCGGCACCGCCGCCGCGCAGCCGGACAGCACCAGACATATCACGACCGATCGCACCACTGTCATATGACGCGCAAGTATAGGATGGCGCGCCCCGCGGCGTCCAATTCAATGCAACCTCGGGTCCGCGAACCGTGTCACACGGAGGAACCATGGACTGGTCGCCGGAGGAAGAGCGGGAATGGGTCCGCCGCGCCTCCTCGGGCGAAATGCCGGCCCTCGAGAGGCTCTTCAACGAGTACAAAGGCATGGTCTTCGCCGTGGGAATCTCGGTCTGCGGAAACGCCCCCGACGCCGACGAGGTCGTGCAGGAATCCTTCCTGCGCGCGTTCCGATCGATCCGCGAATGGCGCGGCGATGGACGCTTCTCGACCTGGATCTACTCCGTCGCCTTGCGCACCGCCCTCAACTGGAAGGAACGCTTCGTGAAGCGCCGCCTACCTCCCGCGCGCGCCGGGACCGACGCCGCCGCATCCGACCTCGATCGCCAGGAAGCCGTCGAGGCGCTCGGGGCGGCCATCCGGCAGCTTCCGCTGCAGCAGCGGCTCACCGTGACCCTACGGCATCTGCGCCGGATGTCCTTGGAGGAGATCGCCCAGACCCAAGGCGTGGCCGTCGGGACCGTGAAGTCGAACCTGCATCATGCCGTCTTCAAGCTTCGAGAGATCCTTCAGGAAAGGGCGACGCCATGAGGTGCCACGAAGCGCGCCGCACCGGCGATCTGGAACACTTCAGCGCTTGTTCCGCATGCCGCAGACTCTTCGAGCCGAAGACCACGTTCGAGGACCTGCGCGCCCGACTGACCTTTCCACCCACGCGCTCCGTCGGGACCTTCTCGCGCTTGGCCGTCGCCGCCTCCCTGCTGGCCGCCGTGCTGTTGGGCCATGTCGCTTCTCCGCCTTCGCTCGCCTGCCTGGCCCAGGCCTTGGAACACGGCGATGATGCCGAGGCCTTGCGCGCGGTCCACGCCCTTCAACAGATCGGCGGTCCGGTGGCGGAACGCCATCTGATCGAGGCGGTACCCGCGCTCTTGGAGCGAACGCGCGGAGGAGCGGCCGCGTTCCTGCCGGCGCTCGCCGAGATCGGCGATCCACGAGCCATCCGTCCTCTCCTCGATGCCCTGGACGAGCCCGGGTTCTTCCCCGTCGCGGCCCGCGGTCTGGCACGCATGCAAACGCGTGAATTGCGCGAGGAGCTCGAGCTGTTCGCCGTGGGCGCCACGCCTGAAGAGGCCGCCGCGCTGGCCCGCACGCCCATCTCGCCTGTTCGCGAGGCCGCCCTCTTCATCGCCGCGCGCGACTCGGATTGCCGGCGAGCGGTGCTCGAGGCGGCCGACCCCGTCTTGTTGATCCTCGCAGCCGGCGAGACGCCGCTTGAGCGATCGGCCATCGAGGAACTGCGACGGCGTCCGAGCGAAGCAGTCTCGGCGGCCCTACGACGAGCTCTGCAAGAGGACACGTCGGTCGTCCCCGCCGTTCGCCTCTGGGCCGCCCTGCGCGCTGCCGACGCCGTCCCCTATCTGATCCCTTTGTTGGACACCTCGGCTGCGGAAGAGGCTCACCGGGCGCTGGTCGCCATCACCGGCGTTTCCCTGAAGCCTCGTCGTTCGGACTGGACGCTTTGGTGGCTCAAGCGCAGGCTATGGCCGCGGTGAGCTTCAGCGACGCCGGGTTCCGAGAGCCAGGGCCAGCGCCAAGCCCGCCCACAGGATCCCGCCGGCGCCTGAGCCGGGCACCCCGCCCAGGCACAAGGGTGAGTCGTTGATCCACGAGTCGCCGTTGCTGTTGTTGCGGCCGCTCGGGCCACCCCCGCCGCCGCCCCCGATGGCGATCGTGAAATCGGGGTTCAACCCCGCGTCGTACTCCACCCACCCTGAGTTCGTGACTCCCGCAATCGTGCGGGCGCGCCACTTGAAGTCGCCGTTGGTCAAGCCGGTCACGGTTGTCTCGGATACGCCGGCCCCCACCACCTGGTTTCCCGTCGCCAACGGGATCGGTACATTCGTCCCGTCGAACGGAGTCGGGACGGGTTTGACCTCGACTTGGAGCTGCACCATGACGAGCGGATTGGTGTGCGACACGTTCCCGCGAAAGGAAACGCTGCCGTCGCCGTCGACCAACCCCGGCGTGTTCGGACCTCCCGCGGTGTCCGACTGCACCAAGGCGGTAGGATCCACGGGACCGGCGGGAGCGGCGGCCGGCCAAGGAGTAGCAGATCCCGTCGGTTTGAATCCGATCGCCAGACCGTTGGCGATGGCGTTTCCCGCGGGATTGCCGGAGAATAGATACTCGTTCTCCGCCGTGCCGGTCGAGTTCTCGATGCCGACCGTAGCACCCTGGCCGGCGGCATAGAGGGTTCCCCCGTTGTCCGCCATTGTCTGATACTGAATTCGAATGCCGCTGCTCTGTTCGTACAACGCAACTTGGAACGTAAATCTGTTCGGGCTTGTATCGGGGTAGTGCGTGACGCCGTTCCACGAAATCACGAGGCGGCGATTCGGCGCGGATCCCAGCACCTGCCAGCGAACGTCCCCGGTCCCTGCGTGCAAGTCCTGCCAGAAGGCTGCCACGATCGCGTTGGGAACAGTTCCATTCGGCAGGTCCTGATTGACATACTCGCCGCTGCCGGTGCCTCCAAAATCCAGAAGGCCGTTTGCAGAGACGACGACTGCGTTGTATCCGGTGCCGAAGAACGTGAAGGTCCAGGGGATCGTGACCGTAGCAGTGCCGTCGTCAGGAGTGAAGACAAGAGTCAACGCCGTGCCGGAGGTGCTGATGTCATCCCATATGAACGTTGGACCCGTGGCCTCGTCACTGTCGATGCAGTCGTAGTTGTTGACCGTCTGAGTGAAGGCCGCCAAATCTCCGACCACGACGGTCAGCCCCACCAGCACTACGGTTCCGCTGGTCAACCTCACCCATCTACTGAGGTTTCTCATCTGGCCTCCCCTCGGCCCGCCCGGGCGGACACTCCGACCATACACTATTCGTCCCCACACCACAACGCTTACGACGTTTCCCAGACGCGGTCTATCCCGCGGGCCGCAAGACCGGCAACGTCTCGGTCAAGTACTCGACGATGTCGCGGGTGTCCGTCCCCGGTCCGAAAAGGCGGCCGACACCCAGCCGATTGAGCTGCTCGGCATCCTCGGGCGGAACGATCCCGCCGCCGCACAGCAGCACATCGTTCATCCCCTTCCGTTTCATCAGATCGAGGATCTCAGGAAAGAGCGTCATGTGAGCGCCCGACAGGATGGACACGCACACGGCGTCCACGTCTTCCTGGAGCGCAGCGTTCACGATCATCTCGGGCGTTTGATGCAGACCCGTGTAGACGACCTCGAACCCGGCGTCCCGCAGCGCCGCCGCAACCACCTTTGCCCCGCGATCATGGCCGTCGAGGCCCGGCTTGGCGACGAGGACGCGGAAAGTCCTCCGAGGCTTGGCTGTCACGCGTCCAAAGGTAGAAATTTCAGGCGCCGGCATCAAGGATTTCAGAGGGCGCAGCGCGGCCGCGCCGCGATCCAACAGGGAGCGGGTGAGTTCGTCATGAATTCCCACTCGTCTGGGAAAGACTAACCGCTGAGAGTACAGAGCCCGGGCGAAGGACGCAGAGATCCTTTCTTGAAAAGAAAACTCTGCGTTCTCCTTCCTGGTCTCAGCGGCCTGCGGTTGATCGGTCCCCTTTCGACTGATATTTCCGCAATGGGTTGAGACCCAGCGTGTTGCGCAAACACGCGGAATAATCTTCGCGCCGCGAGAAGATGTGGATCGTGAGTAGTCCAGAGAAGAAGCCCCTGCTATCCTCGACTGAACCGCGTCGCGCCCGCCAGCAGAAGCGCCGTCATTCCCATGACGATCCATCCCACGCTCTGCCCCGCGGACGGAGCGGCGCCTCCGCAGTACGGGGAGGTGCGGACCTTCTTCTTGATCGAAGGCGGCTTCGACACGCCTACGCCCAACACCGGGGCCGGAACCGGCAGCGAAGGAGGAGGCCCTACCGCGACGACCACGCCGGTCACTTTGACGTCGTCGATGAACCACCCGGCGAAGGCGTTGTTGGCGGAGTTGAGGGCTTCGAAGCGAAAGCGCACTTGGATGGTTCCCCACGCGGGATTGAGCGGCACGATGTGCTCGTGCCACTGTCCCATGAGGCCGCAGATGCCGATGCTCGTCGGGCCCGACCCGATGATCTGAGCTTGCAGGTCCTGCGTCGCAAAGCCGTCGCGGCTGATCTCCAACCACCGCTTGTCGTCGGCGGCGGTGGACGCCTGCGTCTGGTAGTTGCAAGTGAACCTCAGCATCGCGTGCTCCAGGCCGCCGATGTCGATCGACGGTGAGGTGGCCGAACCTGCCGGCGTCACGCCCGTAGCCGCGTAGTCCGTTCCATCGTTGAAGTTCAGGCTGTTCGGCGCCGAGAAACTCGGCCCCCCGGGCGCTCCGGCGGGCGTCGAATCCACCGCCCACTCGATGGGAGCAGACGGTGCGGAGAACGAGAAACCGGTCGCTCCGCCATCAAAGGCTTCGGAGTACACGCTGGTGGCCGGACCCGTCGGCCAGGGCGCCGCGGCCCCGTCCGGCAGGAAACCGATCGCCAGCCCGTTCTTGACTTGGTTGCTCGCGGGCGCCCCGTTGTAGAGGTACAAGAGTCCCGCGTTCCCCGTGAGGGCCTCGATGCCGATCGTGGCGCTCATACCGGCGGCGTAGTTAGTCGAGGTGCCGCTTCCGTTGCTCATATGGCGGTACTGCATGCGGATCGCGCCGCTACCCTCGTAGAGGGCGACCTGGAACGTGAACCGCCGGCTGGTGCCGTTAAAGTGCGTGGCATCCTTCCACAGGATCACGAGCCGACGATTGGGGGCCATGCCCAGCACCTGATAACGCGCTTCACCGTCGGCGGGAATCGTCAGGCTGTCCCAGAAACAAGCGATCGTGTTGTTGGGAGCCGACACGTTCGGGAGCGACGTATTGGTGTAGTACACCGCCGAAGGCACATCGAAGGTGAGGTATCCCTTGGTCGCCACCGTCACGCTCGGATAGGACGCCCCGAAAAAGGGGAAGTTGAAGGGTATGGGAACGGAAGCCCACCCCATATCGCTGCTGCTGAACGCCACCGGCGTGCCGGTTTGGACGATGTCGTCCCAGAGGAACGTCGGCCCGTTGCTTTCGACGTTGTCGATGACCGTGTAGCCGCCCCCGGTGCCCGTAAACGCCAAGAGCCGGCCACCCAGGAGAAGACAGACGACCACGACGACGCCTGACACACGTTGTAGGTTCATCGCGCCCCTCCCCCCGCACAAGGCAAAGCCATCCCCCGTATGCCCCTCTCTCCGCAAGGTCGCTGGGAGAATTACTTCAAGACGGCCGAATGCGCAAGGAAAAGAAGTTCGGTTCACCTTCTGGTGTGTCGCAAGTTCCGGAGATTCGTCACCGAACCGACCAGCGATTCAGGACACGCGGCAGACCGAACGAGCGAACGGGTGAACGGGTGAACCGAGGAACCGATGAACCCATGAACTGATGAGCGGCTGAACCGTTCATCACCAGTAGATAGGCGGCTCCCGCCACTCCCCGAACTCCTTCTTGAGCACCTCGATGATCTCCCCGAGCGTCGTCTCGACCTTGACCGCCTCGATGATCGGCGGCATGAGGTTCCGGCCCTCCCTGGCGGCTCGACGCATTTCTTCCAACACGCGATTCACCGCCGCGTTGTCGCGTCGCTCCCGGATCCTCTTGAGCTCCGCCGCCTGCTCGCGCTCCATCGCGGGATCGATCTTCAGGATGGGAAAGGGCCGCTCGCCTTCGACGTGCTCGTTCACGCCCACATTGACGTACCTTTTCTCTTCCACCGCGCGCTGGAACTCGAGCGCCGACTTGGCGATCTCGCGCTGCGGATAGCCGCGCTCGATCGCGGGCACCATGCCGCCCATCTGCTCGATCGCGGCGAAGATCCGCTCGCACTCCTCCTCCATCTTGTTCGTCAAGGCCTCGATGAAGTACGACCCGGCCAGCGGATCGATCACCTCCGTCAGGTCGCACTCGTGCGCGAGGATCTGCTGCGTGCGCAGCGCGATCTTCACCGCCTGCTCCGTCGGCAACGCCAGCGCCTCGTCCATCGAGTTCGTGTGCAGCGACTGCGTGCCGCCCAGCACCGCCGCCAGCGCCTCGACGGCCGTCCGCACGATGTTGTTCTCCGGCTGCTGCGCCGTCAGCGAGCACCCCGCGGTCTGCGTGTGGAAGCGCAGCCGCCACGACTCCGGGCTCTGCGCCCCGTAGCGGTTCTTCATCCGCTTGGCCCAGATGCGCCGCGCCGCGCGGAACTTGGCGATCTCCTCGAAGAAGTTCATGTGGGAATTGAAGAAGAACGACAGCCGCGGCGCGAACTTGTCCACCGGGATTCCGCGCTTGAGGCAGTACTCGACGTAGGTGAAGCCGTCCATCAGCGTGTACGCCAACTCCTGCACGGACGTCGATCCCGCCTCGCGGATGTGATAGCCGCTGATCGACACGGGATGCCACTTGGGCAGGTGGTCCGCGCAGAATTCGATCATGTCGACGATGATCCGCATCGACGGCTCCGGCGGGAACACCCACTCCTTCTGCGCGATGTACTCCTTGAGCATGTCGTTCTGTATGGTGCCGCGCAGCCGGCCCGCGGCGACACCCTGCTTCTCCGCGCACGCGACGTAAAAGGCGAGCATGATCGCCGCGGTGCAGTTGATCGTCATCGACGTGGAGACATCCCCCATCGGGATCCCGTCGAAGAGCGTCTCCATGTTCCTGAGCGAGCAGATCGCCACGCCTTCGCGCCCGACCTCGCCGTTGGCGCGGGGATGGTCCGAGTCGTAGCCCATCAAAGTGGGCATGTCGAACGCGACGGAAAGTCCCGTCTGGCCGTGTTCCAGCAGGTACTTGAATCGCTGATTCGTGTCGCGCGCCGAGCCGAACCCGGAGAACTGGCGCATCGTCCAGAGCCGCCCCCCGTACATCGTCTCGTAGGGTCCGCGGGTGAACGGATACCGGCCTGGGTCGCCCAGATCGCGCACGGTGTCGAAGTCCTTGAGATCCTCCGGCCCCCAGACCGGTTTGTCCGCAGGCACGATCGTGCCGGGAAAGCGCGACCGTCCTTCGTTCATGAGTTTGCTCCGCGGTTCGGGTCCAGCGCTTCGCGCACCAATTCCTCCGCCGCGTCATAGCTCGACTGCCGTCGTTCCAGGACGCGCTGCGCGAGGGCTTCGACGCGGCGCGACGCTCCGTTCACCTCGAAGAGACTGTGATGAATCATGAACTCCGCGATCTGACGCAGGCGGCTCTCCATGTTGCACCGCCGGCGCGCCTCGAAACGGCCGTCGGCGCGGCACGCGGCGACGAACTGATCGATCGCGCCGACGAGCTCCGGCACGCCCTTGGAGCGGTGCGCCTCCGTCAGCAGGATCGGCGTCTCGCGCCGTGATTTGAGCCCCAGCTCGAAGGCGGATCGAATGTCGTATTCGAGCTTGTCCGCGCCGACGCGATCGGCTTTGTTGATCACGACGAGGTCGGCGATCTCCATCAGGCCCGACTTCATCGCCTGGATGCCGTCGCCGGACTCGGGCGACAGGACCACCCCCACGCAATCGGCCGCGCGCGCAACCTCGATCTCGGACTGTCCCACGCCGACCGTCTCGATCAGGAGGGTCTGGCAGCCCGCGGCATCCAGGAGATCCGCGGCATCCTGCGTAGCCCGCGAGAGTCCTCCGAACGCGCCGCGCGTCGCCATCGAGCGCATGAAGACCTCGGGATCTTCCGCCACGCGTCCCATCCGGATGCGGTCCCCTAGCAGCGCCCCGCCGGTGAACGCGCTTGAAGGATCCACGGAGATGATGCCGACGCGCCGCCCCGCGGGGCGTAGGACGCCCGTGATCGCGTCGCACAACGTGGATTTACCGACGCCGGGAGGACCGGTGATTCCGATCCGAACGGCGCCTCCGACGTGCGGGAAGACGGCCTTCATGATCGCGCGGCCTTCGGGGCCGCCGTTCTCGACGGCGGAGATGGCCTTGCTGATCGCCCACTGATCTCCCGCGAGGACGCGTTCCACCAGCTCCATCAAGGCCACTCTACAGTACCGAGTAGCGAGGTGCTAGTAGATAGTGGGAGCGAACGGTGGGGAGGCGTACACTTTGCGCTTTGAGATCGCAACGTTGCTCTCTTGGTAAGCGTTCACCGCAGAGCGCATGTTCCAAGCGGTCGCCGAGCGTCAACCGGTGCGTCTTTGGAAAGCCCGGTGTCCGTTGCGCGTACCATTACGTCAGGTCATACACGTGTTGGAATACGATCGATTCGGTCGAGGCGGTCTTCATCGCGAGCAGGGGGCTTCGTAAAC
>JACPRB010000072.1 GCA_016190155.1 Planctomycetota bacterium
CGTCCTCCGGGTCCTCTGGTGTTGGATTCTTCTCAGGGTTCTCTGGTCCCCTCTGCGCCCCCTCACCCATGCCCCGTTTGGTTGCGGCACCGCCGCGCTGCGTCCTCTGGTGTTGGGGTTCGGGTTTTCTCCGCGTCCTCTGTCCCCCTCTGGGCCCTCATTTCCACACGTGCTCCCGGATCTCGCGCAGGATCCGCTCCGCGGCCTTCATCGCCCGCACGCCGTGCTCTCCCGGCACCTCCGGCTCCCGTCCGGCGCGCACGGAATCCACAAACGACCGCAGTTCGGCGGCCAAGGGCTCTTCGTCGGGGAGCCGCACCTCCTCGATCGAGTAGAATTCGCGCGGGATCGCCGCCAAGTCGCCCAGCGACAGCTCGCGATCCTTTGGGAGTTTTGCCAGCGCCTCCGCGAACTGCGGCGTCGTGCGATAGAGCCGCGCCGCCTTCTCCAAGGTGTCGATCGACACGTATCCGTTCGTCGAGAACATGCGGATCTTGCGCATCTGCTTGTCGGAGACGCGGCTGGCGGTGACGTTGGCGACGCAGCCGTCCTCGAACTCCAGGCGCGCATTGGCGATGTCCTCCGAACCGAATAGCAGCGACACGCCCACCGCGTCGATGCGCTTCAGCTCGCTGGCGACGAAATGCAGGATGATGTCGATGTCGTGGATCATGAGGTCGTGCACGACATCGATGTCGGTGGAGCGGAACCGGAACGGGCTGAGGCGGTGGACCTCGATGAACCGCGGCCGTTCGATCATCTTCCGCGCGGCCATAACGGCGGGATTGAATCGCTCGACGTGTCCCACCGCGAGCGGCGCGCGATGACGGCGCGCGATCCGCACGAGCTCCTCCGCCTCCTCGATGGTCTTGGCCAGCGGCTTCTCCACCAGCACGGGAATCCCGCGCTCGAGGAACTCCTTGGCGACGGCGAAGTGGCCGACGGTCGGCACGGCGATGGAGACGGCGTCGACCTTGCCCAGGATCTCGCGGTAATCGGTAAAGGCGGCCGCGCGGTGTTCGCGGCCGACCTCCTCGGCGCGGCCGGAGGCCGTATCGACGACGCCTGCCAAGGTCACGTCGGGCATGGAGGCGTAGATGCGGGCGTGGTGGCGCCCCAGGTGGCCGACCCCGACGACGGCGACGCGCAGGCTCATGCGGACGGCCCGTCCTGGCCGTCGGCGGAGAGATCCTCGTCCGGGTCGAAGAAGCCGTCCGTGCGCAGGGCTTCCCGCGCGCGTCCGAACCGGCCGCAATCGACGGCGCGCAGGAAGTCGATCAGGTACTTGATGTCGGTCTGATGGGGATAGCGTTGCTCCAGGATCGCGATGGCCTCGGACTTCGGCAGCCCCGAGCGCCACAGCAGGCGGTGCGCGTCCTTGAGCGCGGACGTCTGCTCGCGCCCGAATCCCCGGCGCCGCAGGCCGATGGTGTTGATCGAGACGACCGTCATCGGGATGCCTTCGACGAGCATGAACGGCGGCACGTCCACGTTGACGCGCGCGAAGCCCCCGATGAAGGCGTGCTTGCCCACCGTGACGAAGTGGTGGAGGCCCACGTACGCGCTCATGACGACGCACTCCTCGACCTTCACGTGTCCCGCCAGCAGCACGTTGTTGGCGATGACGATGTTGTTGCTCAACTCGCAGTCGTGGGCGATGTGCACGCCCGCCATGAGCAGGTTGTGGTTGCCGAGGCGCGTGACGCCGCCGCCGTGGGCGGTGCCGATGTTGATCGTGGCGAACTCGCGGATCGTGTTGTGGTCGCCGACGACGACGTCCGTGTCCTCGCCGCGGTACTTGAGGTCCTGCGGCTTGCCGCCGATGACCGCGTACGGGTAGAACTCGTTCTTCCGACCCACCGTCACGCGATTCATGATCGTGACGTTGTTGTGAAGGCGCGTGTCGGGGCCGAGCGTCACATCGGGACCGATGACGCAGAAGGGCCCGATCTCGACGCCGTCGGCGAGCTTGGCCTTGGGGTCGACGATGGCGGTGGGGTGAATCTTCGCGGTGGAAGTTCCGGCTCGCGCGCTCATGGCGCCTCGTTCTTTCTCACGCGGTGTCCATCAGCATGAATTTCATGTTCGCTTCGGCGACCACCTGTCCGTCCACGCTGGCCCGCGTGAACACCTCTCCCGTGCGGGCCTTGATCTTGAGCGTCTCGACCTCGATGCGCAGCTGGTCGCCGGGGACGACGCTCTTGCGGAGTTTCACCGCATCGAGCGACAACAGGACGGCGACTTTCGCCTGGTTTTCCGCCTTGCGCATCAGGAGCGCGCCCGCCAGCTGCGCCATCGCCTCGATCTGGAGGACGCCGGGCATGATCGGCTGGTCGGGGAAGTGTCCCTGGAAGTACGGCTCGTTGTACGTCACGTTCTTGATCCCGACGGCCCGGCGGTACCCGTCCATCTCGATCACCTTGTCGATCAGGAGGAACGGGAAGCGATGGGGCAGGATCTTGGTGATCTCTCGCACGTCCAAGAGCGTCTCCTGCTTGCGCGCGAGGGCGGGGCCTGCCTCGAAGGTCTCCGCGAGGCGCTTGACGAGCCGGACGTTCGTCGTGTGCCCCGAGCCGACCGCCACGATGTGCGCGCGAAGCTCCCCGCCCAAGATCGAGAGATCCCCGAGCAGGTCGAGCACCTTGTGCCGCACGTATTCGTCGGGGAAGCGCAGCGGATTGTCGATCGGCCCGTCCTTGCCGACGATGAGGGTGTTCTTGACCGTGCCGCCCTTGCCGAGGCCTTGGGCCTGCAAGGCCTGCGCCTCGCTCTCCAGGCAGAACGTGCGCGCCGGCGCGAGCTCCTTGCGGTAGCGCTCCTCGTCGATGTCCATCGAGAGATGCTGCATGCCGATCGGGGTTCCGGGGTAGTTGAGCGTGTAGTTGATGGTCAGCCCGTTTTCCGAGGGCAGGGCCACCAGGTGCACGTCCTTCTCCGAGACCGTGACGGTGTCGCGCACGGTGAGCACCTTCCGGAGTTCCGCTTGGTCCTCCAGCCCGGCCGACGTCAGCAGTTCCACGAAGGGCGCGCTCGATCCGTCGATGTTGGGGACTTCCGCCGCGTTCAGCTCGATGTCGAGGTTGTCGATGCCCAGGCCGCCCAGCGCGGACATGAGGTGCTCGACGGTTTCGATCTCGATCTCATCGGCCTGCACCATCGTGCGGCGGAACTTGCTGGCCACGGTATCGGCGCGCACCGGAAGGCGCGGCCGGTTGGGCAGATCGGCTCGGATGAAGGCGACGCCGCTGTTGACCTGGGCGGGGATGAGGCGCAGCCGGGCGGGCGCGCCGGTGAACAGGCCGACGCCCTCCAGTTCCACGGACTTCCGGATCGTGCGCTGGTTCTTCTTCATCGGGAGGGGCTATTCTTGCCCTGGTCCCCGCCGCTTTTCAAGTTCTTCGATGCGCCGCTTGAGCTTGCGCAGGGTTTCCGGCAGGCGATCGACGGTCGCGAGGCCGCGCAGGTGCTGCTGGCGGGGTCGCGCGGGCGCTCCGCTCGCGATGGTTCCGGGCGGCAGGTTCTTATCGACTCCGGATTGCGCCGTCGCGATGGAACGGTCGCCGAGCTCGATATGGCCGCTGACGCCGACCTGGCCTCCCAACATCACGTGATGACCGACCCGCGTGCTGCCGGCGATCCCGACCTGCGCGGCCAGCAGGCACTGCTCGCCGATGTGGACGTTGTGCCCGACCTGCACGAGATTGTCGATCTTCGTGCCCCGGCGCACGATCGTGCGGCCGAACCGCGCGCGATCCACGGCGGCGTTGGCGCCGACCTCGACGTCGTCCTCGAGGACGGCGATGCCGATCTGGGGGATCTTGTGATGCACGCCTTTGACGGTGACGTATCCGAACCCGTCCGCGCCCACGACGACGCCGCAGTGCAGAATGACGCGGTCGCCCAGGATGCAGCCGTCCCGCACGGAGACGTGCGGATACAGGAGGCAGTCGCGTCCGATCGAGGCGTTGCGTCCGACGTAGACCTGGGCCTCCAGCACCGTTCCGTCGCCGATCGTGGCGCCCTCTTCGACGACGCACTGCGGGCCGATGCCGACGTCGCGGCCCACCGTGACGCGTTCGCCGACCACCGCGGTCGGGTGGACGCCTCGGCGGCGCGGAACCGAATGATCGGCGAAGGCGCCCGCGACTTGCGCGAAGGCGAGATCCGGGTCCGGCACGACGATGGCGGGGAGCTTGGGCGAGAGCTTCGCATCCGTGACGATGACGGCGGAGGCCTTCGTGTCGGTCAGCCGCGAGGCGTACCGCGGGTTGGCCAGGAAGGTGATCTCGCCGGGGCCGGCTTCGTCGATGCTGTTGATGCCGGTGACGACCACGGAGCCGTCGCCCGCCACGCGGCCGCCGACGAGGTCCGCCAGTTCCTTTAACGTGCGTTGCACCCGTTCACCTGTTCACTAGTTCAGCGGTTCGCCGGAGAGCGGAGACCGAAAGTCGGGTCGCCCATCTTGGGTCACTTCTTGGGCATCGGCTCGTTGCACTGCGGGCAGTTCTCGCCGTTCCAGAGGATTTTGCACTTGGGACACATGCCGGGGGTCGCATTCGGATCGGGGTTCGCCGGCTTGGACGTCTTTCTCTTGGCGTACTCGCTGTTGAGCAGCTTCATCACGTCTTTCGTCACGTCGAGGGCGTCGCTGCTGAAGAGCACCACGCGCTGGTTGATCTGCTGCGAGACGCTGACGGGAGAATCCTCGTCGAGCTGCGGCTCTTCGACGCGCAGGATGAGGTCGAACTTGCCTTGCGCGAAGACGTCGACCACGCGGCGGATCTCGTTGTAGACCTCGAGCTTGAGGCGGGAGTACTCGTTGATGAACCGGGCGCGGCCCATTTCCTTGTCGACCCGATACTGGGTTTCCAGGAGCTTCATCTTCCTGAACTTCTCCTGCTGGAGCGGGTGTCCCTTGGGCAAGCCGTCGATCTGATCCTTGAGGTCGCGCATTTCCTTCTCGAGCGTCGCCAGGCCTTGGTCGATCTCGACCTCGAGCTTCTTGAGCTCGTTGGTCACGTCCTTGGCGAACTCGTAGTTGTTCTCATCGAAGCATCGTTTCAGGTTGACGACGCCCAGGCGGAGGCCGCCGTTCGTCGCGGGCGGAGCGGTTTCTTGCCGCGGCTCCGCCGCGAGCGGCGCCTGCGTCGCGTTGGCGGCTTCGACGGACGGGACGATGGACCGCGACTCCAGCCAACCGGTCAGGAGCACGCCCAAGGCCGCGCCCGCGGCCAGGAGCAGGAGGACGAAAAGACTTCGTTTGAGCATTCCGGATCTCCTCGAATCAGAGCGCCTGGATAAGGGGCGGCGCGAGGACCCCGAGGGATAAACACCAGAGGACCCTGAGGAACCAGAGAGGATCTTCCTCGTTTCTTCTTGGCGGTATAGGGCTTTGGCGGTTCATTTTAGGGGCCCTCACCGGGCTCTCAGAACAGCTTACCAATATCGAACGTCACTGTCTGCCGTTCGTCCTCATCCTGTTTCGTCAGGGGGAAGCCGAAATCCAGCGCCACCGGCACGTTGCCGAGTTGGGGGATGAGGAACCGAATCCCGAATCCGACCGTCTGGCGCCACTTGTCGTGGCGCATGTCGTCGAACTCCGGCGTGAGGTCGGCGATGTCGTAGAAGACGGCGCCGCGGAGGAACTCGACCAGCAGGGGGAGGGAATACTCCACGCTGCCGAACGCATAGGCGTTGCCGCCCACCGGATCCCCGTTCTCGTGGGGGCCCATGCCGCGGAACTCGAAGCCGCGGATCGAATCGCGCCCTCCGGCGTAGAAGCGCTCGAAGAACGGCACGTCGCGCGAATCGCCGATCTCCTTCGCCACGCCGACGGTCCAGTGGAATTGAAGGACGTGTTTGAGCTTGTCCTCGGTCTCCAGGATGGTCAGGTACGTGTCGAAGTCGAACACCGTCTTCCAGAAGTCGAAGTCGCCTCCGAGGAACCGGCCGGCGTGCTCGGTACTGAGGGAGATCTTCACGCCTTCGGAGGGGAACATCTGGCTGTCGCGCGTGTCGAAGATGACCGCGGGCGTGAGGGAGATGATGGTGTTCTCCCCGAGGAGGCTCTGCACGGTGGCCGGCGCGGCGGATCCGACGTTGTCGATGTCGATGCGGAAGGCGTTGAACCCGAGTTCCAGACGGAAGTCGTCGATGCGCTTGTCCAGCGTGACGGCGCCCCCGAGGCGTCCTTCGTCCCAATCCTCGCGTTCCGTCTTGATGCTGTAGCCGCGCAGGCCGAGGCCGTACTCGTAGCCGAAGAGATAGGGTTCGCGGAAGTTGACGGTGAAGCTCTGCCGGCGGGCGGAGGGAGCGAGGCGGACGCTGAAGAGCTGGCCGCCCCCGGCGAACGCGGTGCCGCCGAAGAAGTCCTCGAGGCTCTTGGGCAGGTCGGTGACGTCGAAGTTCTTCTGGGTGAGCTCGAGGATGCCGAGGATGCCGAAGCTTGATGAGTAGCCGCCCGCGAAACGGATGTTGCCGGTCGGCCCTTCCTTGACGTCGATGATCACGTCCTGTTCGTCGGTTTCCAGGCCCTGCTCCAGCCTGACTTGGATCCCGCCTTGGGGCTCGAAATAGCCGCGGTCGCGCAGGCGCAGCAGTCCCCGGTTCAGGAGCTTGTTGTTGAATTTGTCCCCGGGAGTGAAGTCCCTGAGCTCGCGCAGGATGACGTCCATGCGGGTCTTGAAGTTCCCGTTGACCATGATCCGTCCGACGCGGATCTCCTGGTTCTCCTTGATCTCGAAGACGAGGTCCAGCTCGTGCTTCTCGAGATCCACGGTGTAGGGCGACTGGATTTCCGCCATGATGTAGGCCCGTTCGCCGTACTTGTCGCGGATCTTCTTGATGTCCTCGCCGGCGACGCGCTCGTTGTATTCGTCGCCCACCTTCAGGGTGATGAACGAGCGCAACTCGTCGGCGCCATAGACCTGGTTGCCTCGGAAGTCGATCTTCCGGATGACGTAGCGGCGTCCCTCGTCGATGTGGATCTTGATCGTGACCTCCGTCTTGTCGTCGTTGAAGAGGAGGTCTTCCACGAAGACGCGATCGCCGTCGGCGATGTCCAGCCAGCCCTCGAGCTGATAGAAAAGCCGGATGCGCTTGAGGTCTTCTTCGAGATAGCGCATGACGAAGGGGTTCGTGCCGGCGGGGATGAACAGCAGCCACGAGTTCTCCTTGGTCAGCAGGAACTCCTTGAGGCGGCTGTCGGGGAAGCTCCGGTTGCCGCTGAAGAGGATCTCGCGGACGGTCACCATGGGTCCTTCGGCGACCTGCCAGTGGAGGATGACGCCGCCGGGCGCGGTCGCGATCTCCTCCTTCACCGAGGAGAAGTGATAGCCTTTGACGAGATACTCCTCGCGGATGGCGTCGCGATCGACCTTGAGAAGGTGCGGACTGAGTCGGTCTCCCGGATTGAGGCGCAGCTTGGGACGGATCTGCGCGATGGGGATGGCCTGCAGGCCCGTGAAGAGGACGTCCTGGATGACGGGCGCCTCGACGACCTCAATCGTGACGACGATGCGGTCCGGCGCGCTTCCCGGCGAGATGAGGATCTTGATGTCGTCGAAGGTGCGGGTTTCGTAGAGGATCTTGGTGTCTTCATCCCGCTGCAGGAGGGTATAAGGCTGGCCTTTGCGGGCGTTGAGGCGGGCCAGCTGCTCCCGAGGCCGGATCAGATGAAAGCCCTTGGGCACGACGTCTTCGACGATCTTGCCTTCCCAGTCTTCCTGGGCGGGAGCGAATCCGGCGCACAGGAGGAGGAAGAATCCCGTGAGGGCGGCCCGGCAGGCTTTCCTGAGTACGGCGCCCCATTGAAAGGTGCCCCGTCGGCGCCGTAAGACCACGGACCAAAGAGCTGCCCATGAAGTGCGCTTCACCACGGCGGATGAAAATGTGGATACTTTGGACACTGTAGGAAAGAAGTCGGCATGGAGCGCTCTTCCGGCATAGCATGCGGAGGAGGAAACCACGGATTTCGCTGATTTCGCGGATAGGGAGATGACCGAAAGGATGTGTGCGTGTCCGACTCGATTTCCAATCCGCGAAATCCGTGCAATCCGCGGTTCCGTTCTCGTCCGAGACTTGTCTTTATTGTCCACAACGCTACCGACTTCCTCGCTACAGTCTCATATTTTCTGAGCAGCAAAGACCAGAGACCGAAGGAGGCCGCCCCGGCCCCCTCCGAGGAGGAACGGAGGTGAAGCCGCTATGGTCTTTGGTCTGTGCTCTCCGGTCTTTCCGCGACAACGGGGGACTCTTTTGTGGGAGGCGGTACTGAGACCCATAAGGGAAAGCGACGATAACAGAAGCGATAGGGGGGATCAAGCAGATGCGCCTTGGCCGGTCCGCCGGACTCATTCCTTGAGCAATGACGCTCGGACATCCCGCAGGGCTCCGCGATCCCGGGTCTCGAGCGCCTTGATGAAATCCGCGCTGGGTTCAGGCGCGGCACGGGCGAGCTTGACCGCGTCCGCAGCGACCTCGCGGGCCCGAGACGGGTCCAGCGCGAAGGCTCCCTCCAGCAGGGAGGCGATGGAGAGTCGAATTTCCTGCGAGAGGACCGTCTTGACGGAGGAGATCCGCTTCTGCAGCGATTGCACCGTCGAGGTGGAGTCCAGGAAGATCCCCTGGCCCCGCGCCGGGCCGTCGTTGTCCTTCACTCCGGGAGGATCGGTCTCGGGTGCGACTTGCGCGTTGCGGAGCTGATAGTAGATCTCCCGCAGAAGGCGGGAGGTGGCCGTGAGATCGCAGCCCTTGGAGGCATCCCGGAGCATCTTCTCGTGCCTGGCGATGCGGCGCTGGAAATCCTGAAAGAGCCGGGCTTGCGGCGCCTTGGAGAGGCGTTCGATCTCATCGAGATGTTCGCCGGCTTCCAGGGCGAGCGCGGCGAGCGTTCGAGCGGCGTCGGACGAGGAGGCGAAGAGAGGACCGATGTGTCCGAACGGCGTTCGGGTCTCGAAGACGGTCTGCTCGTCGCTCTGCACGAGAAGTTGGTAAAGGCCGGCCGGGCCGGGCTTGAGGGAGGCCTTGAGGCCGCGTTGATCGGCTTGCGCGGGAGCGCGGCGGCGGACCTCGTCGGAGGGGACCTCCAGGAACTTCCCGGAGCCCGGGTCCCAGACACGTTCGATGCGCCGCAGCAGGATACAAATCGAGACGTCGCCGGGAAACGGACCGGTCGCCTTGACGGACCACGCGTCGTCCGCGGGAGGGTCCGGGCGGACGACGATCGAGGGATCTTGCAGCGGGAGCAAGAGCGCCAGCAAGAGGATCATATCGACATCCCCACTAATTCGTAGAAGAGGAAGTGAATGCCCGTGGAGAAGTGCAGAGTGACGTCGTCGATGACCGGAGTGGCCAGGAGGATCACGTCGGGGTTCGCATTCGGAAGGCGCATGGAGAGGCGGTATCGGAGGGAATCTTCCGGGGTCATCGTGAGGTTCGGGACGAGCGCGCCGGCGTCGTCGGAAAGGACGAAGGGAAGCGTGACGCCGTTCAGAAGGAGATTCATCTCGACGCGGGCCTGGACGTCCGTGTCGTCGCGATAGTCGTGCACTTGAGGCTGGCCGGTCCAGGAGAGCGACTCCGGATACCAGGTCCACGCGGCCGCCAGGACGCGCGTCGACGGTCTCGATGCGCCGCCTGATGGGGGGGCGGCGATCACGGAGACCGGAGGCGCGACGGTGGAAGGGGGCGGCAGGTCCCGCATGGAACCCGAGAATCGGATGCCCTGCGAAGTGAAGACGGCCTCGGCCGCCGGAGTCGGGCGGTGATACCGTCCTTGCGCGAAGAGCTCCTGGCCGCGATCGAGCTGATTGCCCTTCCAGAGATAGAACTCGTCGATGGTGGCGTCGGCGGCCCAGTTCCGCGACACCGGTCGGCCGAGCAAGGGCTCGGAGGTGTCCAGCTGCATCGTCAGGGACGGTTCCCCGAGGCGGATCGTGTTGCCCGGCTCCTGGTAGTCCACGGCGCTGATCAGGCGAGGGTGCACTTGGATCATCTCCGAATTCGGCTGGGGCTGGCCGTTGATCCACAAGGCCAGCTCGTACCGCGGCATGTCCCACAGGTAGGTAAGGTGTGTCCAGCCATGGTGGCGCAGGAGGTCCGGTTTCGGAGCGTGAACGTGCGCGCGGTGATTGAGGGTGTCCGAGGCCATCCCGACTCCACCGCCGTTGGCCGACCATGTGGAGTAGCCGCAGACGATGCTGGCCGGCCGCCATGGACCGGGAGAATAGAAGGGGAACTGTCCTTCGTTGGGCGACGGCGTGAAGGCCGGCGCGTCCGCGCTGGCGAAGAACCATAGGCCGTTCACGATCTGCCAACTCGAGCCGGAAGCCGGCATGCCGCGCCCGGAGCCGGAGTTCACGGAGTCCGACTTCAACGTATCGACGGAGAAGAATGTTCGGGGTTTGCCGGCCATCTCGGGCCGGAAGGAGGGCTTCACCCACATGGCGACGGTGCCGGTGGAGTCGTAGACCGAAAGGCTGTTGGCGAACATGAGCGAGCTGTCGCGTTCGACGTAGGCGCCGTCGATGCGAAGGTCGCCCGGGGCGCGGACCTGCGGGTTCGCCGGAGGATGGGAGATCTGCCAATCGCGCGGCCCGAGTGCGGGACCGTATGGGCCGGGTAGGGGTTCCGTGCGGTCCGGATTGTTGCGACACCGAGGGGTGGCGCCGATGGGATCGAGCAGGCCGTCGGCATGATGGTGCAAGCGGTGATCGGACGCGAAGTGGGCGTGCATCGCGGAAGATCGATCGCAAGCGAGGCCTGGGCCTCCGGCCGTGGCGAGCTGGATCCATCCGCTCCATCGGCATTGCGTGGCGGAGGCGCTGCCGGCGGGCTCCGGGCCCAGCTCGACGGTCTTGTCGCCGGTAACGGTCTGGGATTCGCCGAGGGCGAAGTCGGCTTGAGTGGTCTCGCGGTACGTGTCGTAGATCTGGACGAGGCAGTGGATCTTCTTGCGGGCGACGGTGGAGGCGGAGCGGACGGCGAGGAAGTCTTGTCCGCCGGGGGTGCGCAGGATCAGGCCTTCGCTCTCGATCTCGACCGTGCCCATGGACGTGAAGCAGAACTCGGTGGAGTTGACGATGAGGTCGGTCTTGTCGATAAGGGTGCAGAGGTTGGCGTCCGGGTTGAGTTCATTGAGGGTGCAATTGGGGTTGAAGTTGGCCTTGAGGACGTCGGCCATGGCCTGCGCGGCGAGCTTCCTTTGGATGTCCGAGGCCACGAGGTCGTCGGAACCGCCGCCGCCGAGGCGCCAGCTGATGGCGTTGGTGACGTCGAAGTCGAAGAAGATCGGGCGGGTGTCGTCGAGCAGGCCGCCGGAGACCAGGCCGTCGCAGAAGGCGTTGAACTGGCGCCACGAGCGGAAGGGGCCGCCGTACCAGACGGCGGCGTAGTGCAGCCCCGGGAGGTGGGGAGAGGGTTCGCGGTTGCGGCAGGCGATCATCTCGTCGGCGACATGCTCGGCGGGGATGCCGTCGCCGGCCGATCCCGGGGCGAGGAACGCGCGAGTGGAGTAGAGGTATCCGATTTCATCGCCGCGCTTGCCGGAAGGGGTGTTGTCGTAGCGCGTGTGGAAG
>JACPRB010000060.1 GCA_016190155.1 Planctomycetota bacterium
CTGGAGGAGGTGGTGGGGCCGTACTCGGACATGGATCTCATCGTTCGAGGCACGCCGGAGGCGGCGTCGCGGATTCAGGCGAGCTTGCAGCGGCATTTTCCGGAGGGGGAGCGGTTTTACAAGTGGGACGTGCGGACGGAGGAGTACCTCCAGGAGGCGTGGCAGATCACGCAGGGGTACGAGCCGATCAGCAAGATGCTGTGGGGGAGGGGCGGGTTCGAGGAGCCGGAGTGGCGGCGTGAGGCGTTCGGGGAGTCGCTGACGGAGCGCGGGGCGCGGGAGGTGTTGTCGGGTCAGATCACGTACGTGCGCAATCCGCGATACCAGGAGTCGTCGCCGTACCAGTTGCGGGCGCATCACGAGATTCTGGAGGCGCTTCGGGCGCTGCGATTCCCGAGCGAGTTCGCGGACGTGGAGTTGACGCCGGAGTCGTTGGCCTCGGTGCGGGCGATCATCGCGGAGGCGCGGGCGTCGGGGGAGCTGAAGGAGTTTCTGTCGAACGGGTTGTTCAGGACGCGATTTGAGGTGGGCCTGCAGAAGCTGCAGTACACGTCGCGGGACACGCGGCGGCTGTTCGAGGTGTTGGAGGATGTGGCGTTGGCGGATCTGGCGAGGGAGAGCGGCTTTGCGCTTCGGATGCCGCTGGCGAAGGCGCCGCCGGACGATGGCGGTGACGTTCCGCGGCTGGGCCGGCGGGTGACGGTCTATCACGGGACGAAGGGGGGCTACAAGGCGGCTTGGGCGATTGCTCGGGGCGGCCCTTTCATGACTGAGTACGGGAACAAAGGTGTCTACAGCTCGAGCGATCCCAAGATGGCCCTTGCATACGCGCAGGGTGAGCCGGACTTCGTCGTGCGCATGGAGCTCTCGCCCGAGGCTCGGATCGGGATCGATGTGGAGGTTACCGGCGAGACTCACCTCCTCAAGACGGATCGCGCGATCGAGAGCGTGGAGAGGCCGCTGACGACGGTGGAGCTCATGGGACGGCTCGTGGCCCTCGTCGCCCGGAAGGATGCGCGGGCTCTGCAGGAGGTCCGGCGCAGGGTCGAGACGGAGGATCTCGCCGCGATCGAACGCGCTTGGCCCCTCAAGGAGCGCCTCGCCGGAGTTCTCGAGGAGGCCGAGCGCCGGCCTGCCGCCGGCTCGATCGAGCAGGGCTTCCGCGAGGAAATGCGGCAAACTCTTCGGGCGTTCGACCTGGCGAGAGAGAGAGCCATGGATGTCAAGAAGGCACAGGTCATCGAGGCCGGGATCGACGGTCTCATATTGGCCAATGGGTGGTATCCGGAGGTCCTGCAACAGGAGGCGAGCTGGCTGGCGCTGGCGGACCTTCCCAAGGCGCCGCAACGTCGCGTTGATCTGGTGCGCCGACTTCGAGACGTCGTGGCACAGTTGCTGATTCCGGATCAGCTGGCGACGGTCCAGAAGACGAACCCTCTTCTTTATCTGCGGCTGCTTCCCTATGAGAAGCGCCTTCGACAAGCCTTGAGCGAGTCGGATCCGGTTCAAGAGGCCGGCTTCCGCAGAGAAATCGAGGGGTTCCTTCAGGATCTCCGGCGGGCGAAGGCGAACGTGATCGACGCGGAGATCGGCCGGTTCTTCGAGCTGGACGCGAATGCCTCCTACTGGTCCTCGAAGGAAGCGGGCGTGATGGGGGATTGGATCGCGACCGAGCTGCCCGGGCTGGCGAACCGCGATCAAACGATGGGTCGGCTGAAGGTCGCGATCGCGTCTGCGGGAAAGGACCTGTCGCTCGGGAGCGTCGAGCGCAACGCCCCCTTCCTGTCGCATCTGGTTCGGTACCAGCAGGTCCTGCCCGATGACTTACGCGCGATCCGCGAGGAGGTCGGGCGGTATGCCGGTCGGGTCATCGAGGACAACCGCGACGAGAGCGAAAGGGTGCGATGGGCCCGTCAATTCCTGGCCGAGAACGGGAGTCTCGAGGAAGTGTACGCGCGACTGGCGGAAGCGGATCGCGAGAGGGTGTTGCGCGGGGTCGATTCGCAGCGGGATTTTCTCTGGAAGGTGGTCCGGGTCGATCCGAGCCCGGAGCTGCGCACGCTGGCCTGGAAACGGCTCGTCCAAACGCTCGGTCTGGATCCCGCCGCGCGATCCACCCAGATGGTCTCCGTGACTTCGATCATCCGTCTCGAACCCGACCCGGGCGTGCGAACGGCGGTGTTGGAGTTCCTGGGGCCCTGGGCTACGCAGGAGCTGAGTGACGTCGCGAGCGCGGCGCTCGACAGGCGGGGACCGGCGGGTTTCGAAGATGCCCGAGAGACGCCTGCGTGGAGGAGCGGCTCCGTCGATTCGGAGTTCACGCGCGCGGCGGTGTGGAAGGCGCTCGACGGACTCGAGCGGGGCGATCCTGAGGCGGTCGGCGCGATGCGCCGGATGCTCGAGGGCTGGGTTCGGGCGGGGAAGCTCCCCGAGGGCCCGGACGGGTATTTCTCGAGCCTGCGCGCCTTGGCGTATTTCGCGAAGCGGGTGCCGGAGAAGGAGTTCCAATCGCTCTACGAGCAGGCGCAGGAACTCATCGCGCGCCGCGTGCGCGAGGTGCTCGAGACGCGCCCTGGAAGTGCACCGGTCGTTGCCGACGCGTGGAGCTTCCTCCTGGAGCAAATGGACGCGTGGAGGGGACTGCGGGAGTTCGGCAGGACGAAGGAAGTGGCGGTGCGGTATGCCGTGGGTTTGTTGGGTGAGGTCGGATGGGGACATGACGCGCGTCTCTCCGAAAGATCCGCGCTGGAGTTCCTTCATGGCGTCGGGGAACTTGAGGGAATGTACCCGCGGATGCGGTCGATGGGTCGCAGGGTGCTGGTGACGCACGCCGGGCGCGTTCAGGACGGAAAATGGGCGCCGTTGATGGCGGACTTTCTTCGCAAGATGGCCGAATCGGATCCCGATCCCAAGCTGCGCTGGTGGGCCTGGCGGGAGCTTCTCGAGACCGATCCAAGCGAACTGCGGCGACTGTTTCCGGCGCTGGCCTACGAGGGCGTTCCGGAGGTGCGGTGGCTCTTGCGTGCCGAAGCCGCGCGCATTGCCGAAAGAGCGACCGATCCGGGTTTGTCGGCGTACCTCGAGGTCCAGGAAGGTTTTGCCGAGGCGCGGCGCGAGCGGGCGGAGGCTCGTTCTCGCAGAGGGCTCACGCCGCTCGAAGGGCCGTTGTCGAAAACGATGTCCGACAAAGTCTACGACCGCGGAGAGGATCTGCGGCTGACGCCGGCGTGGGGGCGCGCGGCGCGGACCGGACAGCCGTTCGACGGCCTGCCTTTTGGTCGAGCGAAGGTATGGAAGGCGCTGGAGGAGGGGACGGACTCGGCGCTGGTCGAGATGCGGCGGATGCTGGAAGGGTGGGTTCGGGAGGGCAAAGTTGCGGAAGGGCCCGACGGCTATCCGTCCAGTCTGGATGCCTTGCTCGAATTCGCGTCGCGTGCGAAGGAACGCGGCGGGAAGGCCGCTCAGGAATTCGGTGAGGCGTTCGATCGCGCGCAAGGGGTTCTTGCGGAGCGCGCCATCGAAGAGATACGCGGGATGAATGAGAAGCAGCTTGCCTTCTCGGAGGCCGTTTCGTTCCTCTTCAAGCTGCGGTCCGGTGATGCGGTATGGCGCGGCTTTCAATCGCTTCCGCAGGGGAAGCGATGGAGCGTGCAGGCGGCAATGGACCGGGAGCCGCGGCCGCCGGAGACGTATTTCGAGCTTCTGGAGCGCCTGGCGGACTCGGTGCCGGATCCGGATGTGCGCGGGCGTGCCTGGCAATCTCTCGTCCGCCACGAGCGTTCGGCGGGCGCGCTGGAGAGGATCCTTCCTTACGAGCGGAATGTCTCCGTCCAGTGGGAGGCCCTGTCCGCTCTTTTCCATGCCCCGCCATATCCCGCGGTGACCTCCACCATCGCCCGGTTTGCCCGAGAGACGACCGATCCGCAGATCCTCAGCTGGCTCTTCTCGGATGCTCTGACGTTCAAGGTCGTGGCGAAGGGGGTCAGTCAACGTCCGGACTTCGCCGTCCTCTCGCGGACGATTCCGCGATACGACGGGACGCTTCGCTGGGACGCCGCGACGACGGCGGCGGATGCGCGGCTGACTCCCGCATGGCAGCGGGCGCACGGGGGGCCGCAGAATCGCGCGGTGGCCTCCGTTCGCCGGTGGGCGGCCGGGGAGGCGATGGGGGCGGCGCAGTTCGGGGCGGCGTACTTGGTGAAGGAGGCGGCGAAGGCGCGCAGCGTGCGGCAGCTTCGGGAGTCCGCGCTGGCGATGAAGGAGCCGATGTTCTGGGGGTCGCTGGGGGTGTTCAGCGCGTCGGCGCAGGTGACGCGGGCGGGATTGCGATGGGTGCCGATGCCGCGGTGGGCGCGGGGCGTGTCGATGGCGGCGTTTCCGTTGGCGGTGGGGATGGGGGCGATGCAAGGACTGGCGGGGCGGTTCTCGCCGACGGATCTCGCCATCTCCACCGGGGTGTTCTTGGGGGCGGGGACGGTGGTGGATGTGGCGGCGCGGGTAGCGATGAGGTCGTCGGCCGGTTGGTGGCTGGGCGTGGCGAAGCTGGCGGCGACGCTGTACATCGCGGAGGCAGTGGAGGGGCGGTTGAGGCCGGCCGCTCATGGGTTGCGGGAGCGCATCGAGGAGATCGTGCCGTGACGCGGTTGCTGCTGGTTCTGTGCGTCTTGCAGAGCGCCCCGGATGCGGTGCAGCTGGAACAGGGGATGGTGCACGCGGCGTCGCGGATCAGCGAGCTCGAGAGCGCCCATCGGCTGGCGCAGGCGGAAGGCGCGGAGCTCTTCTTCTACGGCGGGACGGCGCGCAATCTGGCGTTTTTCGTCAAGGAGCAGCTTCGCCTGAAAGGGCAGGCGTTCTTTGCGGAGACGTCGCCCATCTATCTGGAGGATGTGGTGGGGCCCTACTCGGACATGGACTTGATTCTGCGGGGCACGCCGGACGCGGCGTCGCGCATCGAGGCGAAGCTGGCGGAACAGTTCCCCGGCGGGGAGCGGTTCTACAAGTGGGATGTGCGGACGGAGGAGTACCTGAAGGAGCCGTGGCAGATCACGCAGGGGTACGAGCCGATCAGCAAGATGCTGCTGGGGAGGCGAGGATTCGAGGAGCCGGCGTGGCGGCGGCAGGCGTTCGGGGAATCGCTGACCGAGCGAGGAGCGCGGGAGTTGCTGTCGGGGCGGATCACGTATGTGAGGAATCCACAGTATGAGGAGTCGGCGCCGTTTCAGAAGCACGAGCACCACGAGATCCTGGAGGTGTTTCGCGCGTTGCGGTTCGCGACCGAGTTCACCGGCGTGGAGTTGACGCCGGAGTCGCGGGCATCGATTCAGGCGATCATTGGGGAGGCGCGGGCGTCGGGGGAGCTGAAGGCGTTTCTATCGAATTCGTTGTTCAAGACGCGGTTTGAAGTGGGGTTGCAGAAGCTGCAGTACACGTCGCGGGATACGCGGCGGTTGTTCGACATGCTGGAGGAGGTGGGGCTGGCGGAACTGGTGCGGGAGAGCGGCTTCGCTCTTCGGACACCGTTGGCGAAGGCGCCGCCCGAGGACGGAGCCGCCGTGGAACGGCTGGGCCCGGTCACGGTGTACCACGGGGCGAAGGGAGGATACAAGGCGGCTTGGTCCATCGCTCGCGGGGGTCCTTTCATGACCGAGTACGGGGACAAGGGTGTTTACAGCTCGAGCGATCTTAACCGTGCCCTCGGATATGCGGTGGGCAATGCGGACTTCGTCGTGCGCATGGAGCTTTCGCCCGACGCTCGAGTCGGAATCGATGTCGTGGTAGACCGCGACGTTTATCTCCTCAAAACGGATCGGGCGATCAAGCGCGTAGAAAGACCGTTGACGTCCGTCGAGCTCATGGGTCGGATCGCGTCGCTGGCCATCCGCCCGGATACGCGGGTCTTGCAGGACATCAGGCTCAGGGTCGAAACCGCGGATCTCGACGCGATCCGACGCGCGTGGCCTCTGAGGGAACGCCTCGCCAAGATCGTGCAGGACGTCGACCGTCGGCCGGCCGCGGACCCGAACGACCAGGAGTTCCGCGAGAAGTTGCGGGAGACTCTTCGCGCTTTCGACCTGGCCAAGGAGAGAGCCGTCGATGCCTACAAGGCGAAGACCATCGAAGCCGAGATCGACTTGCTACCGACCCACAGGGGCCTTTCGTCGCTCGTGCGGCGGGAGGCGCAGCGGCTGGAAAAGGCGCTGGAGGATTTCCCCAAGTCGCCGCAGCGGCGCGTCGAACTGACTCAGCGACTTCGCGGAGTCGTGGCGTCGCTCTTGAGCGAGGATCAGCTGGCGGAGGTTCAAAAGACGAATCCCCTTCTCTATCTGCGGCTGCTTCCGTTCGAGAAACGCTTTCGACGGGCGTTGAGCGAATCGGATTCCGTCGAGCAAACCGATTTCCGCAAGGAGGTCGAGGGGTTCGCTCAGGATCTCCGACAGGCGAAGGCGAACGTGATCAACGCGGAGATCGGCCGGTTCTTCGAGCTGGACGCGAATGCCTCCACCTGGTCCTCGGAGGAAGCGGGCGCGATAGCGGATTGGATCGCGACCGAGCTGCCGGGGCTGGAGAACCGCGATCAGTTGATGGACCGGCTCAGGGCTGTGATCGCGCCGGCGCGAAGGGATCTGTCGCCCGCGAACGTCGAGCGCAACGTGAAGTTCTTGTCCCATTTGCTTCGGTACCAGGGCGTCCTTCCCGACGAGCTGCGCGAGATCCGCGCGGAGGTCGTGCGATACGCCGTTCGGGTCGTCGAGGACCGCTTCGAAATGGAAGACCTGTCCTGGGCGAAGAGATTCCTGGTGGAGAACGGGATTCTCCACGAAGTGTACGCGCGTCTGGCGCCGGCGCATCGCCAGAAGGTGCTGGACAACCTGGACTCCCGGTGGGATTTCCTCTGGAAGGTGGTCCAGACCGATCCGAGTGCGGATCTGCGCCTGTGGGCCTGGGAACGGATCGTCCAGTTGCTCAGTCGGGAGGCGGCCACACGGTCCGCGCAGCTCACCTCCGTGAACTCGGTCATCCGGCACGAGCCCGATCCTGGCGTGCGAGATGAGGTCTTGTACCTTCTGCAGCCTTCGGCGCCGCAGGAGCTGCGGGACACCGTGGAGTCGATGCGCGATATGGGGAGACCGGCGGCGAAGGGTTTCGAAGACGCCCGAGAGACGCCCGCATGGCGGAGCGGGGCCGTCGATTCTGAATTCGCGCGCGCGGCGGTATGGAAGGCGCTCGATGGCGTAGAGCGGGGCGATCCGGCGGCGGTGGGCGCGATGCGTGGGGTGCTGGAAGGCTGGGTCCGGGCGGGAAAGGTCCCGGCGGGTCCCGACGGGTATTTCTCGAGCTTGCGCGCGCTGGCCTATTTCGCGAAGCAAGTGCCGGACAAGGAGTTCCAGTCTCTTTACGGGCAGACGCAGGAACTCATCGCGCGCCGCGTGCTCGAGGTGTTCGAGACGCGACCGGGAAGCGCGATGATTGTGGCCGACGCCTGGAGCTTCCTCCTGGAGCAAATGGAGGGGTGGGGGGAACTGCGGGAGTTCGGGAGGATCAGGGAAGTGGTGACGCCCTATGCCGTGAACTCATTGGAGCGAGACTGGATGTCCGAGAGATCCGCCCTGACATTCCTTCATCGCGTCGGGGAACTTGAGGGAGTGTACGCGCGGATGCGGTCCATCCGCCGCGCGGAACTCCTGAGCGGCGCGCGACGTTTGTACGAGGGAGGTTCGGAGCCCGGAATGGCGGACTTTCTTCGCAAGATAGCCGAGTCGGACCCCGATCCCAAGCTGCGCTGGTGGGCCTGGCGGGAGCTTCTCGAGACCGACCCAAGCGAACTGCGGCGACTGTTTCCGGCGCTGGCCTATGAGGGCGTTCCGGAGCTGCGCTGGATCTTGCGTGCCGAAGCCGCGCGGATCGCCGAAGGGGTGACCGATCCTGGTTTGTTGGCGACCCTCGAGGGCCAGGAGGGTTTTGCCGAGGCGTGGCGCGAGCGTGTCGAGGCTCGTGCTCGCGGAGGGCTCACGCCGCTGGAAGGGCCGTTATCGAAGGAGATGTACGACAAGGTGGACGGGTACACGGACGATTTGCGGCTGACGCCGGCCTGGGGGCGCGCGGCGCGGACCGGAAAGCCGTTCGAGGGCTTGCCGTTCGACCGGGCAAAGGTGTGGAAGGCGTTGGAGGAGGGAAAGGATTCGTCGCTGATCGAGATGCGGGGGATGCTGGAAGAGTGGGTCCGTCAAGGCAAGGTGCCGGAAGGGCCGGACGGGTATGCCTCCAGCTTGAACGGCTTGCTTGAGTTCGCGTCGCGCGCGAAGGCGCGCGGCGGCAAGGCCGCTCGGGAATTCGGCGAGGTGTTCGAGCGCGCGCAGGGAGTGCTTGCGGAGCGCGCGATCGAGGAGATACGCGGGACGGATGAGAAGAGGTTCCCTGTCGCCGACGCCGTCGAGTTCCTCTTCAAGTTGCGCGCGAGTGATGCCGTCTTCCGAGGTTACCTGTCGCTTTCGCGCGAGAAACAGGCGGCCGTGGTGAAGCTCATGGATGACTCGTCGCGTCCCCTTGAGGGGTTCTTCGAGTTGTTGCGGCGCGTGGCGGACTCCGTGCCGGATCCCGAAGCGCGCCGGCAGGCCTGGCGAATGCTGATCCTCCATGATCGTGCGGCAGACGCGTTGGAGCGGATCCTCCCTTATGAACGGAACGTGTGGGTCCAGCGGCACGCGTTGGAGACGCTTCTCGGCGTGCCCTCGAATGCCAGGGGGAACGCGACCCTGGCCCGGTTCGCCGCGGAGGCGGCGGATCCGCGAATGCTTGATCTGCTCTTTACGGCGGCCAAACGAGGCACGTTCGATTCTTCGAAGGTCGTGGGGGAAGCCCTTCGCCGGCGTTCCGACTTCGATGCCATCTCGCGGACCACTCCCAGAAGCGGCGCGCTTCTTCCGGATCCCGCGATGATGCTGGAGGATCCCAGCCTGACTCCGGCGTGGCAGCGGGCGCACGCGGGGCCGCAGAATCGCGCGGTGGGCCGGTGGGTGGTGCGTGAGGCGATGGGGGCGGCGCAGTTCGGGGCGGCGTACTTGGTGAAGGAGGCGGCGAAGGCGCGCAGCGTGCGGCAGCTGCGGGAATCGGCGCTGGCGATGAAGGAGCCGATGTTCTGGGGGTCGCTGGGGGTGTTCAGCGGGACGGCGCAAGTGACGCGGGCGGGATTGCGATGGGTGCCGATGCCGCGGTGGGCGCGGGGCGTGTCGATGGCGGCGTTCCCCTTGGCGGCGGGGATGGGGGCGATGCAAGGGATGGCGGGGCAGTTTTCGCCGAAGGATCTCGCCATCTCGACAGGGGTGTTCTTGGGCGTGGGAACGGTGGTGGATGTGGCGGCGCGGTTGGTGATGAGGTCGTCGACGGGTTGGTGGCTGGGCGTGGCGAAGCTGGCGGCGACGCTGTACCTCGCGGAGGTGGCGGAGGGGCGGTTGAGGCCGGCCGCTCGTGGATTGCGGGAGCGCATTGAGGGGATCGTGCCGTGACGCGGTTGCTGCTGGTTCTGTGCGTCTTGCAGAGCGCCCCGGATGCGGCGCAGCTGGAACAGGGGATGGTGCATGCGGCGTCTCGGATCAGCGAACTGGAAAGTGCGCACCGGTTCGCGCAGGCGGAAGGGGCGGAGCTTTTCTTCTACGGCGGAACGGCGAGGAATCTGGCGTTCTTCGTGAGGGAGCAGCTTCGCTTGAAGGGACAGGGGTTCTTCGCGGAGACGTCGCCCATTTATCTTGAGGAGGTGGTGGGGCCGTACTCGGACATGGATCTGATCATCCGGGGCACGCCGGAGGCGGCGTCGCAGATCGAGGCGAAGCTGGGGGAGGAGTTCCCCGGCGGAGAGAGGTTTTACAAGTGGGACGTGCGGACGGAGGAGTACCTGAAGGAGCCGTGGCAGATCACGCAGGGGTACGAGCCGATCAGCA
>JACPRB010000062.1 GCA_016190155.1 Planctomycetota bacterium
CTCCTGGACGGTCACGTCCAGCGAGCCTTGGCTGAGTGTGACTCCCGGCAGCGGGATGCTGTCCGCCGGGAACTCGAATTCCATGTCCGTCATCATGGATCCCACGGGGCTGGCCGAGGGCACGTACACGGGTTTCCTCACGATCAGCGACCCGACGGGAACGGCGGCGTCGCGGGTCGTCGCCATCTCGCTCCACATCGCAACGCCGCAAGGTTCCGGGCGCCGCAGGGCTTACGAGGCCGGCTATTGCGGTTCCGTCGGTCTTGATCTGTTGCTGCCGTTGGGGCTCCTGTGGTTGTATCGCCGGCGCTCAAAACACTATGCGCGTGCCGACACCCGGCCATAGAATGCGCTTCGTGCTGGCGATCATCGCCGCGATGGCCATGTCCGGGCTGCCGTCGTTCGCGCAGGAGGCCCCGCCCGAAAACCATCCTTTCATCGACTTCGATCGGCTGGAGCTCGGCCCGCGTCTCAGCGCCCTGGTCTTCGGATCCGATTTCGAGGCTGATCCGTCGTTCGGGGCCGGGATCTTCACTCGGGCACCTATGCCTTGGTTGTCGCAGGATGTCCTGGGCCTGGAGACGGATCGTTTCGGCCTCTTTGCGGAATTGACGATCTCGAACATCGAACGGGACACCGATCTCCTGCTGGAAGACCCGAAGGGCTCGCTCTTCTTCTTCACCCTCGGCACGGATTACACGCTTCATCGAGACGATGATGTGTTCGTCGCGACGCAGCTCGCGCTGCAGTACGGCCGTTTCGGGGGCGTGACGGATTTGGACGACGGCATCGCGTTGCTCGGTGGCGTCATGGGCGGCGTTCGGCTGTCCGACGCGCTCTCGCTCGTAGTTAATCCGCAGCTGGCGCTGGGAAACGGCGACGACTTCATCGTCTTCGGTGCTGTGGGCGTTCTCATAGATTTTTAGTGTCGCGCAGCCGCGTGGTTCGTGAACTCGCGGTACCTGCCTGGAAGGAGCGTCCGCTCGTCGCTGGCCACGGCGTTCGGCCTGAGCTGGTCCTTCGCGTTGATTTCGCGGGAAACGCGCCCGGCACGACGTTCCGCGAGGCCTACTACGCCATCGACGAACGGAAGCGCGCACTCAATCGGGCCCATGAGCGGCCCGAGTCGGGTCGGTATGGCCGCCGTCCCTGCCGGCGCTCACGTTTGTCCGCGAATCGCGCAGGCCCCGTTGGGGACGGCTGCGCTGGAAGACCGACGACAGACTCCACCCGTCATGGTTCCGATTCCCCCCTTTGGACACACGGTTCGGGCGAGGCACCGGCCTGATGCCGGCTTGTCGCCGGAATCGTTCCGGCAAGGCATGTATTGAATACTCCTCACATGCGGGTTACTTCTATCGCGCGATCGAGCTGGACGAAACGGGCGCGCCGTATGGCGAAGTGACGGATACGTTCGGAAAGGGGCATTTTCGATCATAGACCCTGCCGATAAGTCTCTTGATGAACGAAATCCAAGCCTTCGTCGAGAGCCTCCCCTCGCCGGGGACCCGGCGCGTCTACGCGGGGGCCCTGGCGGACTTCGCGCGGACGTTGGCGATCTCGTCGTCGGAAGCGCTCCTGGCCGTCGGGCCCGACGACGTCGTGCGCTACCGCAACGACCTCCAACGCCGCAAGCTCGGCGCCTCGACGATCAACTTGCGTCTGGCCGCCGTGCGCGGCCTCTTCACGCGACTCCTCAAGGAACGCCGCATCGACGGCAACCCGGCCGACCCGGACCTCGTACCGGGACTGCCCGTCTCCGACGAATCGCGCACGGAGGGCCTGTCGCTGGAGGAGGTGAAGGAGATCCTCGACACCTGCGACGGCACGCTCGCGGGCCTGCGCGATCGCGCGCTCATCGTGACGCTCTACTACGAGGGCCTCAGGCGCAGCGAAGCCTCCAAGCTCAACTGGCGCGACATCACCACGCGGCGCGGCCTCGTGGAGATCCGCGACGCCAAGAACAACCCCTACGCGACGGTGCGGCTGCGGGCGGAGGTCCTCTCGGCGATCCGCGACTATCACGAGGTCCTCAACCGCGAGCTCCGGCGCCGCGCGACGCGGCCGGAGGACCCCGTCTTCACCTCCCTCTCCCCCATCCGCTCCTTCGGCCGGCGCCTCTCCGACTCCGCGATCAACGCCATCGTGAAGGCCCGCGCGCGGGCGGCCGGGATCGAGCGGCGGATCACCGCGCACTCGTGGCGTCACACGTGCACCACGCACGCGCTGGGCGCCGGGGCGGCGCTCCACCAAGTGCAGCGGCACCTGCGTCACCGGGACGTGCGCACGACGCTGCGGTACGACCGCGACCGGGACGTGCGTCGCAATCCCACCGGGGAGCTGCTGCCGCGGCTGGGGTAGCGCCCTTCCCTATTTGGCCGGCAGCTTGAAAAGTTCCGGGTCGACTTCCGCGTCGAGCGACCAGTCCGTATAAGACTCCGCACTTTTCCACCCCAGATGCCCGTCCATGGCCGACATCGTGCACCGTCGCTGAATGGGAAGATTCGTCAAGGCGTCTATCCAGATTTCTATCTTGCCCTTTACCGAGCCCTGCCGATACTCGGCCCAATACTCAATTCGATGGGCTTCATGACTGCCGATCGTCTCCAGACCCACGTAGCGAGGTTCTTTGAACTCGATAACGAGATCGCCTTTTCCCTTGCTCTCCCCGGCCCCGTCGAAACCTATCCAACCCAGCACCTTGACGAAGCGCTCGTTCAGATCGTGCGGCACCGGGGAGCTTTTCGCATCCTTGAAATCTCCTTCCAGTTCGAACAGTGTGCGGCCGTCCGAGATGACAAGCAGGTCCTCTTCGCGCTTGAGATTGAGAACGCTCATCCTCAGGCGGTTTTCAGTCGCCAGGTACATTTCCCCCAAGAAGTTGATCTCCCCGAAGTCGGGCCTCGAGAACCTTACGTGGATGGTCTTCGCGCGACTGAGAGTGACCAGCATCCTCTCAAGCAGTTGTTGCGGATCTTGTGGCGCAGCCCCGTCATCCTCCGCGAGATCGATCGCCGCTATTCTCCAGTCGCCGCCGATCTTCTTGAGCTGCAGGATCACCCTCTTCTTGTCATGTTCGCCCTTGGCTTCGCAGTCGATATGGATTTCGCTCCGGCATTCCTCATCGTTCAGCATCTCGACGGAGCGGCAAACGGGCCGGAATACGATCTCCTGGCGCGATAGGTGTCGGTACCATTCGCCGGGCGCCCTCTGCTCGCGCGCCGCCGCTTCGGGTTCCATGAGAGGCAGGATCTGATCGAGTCTCAAGGGCGTCAAAGCGCCCGTGAAGTCGGCGACAACGGCCGCGCAAGGCCGCAACGATCCCCAATTGACCGCAACGCGAGGCTCCATCGCCGCCCCTAGTTTTCGAGCGAGCTGCTTGACGATCTCGCGGAACGTCTCGCCTCCCAACGTGGACCGTTGCTGCACGTAAGCGAGAATGCTGCCGCGCCTCCAAAACATCCGATCCTTCGACTCGCGTGAGGCTCGCACCGCCCCTTCGAGCGCGAACGCCAGGTTGGCGGCTTGGTCTTTCTCGTTCGACTCGAAGATCCAGACGGCGATGTCGTCCGGTTTCAGGTAGGCGGCCCAGAGTCCCCCGATCTTGGCCGGGTCGAAGTCCAATGATCTGCGAAGCTGCACCTTCATCTTCTTCACCATCTCGGCGATTTCGCCGGCGTCGCGGGTGAGCACCGGATTCGGATGGAGGCCTTCATCCGCTCCGATGCCCGGTTCACCGTGGAAGCGCGCGCCGGCCGGTAAGTCCTCGAGCTTCAATGCAAGATCCTCCAGGCAGACCAGCGTCGCTTCCTGAACCGGCGTTGACCGCACGGAAAGGCAGGCGCTCAGGCTGATCCACACGAATGCCGCAGAAAGGCAGGCCGTTCCCGCACGGAATGTCCAGGTAAGCATATGGAATCTCCTCCCTCGGTTTCGGAGTTTCAGCATGGCCCAGGACGTGAGAAAAGTGCTGCCCAAGGCTCCCGCGCCCATGGCCACCGTGAGGCGATAGAACCGGGCGTTCGACGTTTCTCGTGCAGCCACGAAAAGACCGATCGTGAGAATGAGCAGCGCGACACCCGTCCACTTTCCCCACTCGTACAAACGCGTCCAACCGGCGGCGCCATCTCGTCGCGGAGCGGCGTTCTCGAGATCCCCAACGTCCTCGCCCGCCGCCAGGAGTCGGTCCCGCAGTCTCTTCAAGACAATCCACGGACCTCCGACGACGGCCTCGTGTTCAAGAAGCTGTACGGCTATGTCGCCCGACAGGAGGCCGGCTCGAAACGAAGGCCTGTACGCCCAGAATCGCGCGAAAGTCGTGGCCTGGGAATAGCCCATTTGCGAAAGAGTTTGACTGATGATCGCGTGCAGGTCGCTCTTCTTGCGCAGGCGGATACTGAAAGTTGCGCCCCTCAAGCGTCTGGCCATCAAGCTGCCGAAGATGACGCCGGCAAGTGCGCCGGAGACGAGGCCTCGGGGGTAAGTATGGGCGATAGGCTCATTGAGTATGAAGAGCGACACAGCCGGATTGATTGCGCCGAAGCCGAACGCCCATAAGATTCCGGTCAGCAAGGCGACAGCCCGGGCCTTCGGAGGATCCGGCAGCACGGACCTCTCTCCGAACGCGGCTTCCGGCGCCCGCGCCTCGGGTCCTGAAGCGATGACGGTTTCCACATCCGTCTTCACCTCCGCCGCCCGTTGGTAGCGCCGCTCGGGCTCCTTCGCCAAGGCCTTGAGGACGATCTCGTCCAGACGCACGTCGACCTCGACCTTCTGCGAGGGAAGCTGGAAATGTCCCGCGGGAACCTCCCCGGTGAGCATCTCGTACAAGACCACCCCGAGCGAATAGATGTCCGCGCGGTGATCGACGTCCTTCATTCGCTCGTACTGCTCCGGCGCCATGTACTGCGGCGTCCCCATCGTCACGCTCGTGCGCGTGAGCGTCCCCTCCCCTTTCTCGGCCATCTTCGCCAGACCGAAGTCGGCGATCTTGATCTGGCCCTGTTTGCTGACGAGGATGTTCTCGGGTTTGATGTCCCGATGGACCACGCCCTGCGCGTGCGCGTACTCGAGGGCGTCGCAGATCTGGGGCACGATCCGGAGCGCCTCCTTCGGCGTGACCTGCCGCTCGGCCAGCAGGGTCCGTAGATTCACTCCCTCCACGAACTCCATCGCGATGTAGGCCTGACTCCCGTCCGTGCCGAAGTCGTAGACGGTCACGATGTGGGGATGCGAAAGCGTCGCCAACGCCTTCGCCTCGCGCCGGAACCGCCCGACGAATTCCGGGTCCTTCGCCAAGGCCGGCGCGAGCACCTTGACGGCGACCGTACGTTCCAGCGACGTGTGGCGGGCGCGATAGACGACACCCATGCCGCCCTGGCCCAACGTCTCCAGAATCTCGTACGGCCCAACCCTGGAGCCGGCAGGCAACGGGGCGACGTCCTGGGATTCGTCCGGGGATGAAGCGCGAAGCGCCGCGCCCATGACGCAACGCGGGCAAAGAGGCTCGGCGCGTCCGGGAGGGAGCGGCGCGCCGCACGTCGCGCAACTCGTCATCGTCTTCATGTCGCTATCAACGGGATCGCGGCCGGGCTGATTTAAAGAATTCATGTCAGCGCATCGAAAAGATCCGCCAATTCGGCGTCCGCCTCGGCGGGGTCCTCCAGAGACGGCGCCACCTCTTCGCGAAGGAGCTCCCGTAGCCGAACGCGCATCCCGTGGAGCTTGTTCTTCACATCGTGAAGTGGGATCCCCAGCCGCTCCCCCGTGCCCGCGTACGTCTCGGAGCTCCCCGACAGGTGGCGCACCAAGATTGAGTACTCCTCCTCGCGGCCTTGCCGAATCCACTCGTCCCGGAGACGTTCGAGGGTGCGCTCCAGCACCTCCGTCGCCCAGGACCGGAGAAAGGCGCGATCCGGAGGTTCCACCGACGCGGCGAGCTGTCGCTCGGCGAGGTCCACGTCGAGCGACGCGACCCGTCCACCACCGCGCTTGGTCGCCCGCGAACGCTCCCGCTCATCGGAAAGGAAGTGGGTCATGGCCTTGAGAAGCCATGTCCGGAATCGCCCTTTCTCGGGGGCCACATTGCGAAGGAAATCGCGTTCCAGCGTGTGCTCGAAAAAGGCCTGGGACAGATCCTTGGCCTGCTCCACGTCGTAGCCGCGGCGCCGAATGAAAAAGTACAGGGGTTTCCAGTAGCGCTCGATGAGGCGTCCCAAAGCGGCCCGAGATGCGTCGCTCTCTCCGTCGCGAGCCCGGAGAATCGTGCTCCAGAGGGTGGGCTGGAACCGGACGTCGCCGCCAATCGACGTCTCGTTCGTCATGGGCGGCGGTTGTAGCCGCTCGGACCATGAAATGCAATCCGGATTGCGGAATCGGCCGCGCAACTATTTTTCACCGCACGCCGGATCGCCCCTTGCGCACTCACTCCCGATGGTACATACTTGATGGGTTGGAGGTGGGGCATGCATATCAGACCGAAGACTTCCGAGACGTTGCGGGATGTGGTCCCGGCCAACGGATCGTCCGCGGAGACGACCATCGGGGCCGGCGTGTCCTTCAAGGGCGAAATCGCGTGCCACGGGACGTTCCGCGTCCACGGCACGTTCGAGGGACGCCTCAGCGGCAAGGCACGCCTGTACGCCGGAAAGGGATCGCGCATCGTCGCCGACGCCGTCGTCTCGCAGGCCGTGATCGAAGGCGAGTTCGAAGGCTCGCTCACGGCCACGGAACGCGTCGAGCTGGCGTCGACCGCGCGCCTCAAGGGCGACATCCGCGCGCCGCGCCTCGTCATCGCCGACGGAGCTACGCTGGTGGGCCATGAGACCGTGGGCAGCCACGCCAACGGAAACGGCCACAAGCCCGCGCCTCCCGCCGCGGTGACGTCTCGAGTGCGCGCCGCGAGGAAGGTCGTCGCCGCCCGGCGGCAAAGCAGCTCGCCGCGAAAGTAGACGAGAAGTTCCGCACGGGCATTCCGCTACGGAATCGGTGTCGACAACCATCGGGGGTTGTGCCGCACCGGCGGCGGGATGCCCGTCGGCCGGAACTTCACATCGAACGCGGCTGTGGCACGGCCGTTGAGCACCCGCACACCCGCCGCGGGCGCCCAGATGACGACCTCCGTGGTCGAACGGAACACGCGAGGCTGTCTGGCGCCTGCGGGATCGGTCAGTACGTCGTCACGTCCGCTCGATCGAGACTCGTCGGATCAAGCTCGTACGAATCGATGCTCGCGACTTCGTCCGGCCAGGCCCGCGCCTCCACGGCCGTCGGCGGGGTCGTGGCACCCAGAATGAGAACGAGCGCGAAATCCAAGCGCAGAACACCCCATGTCCTCACGAGCAACCTCCTCAAGCGCTCCCTTTCGCATTGGCCGTCGGGGACCTGCATCCCTCGGGAAATCGGTCGGGCAGAGCCGAAACGACTCCGGATACCGAAGTCCGTTATGCCCGCGGTGCGGGGAGGACTATTGTATTTCATAACGTGAAACAATATATTCCACCATATGAAAGTCGATGGCACGCGGCCCCGTCTCCTCGCCGGCCTCTTGACGGACCGACTCGCGTCCTTCCCCGTCGTCGCCGTGGTCGGGCCGCGACAGTGCGGAAAGACGACCCTTGTGCGGACTCTGCCCGCGGCGGAGAGGCGCCTCTACCGCTCTCTGGACGATCCCCTCGTCCTCGACATGGCCGTTCGCGACCCCGAGACGCTCCTCGCGGAAGGCGATGCTCTGACGCTCGACGAGATCCAGCGTCGGCCGGAACTCCTGCTGCGCGTCAAACGCCTCGTCGACGAAGGAAGAAAGCCCGGGCGGTTCCTCTTGACCGGATCCGCCAACCTCCTCCTGATGCGCCACGTGGCGGACTCGCTGGCCGGACGCGCGGTGTACCTGACTTTGCGGCCCATGACGGAATCGGAGAAAGCCGGCGCGCCGAAGCCTGGACCGTGGACCGCCCTTCTACGGGCGACCTCCGCGGCTCAGGCCGCCCGAACCTTGGGCGCGCCCAAAAGGACCGGCTGGTCGTGGAGCCGCGCCGTGACGGAAGGAGGCTTTCCCGTGCCGGCCCTGGACGCAGACGCATCCCGTCGTCATGCCTGGTTCGAAGGTTACGAGGCCACGTACATCGAGCGCGACCTCCGCCAACTCGCGCAGATCGACGCCCTCACCGATTTCCGGCGACTCATGAGAATCGCGGCCCTGCGCGTAGGGCGTCTGTGCAACCAGGCGGACCTCGCCCGCGACGCGGCCCTGAGCCATGCCACGGCCCATCGTTACCTCAATCTCCTGGAAACATCGTATGTGATCGACCGGGTCTATCCCTACTCCGTCAGCCGCACGAAACGCCTCATCAAGACGCCCAAGATCTACTGGACGGACGTCGGACTGGCAGTCCATCTCGCGGGCGCGCCGTCCGAGAAAGATGTGCGAGGTCACGAATGCGCGGGGGGATGGCTCGAGAATCTGGTCTGGCACCATCTGCGCTGCTGGGCGGATGCTTCGGGACAGCGCGTCGAGATCCTGATCTGGCGAACCTCCGCCGGCGAGGAGGTCGACTTCGTCATCGAAGCGGGAAAACGGCTCCTCCCCATCGAAGTCAAAGCCTCCGCTTCGCTCCGATCGTCCGATGCGGACGGTCTCTCCACCTTTCTTGCGGAATACGGCGCCGCCGCCCCGTTCGGCATCCTCCTGTACGGCGGGACCGAAGTTCGCTTCCCGGCCAAGAACGTCCTCGCCGTCCCTCTCGCGGTGGCGATGGCGTAGGTCACGCCTCGGGGATCACGAAGCGCGAATGGCCGCCCTCGCAAATCCCGGCAAGCCACACCCGCGCCGCCGCGGTCCAACTGAACTGCGGCACCGCCGGACGCTCCCCGCGCGCCGGCTCTCCGGTCAGCGGATTGTAACACTCCCAATCCGCCGGAGCCGCCAAGAGCCGTTCCGCGAACCGACGCGCCTCCCCCACCCGGCCGTACCGCGCCAGCGCCTCGCACGCCCACGCCGCGTAATCCATCCACACCGGCCCGCGCCAGTAGCCATCGGGATCGACCTTCGCATCCGAACGCGCCACCGTCGGAAACGGCAGCGGGGTCGCGAAATGCGCGGGATCCAACATCAGTCGGATCACCGATTCCGCGCGGTCGGGCGTCGCGATCCCGCACCACAGCGGGATCCACGTCGCGGCCGTCAGCGTGCGCACCGGCCGGTGTTCCGGCCACGTGACGTCGGTGAACGCGCCGTCGTGAAAGAACACCTCGTTCACCTGACGCTCGAGCTCGGCGTCGGGCATCCCCAAGAGGCGCTTCTCCAGACAGAGAAACGCGTTGAGATCGACGGAGAGGATGTTCTGCAGCCCGCCCACGAGCCGCGCCTCGTCATAGCGCGTCGCGTTGTCCCAGCCGCTCTCCCATTTGGACGCAAGCAGGTCCTCGCCCCCGTACGCCAGCAGGCGCTCGCCCGGGGGACGCCGGTTCGCTTCCCACCACCGATGATAACGCAACAACGGCGGACGAAACTCCTTCAACAAACCGGGGTGCTTCGAGCAAGCCCACGCCGCCAGCGGCGGTTTCGTGTTCTTCCAGTTGTTCTCCCGCGCGTCGGGCATGACCGTGTCGGGCACCATGCCGTCCTCGCGCTGATGGTCGAACATCGCCTGGATCTGCTGCCGCGCCAGAGGCGTGGGCAGTACCGTCGCGTGCTTCCACGAATCCCACGCCCAGAAACCGCGATACATGTGGGGCGACGGGAGACACCCGCCGTGACGAATGTCGCCTATCGGGCCGCGCCAGTTCCAGCGCAGCGTCCTCGGCAGTCCGTCCAGAGTCTCGCCCGCACCCGCCGGTCCCGCGTCGTAGATGTGATGGTAGAGTCCCGGTCGCAGACAGACCCAGCGTAGGGGTCCCGGATCCGCTTTCAACTCCACCGACGATTCGATCGCAGCGGTGCGGGCGTCGATGAAGCGCACGACGATCGCGCCGCCGCCCGCCGTGCGCAGATCCAGTCGATCATCGCACGGAGTGCATCGGACGATTCGCTCGCTCGCCCGCACATCGGTCGTCTTTCCGTCCGCCAGGGTGACGCAGCGAAGGAAGCCCTCGTCCCACTGATAACCGTGCCATGCCCCGCGATCGGAGAAGATCATGTCAATAGGACGCGAGGAACTGGACCACGAGGTACGTGCCTTCCGCAGCGTCGGCGATCTCATGCGATCGAACGGAGACATCCATGCCGGGCCCCGTCGTGGAAAGACGCAACCCATGCCACAGGGATACGGCTGGGAACGCCTGGGCATCGAGTACGATCTCCTGGCCGCCGTCGGCTACAGGCGCGCCGATGGCCAGAGCGTTGTCCACGTTCGGTTGCGTGTTCCATGTCAGAACGTTCTCCGGCAGACTCCACCATCGCGCGCGGACTCGATGGACGCCCATGCTCGGCATGCCCCGCCAGACCCGCGTGTTCAGCCGCAGCGATGCGGAGAGGATCACGGCGCCGTCGGGAATCCGCCCGCGTTCGAAATCCAGGAAGACATGCCTCTCGCCGTCCGCGTCGGACGAGCAATGCAGATCGCCGGAGTCGACATTCTCCGCCGGCTGCGCGGAGGAAACCATCACGTCCTTCGTGGCCTGGAGGACGACCGTCGAAGGACCGCTAGGCGCGATCGTGATGACCACGAGCTGACGGCCCGAGCGGCCCAACGCGTCGGTCACGCCGACCTCGAACGTCGAAGTGCCGCTGGCCCCCGCCTTGCCCGCGATCCATCCGTCGGGCGTAAACTGGAGACCCTCGGGAGGCGTCCCCGACCACAAACTCCAGGTGTAGGGCGCCACGCCCGCGCCTGCCAGTAGGCGGACCTGATACGGTTGTCCGGACGAGCCCGAGGGCAAGATCGTCAGACCCAAGGGCGCATCGGTCTGCGCCCCCGCGACCACCGGCGACGGCCCCAACGGCGTGATCTTGAGGCTGCCGCCGTCGTCGGACAGGTCACAACTGCAGACGAGAGGCAAACAAATGATCAGAGCTAGAGCGCCAGCGATTCGGTCCACCGTGCCCCCTCCAAGAAGGATCCCTCCCTGTTGTCCCCTTCCCCCTCTCGTCGGGCTGCAGGGTCGTACCCGCGACAGCGCCCACAGCTAAGAAAATTTTCCCGACCGCGTCAAGGGTTGAGTCGCTCCGCCGATCAGCGCTCGTCCAACCAAGAATCTGCCACAGGCGCGGGCTCCGCCCACAGCCAGTAGTGCCCCCATGATCAGATGATTCGCACACAGCAGCAGGGCCTTGTAGAGCGGCCCTCCCGACACCCGCGCAGCTCCGGCGGAAGGATGAGCCTCACTTCATGCACACCGACCGCACTTCGTTCAAGTCGGTCTTGCCCTCGAGGATCTTCCGGATGCCGTCCTGCTTGAGCGTGATCAGGCCCTTCTTGACCGCCAGCTCGCGGATTCCCGAAGACAACGTCTTCTTGTAGACCAGATGGCGCAGCTCCTCGTCGACGACCAGGAGCTCGTGAATGCCCAGACGCCCGCGATAGCCCGTGCCCGAACAGCGATCGCACCCGGCCGCGGTGGCCATCAAAGCCTCGGGGTTGCGCACCTTCAGCGCGTCGAAGAGCCCGTCGTCGCCGAACTCCCGACGCAGTAAGTCCCACTGCTCCTCCGTCGGAGAACACGGGCGCCGGCACGACGAGCAGAGCGCGCGGAGGAGCCGCTGCGCCAGGATCGCGATGAGCGAGTCGCCGAACGTGAACGGATCCAACCCCAGATCGAGCATGCGGGTGATCGTTTCCGGCGCGTTGTTCGTGTGCAACGTCGAGAAAACGAGGTGGCCGGTGAGCGACGCCTCGACGGCCGCGCCGGCCGTCTCGAGGTCCCGCATCTCGCCGATCATGATCACATCGGGATCAAGCCGCAGGAAACTGCGCAAGGCACGCTCGAAGGTGAAGCCGATCTTGGATTGCACCTGGACCTGGCGCAGGCCGGGTTGCGAGATCTCGACCGGGTCCTCGGCCGTCCAGATCTTGATGTCCGGCTTGTTGAGAAACCCCAGGGCCGAGTGCAACGTGGTGGTCTTGCCCGAGCCGGTCGGCCCGACGCACAGGATGATTCCGTACGGCTCCTCGACGGCTTTCTTGAAGCGCGTCAGGTTCTCGGGGGACATGCCCAACTGCTCGACGGGGCGAGGCTTCGACGCCGCGAGTACGCGCAGGACGGCATCCTCGGAGCCTCCCGCGGTGGGAATGGTCGCCACGCGCAGCTCGATGTCCCTCGACCCGAAATTCTTGAAGCGGATCTTGCCGTCTTGCGGCAGGCGGCGCTCGGCGATGTCGAGCCCGGCCATGATCTTGATGCGCGCGACGATGTTGCGCGCGAACTCCCGAGGAAGCCGCGTGTGGATGTGGCACAGGCCGTCGATGCGCAGGCGCACGAGGACCTCGCTGCCCGGCGTGGGCTCGATGTGGATGTCCGAGGCACCCTTGTCGGCGGACTCCTCGATGAGCCGGTTGACGAGCAGGACCATGCCTTCGTCGTCCTCCCGGGCTTCGGGTTTGTCCTCTTGCGCGGCGGACACATGATCCGCGGCACGCTGTTCCTGGATCTCCTGCACGATGTCTTGCAGCCGGCGCTGCGTGCCGGGGGTCGCCGCCTCGCGCTGCCCGAAGAAATGATCGATGAGCTCGATGATGTCCTCGCGCGTCGAGACCTGCGTGACGAGGTGCAGGCCGCCGAGGCGCCGCGAGATGTCGTCGCACAACGTGAGGGCGCGCGGATTGGCCATCGCGACGGCGACGCGTCCGTCCTCCTGCCGCAGCGGCACGAAGAGGTGGTGCTTGAGATAGTCCATGGAGAACTTCTCGAGCAGCGGCTTGGGCGGCGGCAGCTCCGGGGAGAAAGGGACGAACGGACAGCGGTAGTACTCGGAGAGGCTGCGGGCGATCTCCTCCTTGGGGACCTTGAAGTTCGTGGCGAGGATGTACTCGACGGAGCGTCCGCCCTGCTGGGCGAGCGCGGCGGCCTTGTCGATCTGCTCCGGAGTCACGAATCCGGCGCGCAGGAGATAATCCAGAGGAGAGGAACGGATGCTCAAGCGCTCGTGATTCTGAAAGGCGACGGCCAGCGTGTCCGCCAGATCCATGATGGTCTGCTGGTGCTGGTCCCCGAACGGTTGGCCGTTCTTGGTGTTGATCGCCTGAAGTACGCCGTAGAGGTTCTTGTCCTTCGTGATCGGAACGGCGAGGATCTGGCGCGTGCGGAAGCCCGTCTTCTTGTCCCATGTGACGTCGAACTTCAGGAGGCTGTCGACTCCGGCGGTTTCGCGCGCGTCGTAGGCGTCGCGGATGTTGAGGCCCTTGCGCTTTAGGGCGACGTAGCCCGCGCACGAGGCGACGCTGACGGGGACGCGGATCTCCTTGATCTCCGCGCCGTCCTTGACGCGGGAGCAAAGCTCATCGCGCCGCGCGTCGAGCACGTAGATGGTCACGCGCTCGCACTCAAGGAGACGCTGGACGTCGTCCTTGATCTTGATCAAGAGATCGTCCAGCGGGAGCGTGTGGATACGGGTGGTCAGCTCGCGCAGCTGGCGCTCGCGATCGAGGCGCGCCTGGAGGTCGAATGTTTTTGAGGGCATGAGGTAAATGTAGTCCGCCGGCGCGGCGTTTGGCAAGATCGCGGCGCAATATGCCCGCCTACATTCTCTCCAGCGCCGGAATCCCCAGCACCGCCAAACCCGACGCCAACACCTGCTTGACCACCATATAGAGCAGCAGGCGCGCCTGGGCAAGCGTACGCTCCTCCTCCTTGACGCGCAGCTTGTAGTAGCTCGCGTGAAGCGCGTGAGCGAGGTCGAGGAGGTAGTTGGCCAGAAGCGAAGGCTCGGTGGACGTCGCCGCCTCCCGAAGCTTCTCCTCGTATTGCCCGACGAGCCTCACGAGGACGCGCGCCTCCGGCTCGACCAGCAGCGACACGTCGGCTCGCGAGTCCGGCTCGATCCCGCACTTGCGGATGATGCCTGCGATTCTGGCGTGCGCGTTCATCAGGTACGGGCCCGTGTCCCCGTCGAACGAGACGGCGCGGTCCCAGTCGAAGGTGTAGTCCTTGACGCGTTGTCGCGAAAGGTCGAAGAAGAAGATCGCGCCGATGCCCACCGCCTCCGCAACCGCGTTCTCGTCCTCGAGCTCCTGCCGCTTCTCCACGTTCTGCCGCATGTATGCGAGGGCTCGCTGCCGGGCTTCGTCGAGGAGCTCCTCGAGGTAGATCACGTTCCCTTGGCGCGTCGACATGCCGTGGACGAGTCCGAACGGGATGTGCGCGCACGCGTCGGCCCACCCGTATCCCAGGAGCTTGAGCACGGTGAAAAGCTGCTGGAAGTGGAAGCTCTGGGCCGCGCCGACGACGTAGAGCATCTTGTGGAACGCGTACGTTTCGTATCGATGCTTGGCGGCGGCCAGATCGCGCGTGATATAGAGCGTGGTGCCGTCGGCCTTCTGCAGCATCGCCGGCGGGTCGATGCCTTGCTTCGACAGATCCACGACCAGGGCACCTTGGGAGCGCGTCGCAAGCCCCTTCGCCGCGGCTTCCTCGACGATCGCGCCCATCTTGTCGTTGTAGAAGGACTCCCCGAGATAGGCGTCGAACTGCACCCCGAGCCGGCGATAGATCCTCTGAAAATATTGCAGGCTCGTCTCTCGTATGGCGCGCCAGAGTTCAAGGGCCTCCGCGTCCCCCGCCTCTTGCCGGCGGAACCACGCGCGCGCCTCGTCGGCGAGGGCGGGTTGGCGTTCCTCCTCCTGGTGGTACTGGACATAGAGGCGGTTCAGGGCCATGAGGTCGTGGACGTCCTCGGGCCTTCCCCACCGCTTGAGGGCCACGATCTGCTTGCCGAATTGCGTGCCCCAGTCGCCGAGGTGGTTGATCCCGACGGCCGTGTATCCCAACATCCCGAAGAGACGATAGAGCGCGCTGCCGATGATCGTGGAACGCAGGTGGCCCACGTGAAACGGCTTGGCGATGTTGGGCGAGGAGTAGTCGATGACGACGACCTTTCCCGCGCCGTCTGTGGATTGGCCGTAGCGGGCGCCTTGCGCGACCGCCTCCCGCAGCACCGCCTCGGCCAGTCGCGCGTCGTTGAGGACGAAATTCACGTACGGGCCGACCGCCTCGACCCTATCGACTCCGGGGATGCTGCCGATGTCCCGCGCAAGCGTCTTGGCAAGCTCGGCAGGGGATTTCTTCATCGCCTTGGCCAGCACGAAGCATGGAAACGCGTAGTCGCCCATCTCCCGTCGGGGCGGGGTCATGAGCGCCGCCTCCGCTTGGGCCGGCTCAAGCCCGGCTTGGCGAGCGACGGCTTCCGCGATCTCCTTCCGGAAGTGGTGCATGGGGCAGGATTATCGCATCCATCCGCCACAGCGCAAGCCCCGGCGAATTCCGCGGCGAGCATCCGCGTTGTAAGGCGGGGGTTCGAATCCGTCTTTACTGAAGAGGAATCGATTATGATCGCAGTTCAGGAAGGAACCCAGGCGCCCGATTTCGCACTTGAGGACGCCTCGGGGAGGACCGTGACGCTCGGCGATTTCGCCGGCAAGAACGTGATCCTTTACTTCTATCCCGCCGACGACACGCCGGGCTGCACGAAGGAGGCGTGCAGCTTTCGCGACCTATGGGGCGAGATTCAAAAGACGAGCGCCGTCGTCGTCGGCGTCTCTCCGGATGACCCGACCTCCCACCGGGCCTTCGTCTCCAAGTACACGCTCCCCTTCCCCTTGCTGTGCGATCCATCGCATCAGGTGATGGAGCGCTACGGCGCTTGGGGCGAGAAGACGCTCTACGGAAAGAAGACGATCGGTGTCATCCGCTCCACGGTGTGGATCGGGCCGGATGGCGTCGTCAAGAAGCACTGGAAGAAAGTCGTCGACGCCGCGAAACATCCGGCCCAAGTCTTCGAGGCACTCCAAGCCGCTCGCGGATAGGATCGCGCTCACCACCGGCAGCGCTGTTTACCAAGGCGATCGACACCACGTCGCCTCGGGCTGCTGCTCCTCCTGAATGATCCGGGCCAAGCGTTCGACCGCTGAAGGAGGCATCGCGCGTCGAACGCAGGCGTCCAAAGAGTTCAGGACACTGGAGCGTTGATTCCGGTACATCGCCGTAACCGCCTCGGCACGATTCGCGTACGCAACGATCGTGTCTACAAGCGCTCTACCGACGGGATCGATCTCAGCCTCGCGACGGTTCCGATCCCACCACCCTGGATCATATCCCTCAAGCATGCGACTCATCTCTGCTTGAAGCTGATCCAGCTGCACTTCCCGAGCGTTCTCGATGGTCTCGAGTTCATCCAGCAACGCGATGACGTCCTCGCGTGGTTCGAACATTTCGTTCCGGAGCGCGCCGCTTGTCGCAAACATGCGCGAACCCCCCAACTCATCGGACAATTCCTCGAGGAAATCCCCCAGGGTCTCGTCGTCATCCTTCGACGGCGGACTCGTTTTCGGTTCGACCGAGACGCGTGGCGGAGCGTTCGGCATCTCGTCCACAGGCGGAGGCTCCATACGTTCCGAAAGCGCAATCCCCGGCACTATGGCCGATTGGCGCGGCCTCTCGCGCGCCAACCGGACCGCGTATACGCTCAGGATGATCAGCCCCACCGCGACCCCCGCTCTTCGTGCAACCATGTTCATCCCCGAGCAAAGCGTGTGCCGTGTGCAAACAATGCCGAAACCCGCCGCCAGAGCGGACGGTGTATCTTGTCGGATACAGGAAACAAACGGACGATGTCTTCTGCGGAACCCCTGAGGTTACGCCAGCGTCTAATCGCGGTACATGTCCCTTTCTCGCGCACAAAGGAGGATCCGTGAAGACGCACATCGGAGCAACGCTCGCTTTGGTGACGATCTTCCGCGTGAACTGTGTGCCGGCCGAACTTCAGGAAGCCGCCGATCTTCACTGTCGATCTTGGAAAGGCGGCTATCAGATGGCGTCGGGGCACGAAGGGACCTCTTCGCTCGAGGTCAACGGCGCGTTCTATCTCACGGTGCCGGACGAGGAACATCGCACCGTGTACGAGGGCCGTGTGAGGACGACCTCGCAGGAAGGCGATGCCGTCACCTTCCGTTGCTCCATCGACAAGTACAGCACCACCGGAGAAGGGTTTGATGGCCGGTGGAGGAACTTGGACGGCACCCTCGATCTGGCGTTCGAGACCACGCTCGTCTCGAACGACGAGGCATGCGTCCTGATCGGTTCGATGACCGGCTCAGGCACGATGCAGCACGCGAAGAACTTCAGCGGGAAGATCGTGTTGTACAGCTTCCATCGACCCTGACGACCGGCGCGGCTGCGAATTGAACGGGGCGAGACGGAGGACGGAGGTCTCGCGCCCAAACTAATCGCTGCCCCCCACGAGCACGGGTTCCTTCACGGGCGTCTTGATGAGCTGCCGCACCTTGACGCCTGCCTCCCCCAAGAGCGCCACGATGCCCTTCTTACCCACGAGATGGGCCGATCCCACCGCCACGAAATACGTCCCCTTTTGCCCCAGGAACTTCTGGATCTCTTTGCTCATGGCCTCATTCCGGTGGTCAAGCATCGCGTCATAGGCGGGCTTCAGCTCCGGCTGCTCCCGGACTCCCGCATAGGTGATTTCCTCCATCGCCGAGGCATCCCCTCGGGCCCAGGCGTCAAGCGCCTTCCCGACCTCCTCAAGCGCCTTGTCCAGCTTCTTCATGTGCTGAAGGAATATCTTCTTCTGGATATCCTCTGATCCTCCGACCATCGCCTCCACCTGTCCCTCGATCGTCTCCAGGGGCTCCCCCACGATCGCCTCGATTTGAGCGAACGTCATTCGCTGAAAGAGCCTCAGGAGGATCACCTCGCGTTGAGCGGGCGGCAGCTTGGCGAGGCCTTCCTGAACCCGGCCTCGGAGCTCCTGCTCGGTCACGGCATCACCCAGCGCTTCTCTTGCGACCAGGCCATCGCGGACGTCCGGGCTCAAGGACGCCTCCTTCTTGCGCCGCAGGTGATTGAAGGCCTTGTGCCTGGCGCTGACGTAGAACCAGGCCTGCAAGCTCGCGTCCGAAGAGAAACGCGGATGTTTGTGGAGGAAACTCACGAAGACCTCCTGAAGAAGCTCCTCGGCCACGTCCCATTGCCCGATCAGCCCCAGCAAGCAGGAGTACACGCCGTCCTTGTATCGCCGATACAGCAGCTCCACGGCGGAGCAATCTCCGTCGCACGCTCGCCGCACCAGTTCAGGATCAGTCAGCGATCCATCCATTCCATTCATAGGAACACGCGAGGATGCTGGATTTATTTAGCGGGCGTTACACGATCTCCAACCCCGCCCTCCACGACGGGTACTTCATCCGCGGCCGTAGTTCCTCCCTCATGCGCCGAGTGTCGCAGTAATAGGGGACGCGCCCGATCCGGATGAAGTCGACGTGGAAGGGCGTGCGCGTCCCAAAGATCCGCGCGAACGACTCACAAACCCACGCAGCCGAATAGACGCTCCAGACAGGGACTCGCCACGGCCGGCCGACGCCCCATCGTACACAGCACGCGTCCATGAACTCTTGCAACGTCGTGGGATCGTCGTCGCCCAGCGGATAAAACCCGCCGGCCCTCTCCTCCTCGATCGCCGCCTGACAGCACGCGTTGAAATCATCGATCGAGATGAGGTGGACGGGCGTCGGATCCCGCCACACCGCCAGCAACCGCATTCCCGCCAACTTCCGCGCGAACGCGATCATCAGGACGTCCCGCCCGTAGATCATTCCGGCCCGAAGCGAGATCGCCCTCATCCCGAACTCCCGCGCCTTCCGAAACACCAGCCGCTCCGCCTCCAGACGCGTCCGCGCGTGAACGCTGATCGGATCCCGATCCTGCCGATCTGTGCACGGATCGGATGCGGAGGTCGGGCCTTCCACGTGCGGGAAACTGACGATGATGAAGCGCTTGACCCCGGCGCGGCCCGCCACCTCCATGAGATTTCGCACGTACTCGACGTTCGTCGTCGGCAGGAACTTCTTCGCGCCAGGCGCGAAGAGGACGCCCGCGAAGTGGACGACGACATCCGTCCCCGCGCACGCCTCGACAAGCGTCTGCGGATCGGCCAGATCGCAGCGATGCACGTGCGTCCGCCCCGGCCGAACCAAGTCGTCCGCCGGCGGCGTCTTGTGGACCATCAGCCGCAGGACGTGGTCGCTTTCCGCCAGCAGATGCCGCGCCAGCATCGCCCCGAGATTCCCGGCCGCGCCCGTGATGAGAATCTTCATCGAGCTGTAGACAGACGCAAACGACCCACGATACGATTTCCACCTGCTATTCTTGAAAGGAATTCCATGCGCCTCGCCCTGGGACTCCTCCTGCTCCTCGCGCCGCTCGGCGATGAGAACCCGCTCATCCCCCAATACCCCTTCACGTCGGCCAAGATCACCTATAAGAAGACTCCCTTCATGGGAGCGGTCGCGTGGATCGACGGATCGCGCCAAGGGTGCCGCACCACCCTGTACCGCAAAGGGGAAGTCCAGAGCGAGAAGACCGTCTTCACCGACGGAACCCACCTCTACGAAGTCGAATCGAGAGGCGGAAGATCCGAAGCCAAGAAACGCCTTCACCTCGGCGCCTACCTGCGCGCCGATTTCGCCGGCCTCGACGAAACGTCCAAGACCGCGTTTCTCCAGAAGCGCGAGGAGCTCTGGAACACCTGGTCGCCCGTCTTCGGCGTGGACTGGCTCAAGGATAAAGTCCAGATCGAGCTGCCGAAGGTCGAGAAGATCTGCGGGCGTGACTGCCAGGTCATCGCCGTCAAGGGCCTCCCCATGGCGCTCACGTACTGGCGGTGGAAAGGCACCGACATCGTGCTGAAGATCGAGGGCGGTGGACGGACGCTCGAGGCGGAAGGCGTCGAGGAAGACGTCCCGGTGCCCGCGGACCTCTTCCAGCCGCCCCCCGACGCCCAAGAGGACCCGGTCGAGGCGCGATTCGACCAAGACCTCGCCAAAGAAGTCTTCAAAAGGCTTTGCGGGCGTGACGCGCGTGCCAACCCTTCCGCCGTCGCCGCCCCACCGACGACGATCAAGCTCGACGGACAATCCGTCACGCTTTCGTCCTTCCGATTCAACGCCATGACGGGCGATGAAGGAATGCTCGAGATCACCGCCGAAGGACAACCGTGGTCGTTCCACCTCGTGGCCGCCATCAACGTGCAGAATCTCCAGGAGTTGACCGGCAAATCTTTCCCGCTCACGGAGGACGGAAACGAAGCCTCCCTGCAAGGCGAAAACGTCCACTACGCCGCCAAGAACGCCACGCTCAAGATCGTTTCCGCGAGCGAGAAGGCGCTGGTCGCCTCCATCTCCGGCTCTTGGATGCGATACGAAAGCCAGGACGAAGGCGACGACAAGGTGTCCGACGCGAAGGTCGAGCCGTTCCAGATCACGGCCTCAGGGGAGTGACCGTTCTCCCGTTCATCGGTTCGTCCGTTCACTCGTTCCGGAAGGTGGATGCTGAAAGGCCACGCTATGAACCTCGCACTGCTTCTCGCGGTCGTCGTCGCGCCCCAGGACACGACCATCCAGACGATCGCTCGCCGCGCGGTCGAAGAGGCCCAGAAGGAGCTCGGCCCGCGCGCCCAGGAAATCAAAGTGACGCAAGGGATCGCGCATGTTCGCGCGGGCGACGGCCCCGGCGCCAAATTCTGCTTCGCCTCCGTCCTTGCGACCGACCCCACGAACGCCGGCGCCATCGCGAATCTCGGATTCACGCTCCTGCGGCTCAAGGACGTCGAGTCCGCCGGCGCGCTCCTGGCGGCAGGCGCGAAGCTCCACCCCGACTGCGCCGAGATCCGCAACAACTACGCGCACGTCCTCCTGCAGACCGGGAAGACCGAAGACGCGCTCAAAGAATTCGATGCGGCCGCCCGGCTCCAGCCGCGGCATCCCCAGATCGACTACAGCCGCGCCTGGATCCTCGATCGCCAGGGACGCAAGCGCGACGCGAAGGAGATCCTCGAACCGATTGTGGAGCGTTACGCCCAGCACGAAGCGGCGCACGGCCTGCTGAAGCGCGTCAATGAGGATCTCGGGAAGGACGCGCCGAAGGACGACATTGATTCCTCGAGATTCCCCGGCGAGAAGACTCCGTCGCCCGAGCAGACCGCGCAATTCGTCGCGGACATGCTCAAGCGCTACGACGAGCTCTCCAAGGAACACGCGCAGGTGCGCGAGGAGATCGCCGGGCTCTGGACCGTCGAGGACGAGGCGCGCGCGCAGCAAGAGGACGAGCGCGAGGAGAAGCGTCTGGCGGACTTGACGGAGCGGGCGATGAGCGGCGATCAGGCGGCCGCCGAGGAGTTCGGGGAGGCGCTGACGGGGCGCGACCTCTGGCTCAAAGAGCGCGCCGGCCGGGTCGCCGCCTGCGGCGACTTCGCGACTCCCAAGCGCGAACTCCTCGAGGGAATGGAGAGCGACTTCACCGATCCGAACGCGGAGCACGTGATCCGCGTCGAGGAACTGCGCGGCATGAAAGACCTGACGCGCGACGAGGCCCTCGAGGCCGTCAATCTGCTCGCCTACGCCCTGTCCACGCGCCTATCGGCCGAGATCTGGAAGGCCCAGTTCGAGCAGCACGCGCGGATCTGCCCGCCCGCGATGAGGAGCGTGCGCACGCGGCTCCAGGAGACCCGCCGGACGATGAAGCAGATCCACGCGGAGGTCGAGAAGAAGCTTGAGGAGCTCCGGCAACAATACGAGGCCGATCTGCTGGGGCAGCTGGAATACGAACGCAAGGTCGAAGAAGTGCTCGAGGATCATCGCCAACGCTGCACGAAGCTGGTTGTGCAGTTCCGGCACTTCGTCGCCACGACGGGGAGCCAGTGGAAGGCTTCCGTGGACGGCCATCGAGCCCGCGTGCTGGAAATGGCGGCCCAGGCCCTCGACGAATCGGCGCGCGCGTCGAGCCGCTTCTACTCGCTCTTCGGCTGCAACGCGCCGCCGAAGGAGTATCTGGCGATGTTGACGCCGGAGCGCCTCTTCCCCGTGCTGAGCCCCATGGGGCCAGACGCGGCGGGCAAGGCCGCCGTCGCCGTGGCGGCTGGACCGGATGGGCCAGGCCTCATGCAGGATCGCATGGCCGCGATCGCGCGCGCTCATCTGGACCGACATCCGCCGCCGGTCCGCTTCACCGTGCTTGGTATCCAATGGAGCGACCCGAAGAACCTGGTCGATTACTGGATGTGCCTCGTCGCGTTCAACACGCGCGATTATCAGTTTGAGTGCCCCCAGCTCGGGCCGCAATTCAGTTGGTTCGACATCGTGGGGTCGCTCGGGGTGGACGCGTCGCTCACGAAGGTCGATCTCAAGGCGGTGGAGATCTCCGTGGGCATGGACGGCACGGTCAGCGTGACGGTCGGCCAAGGGTTCAAGGGAGGCGTGTCCCTCAACCCGTTCACCGGCAAGGTCGGCATGAAGCTCGGTTACGGCTACAGCTTGGGCGGACTGGGAGCCGGCGCGTTCATCACGTTGGACAACGACAAAGGGCTGGGCTGGGTGGCGGAGGTGGAGGTCGGCAAGAGCACGATCACCGTCGCGGAGGACACGCTCGTCGAGCTGGCGCCGCAGGAATAACCGTTCAGCCGTTCTTCCGTTCGCTCGTTCATACGTTCGGTCACGAAACCATCAGCCCGATCGGCACCGCCCACAGCCGATCCTGCAGCCGGACCACTTCGCGGCCGTTGTACGCCAGGATCGCCGCGCGGCACCGCGGCACATTCGCCAGAAACGCCTGCAGCCCGGCCAGGTCGCGCTTCTCCCATCGCGTGGCGGCCTTGACCTCGATCGCCAGACAGTCGCGGCCGGCTTCGACGACGAAGTCGACCTCATGGCGACCGTGCACGTACCAGTAGTGCAATCGCGCCTGCGGCCAATGAGCCGACAGGATGGACGCCAGGTTTTGCGCAACATACGTCTCGAATAGCGCGCCGCGCATCGGCTCGTCGCTGGCCGGGGCGACGTCGTGGACGCCCGTGAGATAGCCCGCCAATCCCGCATCCGTGAAGAAGAGCTTCGGCGCCTTGATGACGCGGCTGGTCCGGTTCGATAAGTACGGCGGCAGTCGATGCAGGACGTAGGACGTCTCCATGAGCGCCAGGTAGCGGCCGGTGGTCACGGCGTTGAGCTGCGCGTCGCGGCCCAGCTCCGTCTGGTTGAGCACCTGCGCCGTGCGCAGCGCCGCCAGCTTCATCAGACGCCGGAACGCCACAAGATCCGCGACCTGCGCCAGCGAGCGCACGTCGCGTTCGAGGTACGTCTGCTCGAATCCCTGGAACCACAAGTCCCGACCCAGCGCCTCGCCCAGGCACACGGACGGCATGCCCCCCGTAAGGACTTCGTCGGCCGACACGGGCGCGCCGCCCGCCGGCAGCCGCGGCTTCGCCTCGAGAAACGACCGGAGCAGCGGCGGCGCCTCGACGGATCCACGCAGCTCCCGGCGGCTGAACGGATGCATTGTAAGATAGAGCGCGCGCCCCGCCAGCGTCTCCGAGACGTCCTTCAGCAGCGCGAAATTGGCTGAGCCGCTCAGGAGGAATCGTCCCGGCCGCCGTTGCCGATCCACCTCACGTTTGATCGCGGTCAGCAGCTCCGGACACTTCTGCGCCTCGTCGATCGTCAGCGGCTCGTCCCCCGCCAGCAGGGTCTCCGGGTTGTCCCGCGCCGCTTCGAGCTGCGCGAAGTCGTCGAACGTGACGATGCGGCGGCCGCGCAACTCCGGCTGATGCTCCAGGAAGGTGGTCTTGCCCGTCTGGCGCATCCCCGTCAGAACGACGACGGGCAGCGACCCCAGGGCGCGCACAACGGCCGGGCCGACATCGCGCCGGCGGAAGGTAGTCATAATATAACAATATATGTTGGATTATGTAATATCGCAAGGCCACTCCTCATTGCCGCCGCGATGATTCTGCGGAAGAAACCCACCTTAAAGTCGAACTTGGAGGAATCTGCTTTCCAGCGGTAAACAAGGGGTTTACGTCTTCATCCCCCCTGCGTAGCAGGGAGTCTTTACTTGGCAGCTTGCTCGCCCTGTTTGGCCCACGCTGGGGATCCAGGACCAGAAGACGGCTCAATTCACTTCAACCGACGCGGCAATCGACGCGCTCCTTCCTCAGCGTCCGAAAAGCTTCTGGGCTCGCGCGTTGTCCATGTCCAGACGGGTCGCCGCCCGTTTGGGTCTGGGCAAGTTCGTGAAGGAGCGCGCCAAGCAACCCAAGGACGGCGCCCTCCAGCAAATGCAACCGTTCAGCCGTTCCTTCGTTCTTCCGTTCACCGGTTCTTGCGTTTACCCGTTCCTGCGCTCGAAGGCCTTTGCGAAAGGTCGTGTGCGGCCGGCGGAGAATGGATGCCCGCGCGGACCAGAAG